>NZ_JBVJFP010000008.1:0-312129 GCF_055587785.1 Streptomyces sp. NPDC046379
CGGGGCGGTGGTGGAACCACTCCGGATGCTTGTCCACCCACGGATGGTCCGGCGAGCACTGCAGCGCGAAGTCCAGCGCCACCTCCAGCCCCAGCTCCCCGGCCCGCTCCACGAACCGGTCGAAGTCCTCCAGGGTGCCCAGGTCGGGATGGACGGCGTCGTGCCCGCCCTCCGGCGACCCGATCGCCCACGGCACGCCCACGTCCTGCGGGCCGGCCGACAGGGAGTTGTTGGGCCCCTTGCGGAAGGTCGTGCCGATGGGGTGGATGGGCGGCAGGTAGACCACGTCGAAGCCCATCCCCGCGATCGCGGGCAGCCGCCGCGCGGCCGTGCGGAACGTGCCGTGCGGACGCTCGGGCGTGCCCTCGGAACGGGGGAAGAACTCGTACCACGACCCGAACAGCGCCCGCTCCCGCTCCACCAGCAGCGGCAACGGCTCCGACGCGGTCACCAACTCCCGCACCGGATACCGCGCGAGCACCGCCTGCACCTGCGGCGTCAGCGCCGCCGCGAGGCGGGTCGACACCGGCAGCGAGTCGTCCCGCAGGGTGCGCGCCGCGGTGAGCACGGCTTCACGGGCCGCCCCCCGGGGCACCCCCGCCGCCGCCCGCTCGTACAGGTCGGCGCCCTCCTCCAGGACCAGGCCGGTGTCGATGCCGGCCGGAACCTTGATGCGGGCCGTGCGGCGCCAGGTGGTCAGCGGGTCGCTCCACGCCTCCACGGTGAACGTCCAGCGCCCTTCCGCGTCCGGGGTGACCTCGGCGCCCCAGCGGTCGCTGCCGGGCGCCAGTTCGCGCATCGGCGTCCACGGGCCGGGGCGCCCCCGCGGATCGCGGAGCACGACGTTGGCGGCGACCGCGTCGTGTCCCTCGCGGAACACCGTGGCGGTGACCTGAAACGTTTCTCCAGGGACGGCCTTCGCCGGGCGCCGGCCGCCGTCCACCGCCGGACGGACATCCCGGACCGGGATGCGGCCGATGGTCTCGGTACTCCTCACGGGTCTCACCTCCGCCGTACTCGAAGCCGGGCCCTGCGGCCCGGCCGGGATCCATGCTCCGGAAGGGGGATCACCGCCCTGCCCGGGAGGGCCGTCGGCCCGCCGGAGCGCCGCGCCGTGCGACGCGCCCGCGGCAGGGGCGGCCGTTCTGCTCCTGCAGGTAGGTGGCCAGGCTGGTGCGCAGATAGCGGTCGGCCGCGTCGGCGGCCTCGCGTGCGCACCGCTTTCCCATCAGCACGCACAGGGTGTAGCCCGAGTCCTCGAAGGCGGCCCGCACCGTGCCATCGGCGGGGGCCGCGAGCATCGCGCGTTCCCAGGCCCGGTACCGCCGCAGCTGCCGGGCGACTTCGGCTCTGGCGGGTAGCAGCATGGCGCCGTTTCACCTTCCGGGCTCCCGATGGGCACGTCCCGACGGTCGGGCCGGCGCCGTGCGCACGAGCGGCACGGATCCGTTACGGCGATCGAAGCCTTCACTCATGGTGCACGTATAGCGACTCAGCGTCTTGTTAGAGCTTCAACAGTCCCGGTGATGCGCTCGTGTTGCACGAATGGGCTAGCACCCGCACTGTTGAGGTGACTCAGAAGCGATCGGTGCTCACGCTCCGTGCTCGGGAGGTCGGGTCGCCAGGCCCGGCGGAGCGGGAGCCTCGCGGTGAGGAGCCAACGACGATGAAGACCGCAGTGCCCTGCTACTACCACCTCGACGTGGAAGTCGGCCCGGAACGCGTCGGACAGGTCAGCCGCATCCTGGCGGCCCACCTCCGGTACTGGGACCTCGAACCGCTCGTCAAGCCCGTCTGCGGCAGCGCCGAACTGCTGCTGCGCACCATCGACGAGCACGCCCGGGACAAGCGCACCTCGATCGAGATGTGGTGGAACGGCCAGCACCTGATCACCGCCGTCGGGGACGACAACTGGGACCTGCGTCCCGACCAGGACCTGCGCGGCTGCCTCCAGCACATCGCCGCCATGAGCGACGGCTGGGGCTGCTGCACCACCGACACCGGCAGCAAGGTCATCTGGTTCTCGCAGCGCGCCCGCGCCGGCCGCCTGGTCCCGCTGGTGCCCAAGGCGCCCACGCCGGGCCTGCGCGAGGGGCTCCAGGTGCCCCGCGAGATCCCCGTCGCCGCCCTGGCCGCACCGCCGATCACGCCCGACGGCGCCCTGGAGGACGCACGGTGACGAAACAGCCGTACCGGAACGCAGGGGTGCCCGCCTGGAGCGGGCACCCCTACCCCTTGGGGGCCTCCTACGACGGCAGGGGCACCAACTTCGCCCTGTTCAGCGAGGTCGCCCAGCGTGTCGAACTCGTCCTCGTGGACGACGACGGGCACCACCGCACCGTGCCGCTCACCGAGGTCGACGGCTTCGTCTGGCACTGCTACCTGCCCGACGTCGGACCGGGGCAGCGCTACGGCTACCGGGTGCACGGACCCTGGCACCCGGCCGTCGGCCAGCGCTGCAACCCGGCCAAGCTGCTCCTCGACCCGTACGCCACCGCCGTGGACGGCCAGATCGACAACCACCCCTCGCTCTACGAGCGCTCGGCCGCCGGCCCCGACCCGGCCGACAGCGCCGGGCACACCATGCTCGGCGTGGTGACCGACCCGGCGTTCGACTGGGGCGACGACCGTCCGCTGCGACGGCCGTACGCGGACACCGTGATCTACGAGGCCCATGTGCGCGGGCTCACCCGCACCCACCCCGACGTGCCGCCCGAGCTGCGCGGCACCTACGCGGGGCTCGCCCACCCGGCCGTCGTCGAGCATCTGGCCCGGCTCGGGGTGACGGCGGTGGAGCTGATGCCGGTGCACCAGTTCGTGCAGGACGGCCACCTCCAGGACCGCGGGCTGTCCAACTACTGGGGCTACAACACCATCGGCTTCTTCGCGCCGCACAACGCCTACGCGGCCCGCGGCACCCGCGGGGAGCAGGTCGCCGAGTTCAAGTCGATGGTCAGGGCGCTGCACGCGGCCGGCCTCGAGGTGATCCTCGACGTCGTCTACAACCACACCGCCGAGGGCAACGAGCGGGGTCCCACCCTCTCCTTCCGCGGCATCGACAACGCCTCCTACTACCGGCTGGTCGACGGCGACTGGCGGCACTACTACGACACCACCGGCACCGGCAACAGCCTGCTCATGCGGCACCCCTACGTCCTCCAGCTGATCATGGACTCGCTGCGGTACTGGGTCACCGAGATGCACGTCGACGGCTTCCGCTTCGACCTCGCGGCGACCCTGGCCCGGCAGTTCCACGAGGTGGACCGGCTCTCGGCGTTCTTCGACCTCATCCAGCAGGACCCGGTGATCAGCCGGGTCAAGCTGATCGCCGAGCCCTGGGACGTGGGGGAGGGCGGCTACCAGGTGGGCAACTTCCCGCCGCTGTGGTCGGAGTGGAACGGCATGTACCGGGACGCCGTACGGGACTTCTGGCGCGGTGAGGAGCACACGCTCGGCGAGTTCGCGTCCCGGCTGACCGGCTCCTCCGACCTGTACCAGCACAGCAGGCGCCGGCCGCGCGCCAGCGTCAACTTCGTCACCGCGCACGACGGGTTCACGCTGCGCGACCTGGTGTCGTACAACGACAAGCACAACGAGGCCAACGGCGAGGACAACCAGGACGGGGAGAGCGACAACCGGTCCTGGAACTGCGGCGCCGAGGGCGAGACGGACGACCCCGGGGTGCTGGAGCTGCGCGGCCGCCAGCAACGCAACTTCCTCGCCACGCTGCTGCTGTCGCAGGGCATCCCGATGCTCTGCCACGGCGACGAACTCGGGCGCACCCAGCGCGGCAACAACAACGCCTACTGCCAGGACAACGAGATCTCCTGGATCGACTGGCGGCTGACCGAGGAGCAGGAAGCGCTGCGCGAGTTCACCCGCCGCCTCATCGCCCTGCGCGCCGAGCACCCGGTGCTGCGCCGCCGGCGCTTCTTCCGGGGCGAGACGCCGAGGAACGCCGAGCAGCCGCTGCCCGACCTGGTGTGGCTGCTGCCCAACGCGAGCGAGATGGGGGAACAGGACTGGCAGCGCTCCGACGCGCACACCGTCGGCGTCTTCCTCAACGGCGACGCCATCGCCGAGCGCGACGCCTACGGCCGGCCGGTCGTGGACGACTCGTTCCTGCTGCTGCTCAACGGCTACTGGGAGCCGGTCGACTTCCGCCTCCCGGACGCCGCCTACGGGGAGCGCTGGACGGCCCTGATCGACACCGCCGACCCGCAGGGCGTCCCCGACGAGCGCGAGCACAAGGCCGGCACGGTGGTGCGCGTGGAGGGGCGCGGCCTGGTCCTGCTGTCCCGGCCGTCCCGCCTGCCGGGCGGCGCACGCCGCAAGGGGGACTGAGCCGGCTCCCTGGGAGACCGGCCCGACGGGGGCCCGCGTGCGGTGCGGGCCCCCGTCGCCATGCGGGCGCGGGGCGCGGGGCGCGGGTCGCTCGCTCCGCGTCAGCGCGCGCGGCGCGCCGTCACCGTGAACCGGGCGCCGTCCGCGTCGCGGAGCACCGCCTCGTCGGCGGTCTCCCGCAGGACGCTGCCCCCGTGCGCCTCGGCGGCGCGTGCGCAGGCCGCGACGTCCGGGACGGCGAAGTGGACCTGCCAGTGCGGGCGCACGCTCGGGTCGGGGGCCTCTCCCAGGGCGCCGGACACGATGCGGGCCACCACGTCGCCCCCGCTGCGCAGGACCACTTCGTCGCCCTCGTAGCCCACCTCGCAGCAGCCCGGCTTGGACGAGGCCCAGTCGAGGACCTCGCCGTAGAAGATCGCGGCGTCGAAGGCGTCCCGCGTGTGCAGCCGGACGAAGGCCGGGGCCGCGTGCCGCCAGGTGTCCCAGTCGGTGACCAGCTCGCCCTCCCAGATGCCGAACGTGGCGCCGTCCCGGTCGGCCAGGAGAGCCGCCCGCCCCGGCGGGAAGGAGATCGGTCCGACCGCCGTGGTGCCGCCCCGCTCCTGCACCCGCGAGACCGCCTCGTCGGCGCTGGACACCGCGAAGTACGGCGTCCAGGCGACCGCCGTCTGCAGCATTCCGGCGACCGCGGCGATCCCCGCGACCGGCGATCCCTCCGACAGGGCCACCCGGAAGCGGTCGCCGAGCTTGGCGCGCCGCCACTCCCAGCCCAGCACGGCGCTGTAGAACTCCTCGGTGGCCTGGACGTCGCGGCTGGTCAGGCTCACCCAGCAGGGTGCCCCGAAGACGGCATGGGTGGACAGGACGCCGCTCGCGCGGCCGGCGGGTGTCGTGTCGTTGCTCATGGGAGTAGATCCTGGGTCGCGGCGACCGGCAGCCACCGGTTCGACACCAGTGTCCCTCCGGATCCGGTGTCGGCGCCTGCCGAGTGCCCCGGTGGCCGATGCCGGTCCCCGTGGGCAGGATGTATCCGTGGCATCAGTACCCAGCGGGCCCGACGACGGGGCCGACCGGCTGCGGGAGCTGGAGGAGCAGGTCGCCCAGCTCAAGGAGGCCGTGGCCTCGCACGCGGTGGTCGACCAGGCGATCGGGATGATGGTCGCCCTGGGCCGGCTGACGCCGGACCAGGGCTGGGCCGTGCTGAAGGACGTCTCCCAGCACACCAACGTCAAGCTGCGCCACATCGCCGAGCTGGTCCTGATCTGGGGCCGCAACGGCGAGCTGCCCCCCAGGATCCGCGCCGAGCTGGAGGACGCCCTGGACCGGCACGGGCCGGCGCAGATCCCCGGGACCCCGTCCGAGTGACACCGGACGGGCAGGGCCGTTGGGCGGCCCACCGGGGCCGGGTGGGCCGCCCAACGGGGCTCGCTCACCGTGGTCCGGCGAGCAGTTCCTCCCGCAGCCGGGCGAAGCAGGCGCTGAGCAGCCGCGAGACGTGCATCTGGGAGATGCCCAGCTGCTCGGCGATGCAGCTCTGCGTCATGCCCTGGAAGAACCGCAGGTACAGAATGGTGCGCTCGCGCTCCGGCAGGGCCTGCAGACAGGGCGCCACGGCGACCCGGTCCACCACCACGTCGTAGCGCGGATCGGGCCCGCCGATCGCGTCCGCGAGGGCGTACCCCTCGGTGCCCGGCATCTCGGCCTCCAGGGAGAGCGCCGTGAAGCACTCCAGTGCCTCCATGCCGGTGCGCACCTCGTCCTCGGTCAGTTGCGCGTGCGCGGCGATCTCGGCCACGGACGGCGGCCGCCCCGGCGTGGTCTGCGCCAGCTCCTTGGCCGCGCGGCGCACCCGGTTGCGCAGGTCCTGGACGCGGCGCGGGACGTGCAGCGTCCACATGTGGTCGCGGAAGTGCCGCTTGATCTCGCCGGTCACGGTCGGCACGGCGTACGCCTCGAAGGCGCGCCCGCGCGCGGGGTCGTAGTGGTCGACGGCCTTGACCAGGCCGAGCGCGGCCACTTGGTACAGGTCCTCCAGGGACTCGCCGCGCCCGCGGAAACGGACCGCGATCCGCTCCGCCATCGGCAGCCAGACCCGGACCAGTTCGTCCCTGAGCGCCTTGCGTTCGGGACCGTCGGACAGTTCCCGCAGCCGCTCGAAGTCCGCGGCGGTGTCGGGTGCGTCGTCGTGGGGATGTTGCTTCGTTCTGCTGGCGGTACGCATGCGCGCGCGCCTCCCTCAGCAGGTGCCGGGTGGACAGACACCGTGGGCGCGCGCTTCGACCGCTCGGACGACACCGGGATCGGCGAACCGGCTCCCACGGACGTGCCTCCTGTCCGAAGCACTGTCATGCCCTTTCCCGGAACAAAACGGGACGAAACACCCCTGGTGAAAGTGTCGACGCGCCGCGACCGGGCGACTGCGCCGCGTCGCTCCCGGCCCCGGCACGGCCGGCCGCGGACGTGATGTGCGGCACGCCCGCCGAGCGCTCCCGCGCGGGTCCGGCGGGTTCTTCCTGCGCACGGCTTGATCAGCGATCAAGGCCGGGAAACGGCCCGCCACGGCTCATTCCGCCCATTTGACAGTGCGCTGAGCCCACGGATAGGAAGCAGCGTCGAGAGGTCGAGAGGTGCACCGTGTACGAGCCGAACGTGGTCGGGGACTGGCAGGAGTACGACGAGCATGCCGGTCTGCGTCTGCGCGTCCACCGACTGGAGCGGGCGGAGCCGCCGCGGGGGCGTGACGACGCCGCCGAGGGGCTGACGTACTTCAGCGTCCGGGTGACGGTCGAGAACCGCGGTGAGCGGCGGCTCGGCATCCACCTGGAGGACGGCCAGATCGACGTGCGCGTCGGTGCCGACGGCGAGAGCGCGTTCCTGGACTGGCGCAACTCGCAGTTCGTCGAGGGCTACGATCTGTACCCGCTGCGCCGGGTCACGGCGGTGCTGTTCGCCGCGGGGCCCGAGGAGGCGCTGTCGCAGGTGGACGTCCAGATCCAGCTGAGGGTCGACGACGACTGGACCGAGCGTAGGCTGTGGGCGGGCGGCGTCGGTCTGCCCGAGGGCGCGGCCTGCGCGCACGCCGCGTCCGGCCGGGACGGTCTGGCGCACCAGGTGAGCAACTTCCTGCGCGACCAGGCCGAGGAGGGCACCGCCTGACCCGCCGCACCGCGCCCGGCCGGCGCGGGACGCCGGTCAGTGCGGGATGCCGTCGATGATCTCGCGCGCACCCTGGCGCAGCAGCGCCACGGCGACCGAGGTGCCCAGCGTGGCCGGGTCGAGCCGGCCCGCCCACTCGTGGGCGTTGAGCCGGGTCTTGCCGTCCGGGGTGAACACACAGGCCCGCAGGGACAGCTCGCCGCCGCGGTCGACGCGCGCGTAGCCGGCGATGGGGCTGTTGCAGTGCCCCTGGAGCACATGCAGGAACATCCGCTCCGCCGTCGCCTCCCGGTGCGTGTCCGGATCGCCGAGGGCGCTGACGGCGTCGATGACGTCGGTGTCGTCCTCGCGGCACTGCAGGGCGAGGATGCCCGCGCCGATGGGCGGCATCATCGTCTCGGTGGAGAGGACCTCGCTGATCACGTCGGTCCGGCCGATCCGCTCCAGGCCGGAGACGGCGAGCAGCAGCGCGTCCGCCTCGCCGGCGGCGAGCTTGTCCAGCCGCCGGTTGGCGTTGCCGCGGAACGGCACGCAGCGAAGGTGCGGATGGGTGGCCGCCAGCTGGGCGACGCGGCGCACCGACGAGGTGCCGACGCGGGTGCCGGCCGGGAGTTCGTCCAGCGTGAGGCCGCCCGGGTGCACCAGGGCGTCGCGGATGTCGTCGCGCTCGAGGAACGCCGCGAAGACCGTGCCGGCCGGGAGCGGACGGTCGGCGGGCACGTCCTTGACGCAGTGCACCGCCAGATCGGCGTCGCCGGCCAGCAGGGCGGCGTCGACCTCCTTGGTGAACGCGCCCTTGCCCTCGACCTGGGACAGATCGCCCATCCACTTGTCGCCGGTCGTCCTCACCGGCACCACCTCGGTACGCAGACCGGGCAGCAGGGCGGCCAACTCCGCTCGTACGCGCTCCACTTGGGCGAGCGCCATGGGGGAGTCACGGGAGACGACGCGGATCACTTCGGGAACCGGCATGCGGAACACGATAAACCCTCCCGCGGCGCTCGCCCGCATTCCGGGCGCGGCCGCGGCGGGCCGCCGTCCCCGCGCGAGCGCCCCGCCCGGTGGGACGACCGGGCGGGGCGGACGCGGTCAGGCGTTCGGGTCGAAGGTGATGCCCGACGGTTTGGCCGAGGCCAGGTGGCTGTTGAAGCTGCCGTCCTTCAGGCCGAAGTTGGCGCTGCCGAAGTTGTGGGCCACCAGCTTGTCGCGCACGCCCGCCGGGTAGCCGTTCCAGCCGACCAGCGGCGGGTACTGCCAGGTCCCCTTGTGGTTCTCCGGCGGCTCGTCCCCCGCGGTGGCGGCGCGGAAGCAGTGGGTGCCGATGCCGTCCTTGTGGTACACGATCTTGGCGTGGGTGCCGTCGAAGCGGATCTGCGAGGCGGCGTGCACGGTGAAGGAGCCGTGGTTGGACGTCGAGACGTACTTCACCTGGCTGTTCTGCACCCACACCACGACGTGCTCCCAGTCGTGGCGGTGACCGCCGATGCTGGTGCCGGCGAGCGCCTGGTCCTTCTCGAAGTAGAGACCGTACAGGTAGGCGCACCAGCCGTTGTTGCACTTGTAGCGCGAGTAGCTGTTGGTGTTGTCGAGGTCCGAGGCGTCCCGGCAGTTGCCGTTGAGCGCGCCGGTCGGGCTGAGGCCGCCGTTGACCGTGCCGTCCGCGCTGATCGCGGGGGTGGAGTAGCAGCCGTCCGTGTCGTAGTCGAAGGCCGGCTGGTACGTCCGCTCCGCGGCCTCCGCGTTGGCGGGCAGGGCCGGCGGCGGGGCGGCGAAGGCGGTGGCGGGGAAGGCGATGACGAGAGCGACGGCGCCGGCCAGACCGGTGCCCCATCTCCTGCGGCGAATGGACTTCTTGGACGACACTGCGTCCTCCTCCTGAACTCGGGCGCAGCCGAACGGCTGTGGGGGGAAAGGCAGTTCAGGATCCTCGAATTCCGCTTGCGCGCCAAGGCCGCCCAGGCGTCCCGCCGGTGAATCACCGCCCAATATTTGTCATGCCCCAGCGGTACGTCACACGAGGTCGTCCGGCAGGTCGGCGGCGGACTCCTCCGGCGTGAGGTCCGGCCGCAGCCGCAGCCAGGACGGCTGGCGCAGCAGCCCGGCGCGGGTACGGGTGCTGTAGCGGACCTCGCCGACCAGCCGGGGCGCCACCCAGTGCGCGCCCGGCGCCGGCGGCACGGGGTCGAAGGGACACACGTCGGTCGCGTCCGCCCGCAACAGCGCGGCCAGTTCCCGGCGTTCGGCCTCGCTCCAGCCGGTGCCGACGCTGCCGACGTAGCGCAGCCGGCCCGCGGCGCGCTGGCCGACCAGGACCGCGCCGGGCAGGCCGGCCAGCCGTCCCTTGCCGGGCAGCCAGCCGCCCACGACGACGTCCTCGCCGCGCATGTTGCGGATCTTGATCCAGGCCCGCGAGCGGACGCCCGGCTCGTACGGCGAGTCCAGCCGCTTGCAGACCAGCCCTTCCAGACCGTGCTCCAGCGTGGCGCGCAGGGCCTCGCGGCCGTGGCCGACCAGGGCGGCGGGCGTCGACCAAAACGGGCCGCTCAACCCGAGGGCGTCGAGCCGCTCGCGCCGCCGCAGGTACGGCTCCCGCAGCAGGGACGCGCCGTCCAGGTGCATGACGTCGAACAGGACCAGGTGCACGGGGACCCGGGCGGCCCGGAGCGCGGCCCGGCCGGGGGCGTGGGCGAGGCCCATCCGGGACTGGAGCAACTGGAAGTCGGCGCGCCCGTGTTCGTCCAGGGCCAGCACCTCCCCGTCCAGCACCGCGGGGGTGGAACCGAGAGCGCCGCCGAGAGGGCGCAGCTCCGGGTAGGCGGCGGTGATGTCCTCGCCGGATCGGGCGCGCAGCAGCAGGCTTCCGTCGCCGGGGAGGTACACCACCGCGCGCTGGCCGTCCTGCTTGGTCTCGTACGCCCAGCGCGCGTCCTGTGCCGGGGGCGGCAGGGCGCCGGGGGTGGCGAGCATGGGGGCGATCAGCGGCAGGGTCACGGCTCGAGACTGCCGCGGCACGGCGACGGCGGGACCCCGGCACCCCCTGAGGGGCACCGGGGTCCCGCCGTTCGGCTCAGTGAGCTGGGTCGATGCGGGTGATCAGGCCCCCCGGGCCGCCGCCGGAGTCGTCGACCGCGGGAGGCGGCGTCGTGGCCGTTGGCGGGGCCGGTCGCGGGGGCCGTGCGCGTGCTGCTCGCCATGGCCGCCCCCGGGCCGCCTCGCCGCGTCACCCTGGCTGCCCGGCCCCCACGCGCTGCCGGACGCGGATGGGCGCGTTGCCGGTCGCCCCGCCGACCTGGTCTCCGCCTTCGGCCCGGCTGCTGCGGCCCGCCGGCCCGGTCACCCAGCACGTCACGGGCCCGGCCCCGCTCCCGGCCGGCGTGACGACCGGTTCGGCCGGCGGAGCGCGCCTGGCGTGGCTGCCGCGGCCGGAGCGCGGGGGACCGGGTGCGAGCGAACGCCCGGGGCACAGGCGGCGTCCGGTCGCGCGGTGGTCGGGCCGGCAGCGGTCGAGTGGTGGCCGGGCGGGCGGCCAAGGGGCGCCGGCCGGCCGGAACTTACCCTCGCGTAGCATCGGTCGGCAGGCCACCCGAGGAGGAACCATGGCGACCCCGCGCGTCGGTGACAAGGTCGAGGACTTCGAGCTGCCGGACGAGACCGGCACGCCCCGCCGTTTGTCCGCGCTCCTCGCCGACGGACCGGTGGTGCTGTTCTTCTACCCCGCGGCCCTCACCCCCGGCTGCACCGCCGAGGCCTGCCACTTCCGGGACCTGGCCGCGGAGTTCGCCGCCGTCGGCGCCCGTCCCGTGGGCGTGAGCGGCGATCCCGTGGAACGGCAGAAGGAGTTCGCCGGACAGCACGCGCTCGGCATGCCGCTGCTGTCCGACGCCGACGGCGCCGTCCGGGAACTCTTCGGTGTGCGGCGGGGCTTCCAGCTCGCCCCGACCAAGCGCGTCACCTTCGTCGTCGCACCCGACCGCACGGTGCTGGAGGTCGTCCGCAGCGAACTGCGCATGAACGCCCACGCCGACCGGGCCCTGGCGGCCCTGCGCGCCCACCGCGGCTGAACCCGCGCCGGGCTCAGAACTCCTCGTGCGTGCGCGGATCGCCGCCGAGCCTGCGGTGGGCCCGGTCGGCGACGGCCGACATCTGCGCGGCATCCAGCGTGAAGCCGAAGACGTCCAGGTTCTGCCGCTGCCGCTCGGGGTCCGACGACTTGGGGATGGGCAGCGCGCCCAGCTGGACGTGCCAGCGCAGCACCGCCTGACCGGGCGTCACGCCGTGCGCCCGAGCGACCTCCCGCACGGCCGGGTCGTCCAGCAGGTCCGAGCCGCGGCCCAGCGGGCTCCAGCTCTCGGTCACGATGCCCTTGTCGGCGTGCAGCGCCCGCAACTCCTGCTGCGGCAACAGCGGGTGCAGCTCGATCTGGTTCACGGAGGGCAGGACGCCGGTCTCCTTCTCCAGGCGTCCGAGGTGCTCCGCGGTGAAGTTGGAGACGCCGATCGACCGGACCAGGCCCTCCTCACGGAGCTTGATCATGGCCCGCCAGGAGTCGGCGTACTTGTCGACGCGGGGCAGCGGCCAGTGGATCAGGTACAGGTCGACGTAGTCGAGGCCGAGCCGGCTGCGGGACTCCTCGAAGGAGGCGAGGGTCTCGTCGTAGCCGTGGTGCCGGCCCGGGAGCTTCGTCGTCACGAAGATCTCCTCGCGGGGCACGTCCGTGCGGGCGACGGCCCGGCCGACGCCGGTCTCGTTGCGGTAGTTGGCCGCCGTGTCGATCAGGCGGTACCCGGCGTCCAGGGCGGTCAGCACCGCCCGCTCCGCCTCCGCGTCGTCCATCGGCCAGGTGCCCAGGCCGATGCCGGGGATCGTCGTGCCGTCGTTGAGCGTGTGCGTCGGGATGCCGGCCACGGACATCACATACCTTCCCTCGACTGTGGGGTACGGCCAGTATGGGGCCGGCGATCTTCCCGCCGGCCGACGCATACGACCATCGGAGTGCTGATGACGACGGACAGGGCCGGCGCGGGGGAACGGGACGCGGGCATCGGGGTGCACCCGGTCGCCGGGCACATCGGGGCCGAGATCACCGGGGTGGATCTCGCCGCCGGGCTCGACGACGCGCAGGTCGCCGCGATCCGGGCGGCAATGCTGCGCTGGAAGGTGGTGTTCTTCCGGGGCCAGCGCCTCGACCACGCGGGCCACGTGGCCTTCGCCCGGCGGTTCGGCGAGCCCGTCGTGCTGCGGCGGCGCGGCAAGGCGTCGCCGCCCGGCGTCCCGGAGATCGAGACGACCGCCGACCGGCTGGAACTGGGCGGCCGGTTCGGCATGGAGCACGACGAATGGCTGCGGCGCCGCCGGCACACCCTGCTGCGGGGCTGGCACTGCGACCACGGGGCGCGCGTCGACCCGCCGGCCGCGACGATCCTGCGCGCCGAGACCGTCCCGCCCTACGGCGGCGACACCACCTGGTCCAACCTCGCGGCGGCGTACGCCGGACTCTCCGAGCCGGTACGGCGGTTCGTGGACGGGCTGCGGGCCGAGCACCGGCTCGGCGTCGGCTACCAGCCCCGGCCCGGCGACGACGCCTACGTCCGGCACCTGCTGGACCACCAGATCGCGACGGTGCACCCGCTCGTGCGCGTCCACCCGGAGACGGGGGAGCGGGTGCTGTACGTCAACGGCTACTACGTCGAGCAGATCGCCGGCCTCTCCCGCCAGGAGAGCGCCGCCCTGCTGGAGATGCTGCTGGAGCAGGCCGTCCGGCCGGAGTACACCGTCCGCTTCCGCTGGGAGCCCGGCAGCGTGGCCTTCTGGGACAATCGGGCCACCATCCACCTCGCCCCGAGCGACAACGCCCATCTGGACTTCCCGCGGACCATGCACCGGGTGATGCTCGCCGGGGACGTGCCGGTCGGCGTGGACGGCAGGCCGTCCGAGCCGATCACCGGCAGCGAGCCGGGACGCTGGTGAGGCGCCCCGGCTCCGTGCCGGTCAGCTGAACGGGTCGAGCGTGAGGTACGCCTGGGCCGGGTTGCCGTCGTGGACCAGGGACTCGTGGTGGCCGACGTCGTCGAAGGCGAACGCGTACGCCTTGCCGTCGGCCATCTGCGCGTGCACGGCCCTGGCGTAGTGGTTGGTCACCGCGTCCTGGTAGAAGCCCGCGGACGAGGCGTCCGGCTGGTTGGGGTTGCTGAGCAGCGTCGAGCGGTTGAAGCCCGCGCACAGCGTCCGCGAGATCGGGCCGCGCACCGCGTCGTTGGGGGCGTCCAGCAGCCGGTGGCAGCCGAAGACGCTGGAGGCGTCCGGTTTCTGGAAGCTGGTGACGACAGCGCCCGCGCTGTTGGTGAAGTGCATGACGCCGCCGGACACCCGGCCGTAGTACTTGGTCCCCGGCTGGTTCGCGAACGGGGTGACCGTGAGGGTGGACGTCGTGTACTTCTGCCAGACGCGGTTGATGTAGTCGTCCATGACGGAGGCGGGCAGCGCCCCGGTCTCCACGCCGTACAGCGGCGCCAGCGCCCGCAGCACCGTGCCGTCGGACCGGGTCTGGATCAGGCGGCCCCAATTGGGCTGCGCGCGCAGCGTGTTGAAGACCGCGTTGTAGCCGCCCGGCTTGAGCCGCCCGGTGCTCGCGACGCTGCCGTCGGCGCGCTGCACGCCGACCGAGTAGGGCGCGGAGAACATGTCGACCTGGGTGCTGTTCAGCCAGAGCCCGGCGTCGTTGAGCGTGTACTCGGACCAGTTGAAGAGGATGTCGCGGTTCGGGTCGCTCGGGTTCTGCACGGCCGGCTGCACCAGCCCGCCCGTCGTCAGCCGGAAGTCGAGCTTGCGGCCGTAGGAGAAGTAGATGCGCCCGGACAGCTTGGGGATCCGGATCGTCTTGGACTGCCCGGCGGCAGGTCCCGGGATGGACGCGTCCGGCGCCGGCGTGGGGGGATTGCCGCCGGCCGGCCACGCGTGGAAGGTGCCGGCCGCGTCGGCCCAGCCCTGCTGTCCCGTGGTCAGCGAGGTGCCGAGGGTGTAGATGTACACCGGCTCGCCGCGGCCGGAGCTGTTGGTGATCTTCAGGGGGATGGTGGCGGGCACCGCGGCGTCGGCGGGCGGTGCGGCGCCGAACGTGAGCAGGGCGCCGACCAGGCCGATCGCGGTGGCCGCGGTGAGCAGACGGTCTCTGAATCGTGCGAGCACGCTCCACCTCCGTGCGGGGTGTGGGGAATTGGTCCGTACCGGTGAGAGCGCTCTCAGATTGTCGCTTGGGCGGGTTCATGTCAATGGTGGGAGTGAGGACCGGGCCACAGGGGTGGCGGGGCGGGGCCGCGCCCCGCCACCCGTACCGGTTGGTCCGTTCCTGTGCCCGGCCGGTCCTTCCCGTACCCGGCGGTGCGGGCCACGCCCTCGTCTCGTACCCGGCCGGTGCGGTTCGTGGGCTACTCGAACCGCGAGGTGTCGCCCGCCCCGCGCCGTACGATCTCCGCCTCGCCGCCGGAGAAGTCGATCACCGTGGTCGGCTCGGTCCCGCAGTCGCCGGAGTCGACCACGCCGTCGAGCGCGTGGTCGAGCCGGTCCTTGATCTCCCAGCCCTGCGTCATCGGCTCGTCCTCGTCGGGCAGCAGCAGCGTGCTGGACAGCAGCGGCTCGCCCAGTTCGGCGAGGAGGGCCTGGGTGACGACGTGGTCGGGGATGCGCACGCCGACCGTCTTCTTCTTCGGGTGCTGGAGCATGCGCGGCACCTCCTTCGTCGCGGGCAGGATGAACGTGTAGCTGCCCGGCGTCGACGCCTTGACCGCGCGGAACACGTCGTTGTCGACGCGAACGAACTGCCCCAGCTGGGCGAAGTCCTGGCACACCAGGGTGAAGTGGTGCCGGTCGTCCAGGCGGCGGATGGAACGGATCCGCTCGATGCCGTCGCGGCTGCCCAGCCGGCAGCCGAGCGCGTAGCAGGAGTCGGTGGGGTACGCGATCAGGGCGCCGGAGCGGACGCTGTCGGCGATCTGGCCGATGGTGCGCGGCTGGGGGTTGTCGGGGTGCACGTCGTAGTACTTCGCCATCCGCCGAGCTTATGCCGTGGGCGGGGGTGCGGCGCGGAGGGTCCTGAGCCGGGTGCTCCGGTGGGCATTCTCCTGCGGTCACAGTCGTCCCGCGGTCACGGTTGTCCGGCCGCGCACTCCCCGGTCGGGGCGCCTCGGTCGCGGATTGCCGGCGGGAGCGCCCCGGCCGGCGGATCCTGAAGTGCCTCGCTTGACATACCTATGTTTCCATACTTTATTCTGGGCGCATGTCCTCCGCCCGTGGGCCCCGTAGCGACGCCGACCGCGCGGCCTTTGAACTCGCGGCGCTGCTGCCCGCGCTGCACCGGGCCCTGGACCGGCGGATCGCGCAGGACTTCCCGCACCCCAAGCCGCCGGAGGCGCAGCTCGCGCTGCTCCGGTTCGTCGGCCGGCGGGAGGGCGCGACCGTGCGCGAGGCCGCCGAGGCACTGCTGATGAAGCCCAACAACGTCAGCGCCCTGGTCACCCAGCTCACCGAGCGCGGACTGCTCGAACGCCGGCAGGACAGTGCCGACAAGCGGGTCGCCCACCTCTACCCGACCGCGACTGCCCGCGCGCACCTCGCCGAGGTGCGGCGCCTGCAGGAGAGCCACCTGCGCGGGGCCCTGGTCGCGCTCACCGACGGGGAGCTGGACGCCCTCGGCTCCGCGCTCGGCGCCCTGCAGTCCCTGACGCGCGCGCTGCACCCCGCGGCCCACTGACCGCGCTCACGCCACCCGCCCCGACGCGGTCGGCGTGAGCGTCGCCGGTGCGCGCCCGCGGGCCCACCGCCGCTCCTCTCCCGCGACGGACCGCGCGCCCGCCACCCGCCGTCCCCTCCCGGGTTCTCCCGCGTTCTCCAACGACGGACGCCGCGCCCCTGTGTCCGCCCGCGCGCCCGTCGTCGTCACCTCACACGAGACAAGGCCTTCCCTCCATGCCGTCCACCCCCGTGGATCAGCCGTCCCCCGCCACCCCCGCACCCACACCCGTCCCCGCCCCGGAGTCCGGTCGCCGGGCCAACGCCTGGCTCAGCCTGGTCGCGGTCGCCTTCGGCCTGTTCATGGTGCAGCTCGACGGTTCCGTCGTCGCCATCGCCAACCCCGAGATCGGCCGCGACCTCGACGCCTCCTCCGCCGACCTGCAGTGGGTGACCAACTCCTACCTGCTCGCCCTCGCCGCCAGCCTCATCCTGGGCGGCAAGCTCGGCGACCGCTTCGGCCGGCGCACCCTCTACCTCGCCGGCGTCGCCGGATTCGTCGTCACCTCCGTCGCCATCGGCCTGTCCGGCTCCATCGAGGGCGTCATCCTCTTCCGCGCCCTCCAGGGACTGTTCGGCGGACTGCTGGTGCCCAACACCCTCGGCATCCTGCGCACCGTCTTCCCGCCCCGGAAGTTCGGCATGGCCGTCGGCATCTGGGGCATGGTCTCCGCCGTCGCCACCGCCCTCGGCCCCATCGTCGGCGGACTGCTGGTCGAGCACGTCAACTGGGAGACCGTCTTCTACATCAATGCCCCCATCGGCGTCGCCGCCCTCGCCTTCAGCGCCTACGTGCTGCCGGCCGCCCGCAGCGCCGGGAAGCCTCAGCGGTTCGACATCCCCGGCGTCGTCCTGCTCGCCGCCGGACTGCTCGCCGTGGTCTTCGGCGTGGTCAAGGGCGAGACCTGGGGCTGGACGTCGCCGGGCACCTGGGGCGCGATCGGCGCCGGTCTGGTGATCATGGGTGTGTTCGGCCGGCACGAGACGCGGGTCGCCCATCCGCTGCTGCCGATGCGGCTGTTCCGCAGTCCCGCGCTGACCTTCGGCACGATCGTCACCGCCCTGAACTTCTTCGTGCTGCTCGGCGTGATCTTCTTCGTCATGCTCTACCTCCAGAACGTGCGCGGCTTCACCCCCGTGGAGGCGGGCGTGCGCACCCTGCCCTTGAGCCTGGCCTCCCTGGTCGCCTCCCCGCTGGGCGCGGCCGTCACCGCGCGCTTCGGCGCCCGGGTCGCCATGCCCGTCGGGTTGCTGCTCCAGGCCGCCGCCTGCTTCGGCATGCTCTCCTGGCAGACCGACTCCTCCTACGCCACCATGTGGCCGCCGTTCATCGCCCTCGGCCTCGGCGTCGGCATGGTGCTGTCGGCCGCATCGGACGCGATCGTCGGCAACGCCCCCGTGCGTGACGGCGGCGTCGCCGGCGGGCTGCAGGCCACCGCCCTCCAGGTCGGCGGCGCCCTCGGCACCTCCGTACTGATCTCCGTGATCAGCGGCAACGCCGGCTCGTCGCTGACCCGGGAACTCACCGGCGCCGGAGTACCCCCGGCCGTGGCGCAGGGTCTCGCCGAGGCCAAGGACGCCGTCGCCATGGGCATTGCGCCCGTCTCCGCCGACATGCCCGCCGCGCTGCGCGCCGCCGTCGTCGAGGGCAGCGGCCAGGCCTTCGTGAACGGCATGCACGCGGCCGCCGTGCTCACCGGCGTCCTGTGTCTGCTGGGCGCGGTGCTCGCCGCCGTCGGCGTACGGCGGACGGCCGACGCGCACGACTGAGGCGCCGGCGTGCGGGGGAGGGGCGGCGCGGACGCCTGAGTGGCCGATATGCGGGGGAGGCCCGGCGAGCGCGACCGAGCCGCCCGCGTACGGCGTACGGCGAAGTTCGGCATGCGCCACCGCGCCGCCGCCACACCGTGCCGGGTCCGCCCGCCGGCCTCTCCTCGGGGCGGCGGGCGGCGCCCGTCCCGCCGCCCGGGTCCGGGATGCCGTACGACGTCCAGGCTGCCGGAAGCCACCGGGGGCATCCCGCACGATTGGGGTAACGTCCCCGAACCGGCGCGCCCGCGACGGCGGGCGCCGCGAGACGAGGGAGGCTGGGCCGACGTGGCCGGCACACAGGACGAGGGCCGTCGCGCGGACGAGGCGGACGGCGCGGACCCGGCGTGGGCACGGGAACTGCTCGACCATCTCAGGCCGTCCGGGCGGGACGTCGGCAGACTCGTCGACTGGCTCGCCTCCGCCGCCGGCGCCGAGGTGTCGCTGCGGGACGGCGCCGGCGCCGTCCTCGCCGGCGGCGCGCTGCCCCTCGACGACGATCTGGTCGCCGACCTGCGCACCGGCCGGATCGCCTCCGCCGCGCTCCAGGACGGCGGACGCCATGTGCGGCTGGTCCGCGTCGACGTGCCCCGGTCCACGTCGGCCGGCGTGCTGGCCGTCGCCCGCCCCGCACCCTTCGACCGGCGCACGTCCGACATGGTCGCCCACACCGCCGCAGTCGCAGAACTGCTGCTGCGCGCCCGTGAGTCCACCGCGGCCGGACACCGGCTGCGCCGGGCGACGGCCGACCTGCGCCTGGCGATCCTGCAACTGCTCATGGTCGAGGACACCGTCGCCGCCCGCCGCGTCGCCGCCGGACTGTGGCCAGGACTGCTCGACACCGACACCGCCTGCGTCTACGTCGCCGAGAGCAGCCCCGAGGAACGCGACCGGCTCGCCGAGGAGTGCCTGACCGCCACCGCAGAGCAGGCCCTGGTCGTGCGCTGCCCGGCCGTCGACGGCCACGTCATCGTGGTCGCCCCCGGCGAGGCCGCCGCCTCCCGGCTGCGGACCCTGGTCGGAGGACGCCCCGGCGTCTTCCTCGGCGGCAGCGCCCCGCACAGCCTTGCCCGCACCGCCACCGCCTACGGGCAGGCCGTCAGCGCCCTGGCCGTGGCCCACTTCCGCCCCGACAAGGCCGCGGTCTACGCCGAACGCACCCACCCCGAACTGCTCATCGACCCGGCCGCACTGCACGCCTGGACCCTCGGCGTGCTGCGGCCCCTCGACACCCTGCCGCACCACACCCGTGCCGAACTCCTCGCCACCACCCGGCTCGGCCTGGAGTTCACCGCCGTCAACGCGGCCAAGATCCTCGGCGTCAGCCGCAACACCGTCCGCGCCCGGACGGAACGCGTCGAGACCCTGCTGGGCGCCGACCTGACCGACCTCACCGCCCGGGCCGCCGTTCACCTGGCCCTCAACACCCAGGCCGCCCTCGCCGAACTCCCCGCCCGCCACGCCGCCGCGCCCCCGCTCACCGACCTGCTCGCCGGACCCGCCCTGCGCGCCTGGGCCGGCGAACTGCTCGGCCGCCTCGACACCGACGGCCGCGACCTGCGGCGCACCCTGCGCACCTGGATCGCCGCCGGCGCCAATGCCGAACGCGCCGCCCAGCTCCTCGGCGTCCACGCCCAGACCGTACGGGAGCACGTACGCAGCGCCGAACCCGTCCTCGAACACCAGCTCCTGGCCGGCGGCAGCGACCTGTACGAGATCGTCCTCGCCCACCTCGCCCTCGGCGACCTCGACCCACCCGCCCTGCACGGGGCGAATCCGGACCATCCGGACTCACCTGTGCACGGATGAGTCCCCAGTCCGCCGCGACGGGCACGGACGCGATTCACAACCGATCCGGCCTGCACGTAGGTTCGAGCCAGCCGCGAGGGCGCGACCGGCACGGGGGACCGGTCGGCGCCTCGCGGCTTTCCCGTTTCCGCACGTCAGCGCGTACGTCACGGTGTACGTGTGCCGTACGGGCGGACGGGTACCCGTGCGCCAGGACATATCGGAACGAGGCCGACGCACGGAGGAGGCCCGCATGACCAGCAGCACGGAGACCGGCGGCGTTACCGGCACCCAGGACAAGGACTACAACCTCATCTGGTACGTCGAGGCGTGCCTGAGCAACGCGCTCCGCCTGGAGAGCTACATCCAGGACGCCGAACGCCAGAAGGACACCGAGGTGGCGGACCTGTTCCGCAAGGCCCAGGCGGACAGCCGCAAGGGCGCCGAACTGGGCAAGGAACTGCTGCGCTCCCGGCTCAGCGGCGGCTGACCAGGCCTTGTCGAAGGCGCGGCCCGGATTCGGCGTGACGACGCCGAATCCGGGCCGTTGCCCGTCCCGCCCGGGTCCGTCGGCCGTCCCTTCCCTGTCCGCGGCACGTCGCGGCGGCGGGTGCTGCTGTCCGTGGTCCGTCACGGCAGGGGCTGCTCCGCCCAGATGACCTTGCCGCCCGGCAGATAGCGCGTCCCCCAGCGTTCGGCCAACTGGGCGACGAGGAACAGGCCCCGCCCGCCCTCGTCGGTCATCGCCGCGTACCGCAGATGCGGCGCGGTGCTGCTGCTGTCGAACACCTCGCAGATCAGGCTCCGGCCGCGCAGCAGCCGCACCCGGATCGGCGCGCCCCCGTACCGGATCGCGTTGGTGACCAGCTCGCTCAGGATCAGCTCCGTCCCGAACGTCTGCTCCTGCAGGCCCCACTCGGTCAGCCGCCGTGTGACCGACGCCCGCACCCGGGCCACGGCCGCCGGGTCGGACGGTACGTCCCAGTCGGCGACCCGCTCGGGGCCCAGCGTCCGGGTGCGCGCGACGATCAGCGCCACGTCGTCGCTCGGCCGGGCCGGCAGCCGGGAGTCGAGCACCGCCCGGCAGGTCTCCTCCGGTGAGGGCCCCGCATGCTCCAGCGCGGCCCGCAGCAGCTCGAGACCCTCGTCGATGTCCCGTGCCCGGTCCTCGACCAGCCCGTCGGTGTACAGCACGATCCGGCTGCCCTCCGGCACCTCCACGTCGGCCGTCTCGAACGGCAGCCCGCCCAGCCCCAGCGGGGGACCGGCGGGCACGTCCAAGAACTCCACACTGCCGTCCGGCCGCACCAGCGCCGGCGGCGGATGCCCCGCGCGGGCCAGCGTGCAGCGCCCGGTCACCGGGTCGTACACGGCGAACAGACAGGTCGCGCCCGTCACCGGCGCCCGGGCGCCCTCCGCCGCCTCGTCCTGGTCGATGCGCGCGACCAGTTCGTCCAGGAGCCCGAGCAGTTCGTCGGGCGCCGGGTCCAGGCCGGAGAAGTTGTGCACCGCAGTGCGCAGCCGGCCCATCGTGGCCGCCGCGTGCAGCCCGTGCCCGACCACGTCGCCCACCACCAGCGCCACCCGGGCCCCGGACAGCGGCAGTACGTCGAACCAGTCGCCGCCCACCCCGGCCTGCGCGGGCAGATACCGGTAGGCGATCTCCAGCGCATCCTGCTCGGGCAGCCGCCGCGGCAGCAGACTGCGCTGGAGGGTGACGGCCATGGTGTGCTCGCGGGTGTAGCGGCGGGCGTTGTCGATGGACACCGCCGCGCGGGTGACCAGCTCCTCCGCCAGGGTCAGGTCGTCCGCGTCGAAGGGGTCCGGGTTGTCGGAGCGCCAGAAGTTGACCAGGCCGAGGATGAGCGAGCCGGCCCGCAGCGGGGCGGTGATCAGTGAGTGGATGCCGTACTCCAGCACCGCCGCCGTCCGCTCCAGGTCCTGCGCCTGCCAGCCCGGCGCGTCCGCGAGCCGGGTCTCCACCGTCGCCCGGCCGTCCTCCAGGCTGCGGGCCTGCGGCGACGACGCCACGAAGTCGATCCGCCGGCCCAGCGGGTACAGCGGCGGATCGTCCCGCACCCCCGCGAAGGCCGTCCGGCGCAGCTCCGTCCCCGCCTGCGGCTGCTCACCGCCGAGCACCGCGTCGAACAGGTCCACGGTCACGAAGTCCGCGAGCCGGGGCACGGCCAGCTCCGCCAGCTCCTGCGCCGTCCGGGTCACGTCCAGGCTGGTGCCGATACCGATCCCGGCGGCGTACAGCATGTCCAGCCGCTCCCGCGCCACCTCGGCCCGCCCGGACAGCGCCCGCAGCTCGGTGGAGTCGCGCAGGGTGGCGACGCTGCCGCGCGGGCCGCCGCGCAGATGCGTCGGCCGCTGATTGACCGCCAGCAGGCGGTCCTTGACCCGGTGCACCTCGTCCGTGGCCACCCGGCCCGACGCCAGCAGCTCCGCCGTGCCCGGCTCCAGGCCCAGGTCGCGCACATGGCGGCCCTCGGCGTCGCCGGGCAGCCCGAGCAGCCGGCGCGCCTCGTCGTTGGCGAGCAACAGAACGCCGTCGCCGTCGAGGATCAGCACGCCTTCCCGGACGGCGTGCAGCACCGCGTCGTGGTGCTCGTACATCCGGGTCATCTCGCGCGGACCGAGGCCGCGGGTCTGCCGCAGGAGCCGTCGGCTCACCAGGGCGGTGCCCCCGGTGGCCAGGGCCAGTGCGCCGGCCGCGGTGATCAGCACCAGCGGCAGCTGCCGGTTCGCCGCCCCGCCGACGTGCTCGGTGGTGATGCCGGCCGAGACCAGGCCCACCACCGACCCGTTGGTGGCCCTGATCGGCACCGTCGCCTGCACCAGCGGTCCGATGGTCCCGGTGATCTGCTCGACGACCGGACGGCCGGCCAGCGGGTCCTCCAGGGTGCCGACGAAGCGTTTGCCGATGCGGTCGGTGATCGGATGTGTGTAGCGGATGCCGTCGGTGTTCATCACGACGATGAAGTCCACCTTCGCCGCCTTGCGTGCGGCCTCCGCCCGGGGCTGGAGCAGGGCCGTCGGATCCGGCTCCCGCAACGCCTCCCGGATGCCGGGCCCGTTGGCGAAGGTCTCGGCGACGGCGAGGGAGCGGTTGCGGGCCTCCCGCTCGCTGTCGCTGCGGCCCTGGAGCACGAGCGCGGCGACGGCCACGACGACCAGCAGGAGCACGATGACGACCTGGAGGACGAAGACCTGCCCGGCGATGTTCCGCCCGCTGAGGACCGACCGCACCGACTCGGCGGGACTCCACCGCCCGCCGTCCCCGGCCTGCCGTTCGCGCGCACCGAGCGGACGGGCCGGCGCCCGTTCGGCGCGCGCTGCCTCGTCGGGACGGAGGGACCGAGTCCGGGATCGAGCCCATTGCCGGACCATGTGCCCTGTTTACACTCCCCGGGCCCGACGGGCGAGGCGAGGCGAGCCGCCGCCCTCGGCGAGGGGCGGACGGGCGGTCGGAGCACCGCTCTCCACCTGGCACAAGGCTCTCTGCCCGGAGCATCGCTCTCCGTCTGGAGCGTGGCTCTCCGTGGAGCACCGCTCTGCTCCGTGAACGCCGCTCTGCTCCATGAACGCCGCTCTGCTCCATGAACGCCGCTCTGCGCCGTGAACGCCGCTCTGCGCGGCGAGTACCGCTCTGCGCCGCGAACATCGCTCTGCCCCAGAGCCCCGCTCCGCGCGCCCGTCACCGCCACGACGGCCGAACTGGCCGAGCCCCGCGGCAGGACCACGCGCGTCCGTCAGAGGGCCCGCAGCGTGCGCTTGGCCAGTTCGAAGGCCGGGAGCATCGCCTCGTGCTCCTCGTCGTCCATCCCGCCGAGGTGCAGGACCACCGGGCCGTCCGGGGTCGTCACCGCGAGGGCTCTTTCCTTCTTGGGCTCGTCCGAGAACTCGTGCGCGTAGAGGTACGACACCTCCGCGCCGACGAGGCCGTCCGCATCGAGGGCGCGGTACTTCTCCCGGCTCGCGCCCTTCCCGGCCTCGACGAACGCCTCCAGCACCGCGCGGGCGTCGTCGTCACCCGGCTTGCCGGTCCACACGCGCAGGAAGCCGATGTGCCCGGCGGGCTTGGCGTTCACCTCACAGGCGGCCGTGACGGGTCCCTGCCGCAGGACGGCGTCCACGACCTCCGGGTCGGCCTCCTCCCACGCCGAGGTGTCGACGGGCGACGCCTCCCACTTGGCGGCGATGTCGAAGGTGACCGGCAGCTCGCAGGCAGAACCCGCCACCCCGATCGCGCCGCCGCTCTCGGCGGCCCCGTCCGGGCCGTTCCCGGCCGCCGAATCACTGGCCGAGGCACTCGCCGAAGCACTCGGCGACGCGCTCGCCGCGGCCCCGGCGCCCTCGCCCGCCCCCTCGGCGCAGCCCGTCAGCAGCCCCGCGGCCAATGCCGCGCCGGCCAGCCCTCGCCCCGTCTTCCCCGCCCCGACCAGCACTTCGGTGTCTCCTCCCGGTTGTGGCCGGAACTGTATCCGACGCCGTCGGCGGCGCTCACAGCGCCAGGCAGGCCCGGGCCGCCGCCACGGCCTGCACCGCGTACGAACGCCCGAACAGCGCCGCGTGCACCAGCAGCGGGAAGAGCTGATGCAGTGGGATGCGGTCCCGCCGGCCGGGCGCGAGCGGGGCCGTGTCCTCGTAGCCGTCGAGCACCGCGTCGAGGTGGGGGCAGCCGAAGAGGGCGAGCATCGCCAGGTCGGTCTCCCGGTGTCCGCCGTGCGCCGCCGGGTCGATGACCCGGACGTGCCCGTCGGAGCCCCAGAGCACGTTGCCGTTCCACAGGTCACCGTGCAGCCGTGCGGGCGGCTCGGCGGGACCGGCCAGACCGGGCAGCCGTACGCACACATCCTCGACGAGCCGTGCCTCGGCCGGGCTCAGGGTGCCCGCGTCGACGGCGTCGCGCACGTACGGGAGCACCCGGTGCTCGGCGTACCACGCGGGCCATTCCGTGCCGGCGGCGTTGCGCATCGGGGCCACTCCTATGAAGGCTTCCCGGGGGCCGCCCGGCGGTGGTGCGCCGAACGCCGGCGCCCCGGCGGCGTGCAGGGCGGCCAGGTCCCGCCCGAACCGGAACGCGGCTCCCGCGTCGGGCGGGCCCACCGGGACCAGGCCGGTCACCAGCCACCGTTCGTCGTGCCCGTGCACCCGGGGCACCCGCACCGCCCCCGCCTCGCCCAGCCAGCGCAGCCCCGCGGCCTCCGCGCGCACCGCCTCCGGGGCGTCGTGCTCCTTCACCATCACCGCCGGCCCGCCGTCGAGGACGACTTCGGCGAGCGCCCCGGACCGCGGCCGCACCTCGCGCGCCGCCCGTCCGGTGATCCGGGCCGCCACCGCCCCGGGCCCCTGGTCATTCGTCCGCACGGCGTTCACCGTACGGCAGCCGGGACGGGCGTGGCACGGGCGCACGGGAGCACCGCTTGCCGTATCGGCAAAGACGGTTGTCGTCCGGGCGGCTTCCGGCGGAGGCTCGGACGCAGAGCGGCGAACGACGCAGCCACGACACCGCAGCCACGACACCACAGCCCATGAACGACGCAGCCAACGACACCGCACCGCCCGTCACCCGAGGAGCCGTCATGCCCGCACACCCCCTGCCCACCCCGCCCGCCGACTTCTGGGAGGCCCGCTACCGCGACTCCGACCGCGTCTGGAGCGGACGCCCCAACGAACTCCTCGTGCGCGAGGTGGCCCACCTCGCCCCGGGCGCCGCCCTCGACCTGGGCTGCGGAGAGGGCGCCGACGCGGTCTGGCTGGCGTCCCGCGGCTGGCGCGTCACCGGTGTCGACATCTCGCCCACCGCCCTCGAACGCGCCGCCCGGCACGCCGCCGAGGCCGGTGTCGCCGACCGCACCGCCTGGGAACGGCACGAACTGGGCGAGTCCTTCCCCGAGGGCGTCTTCGACCTGGTGAACGTCCAGTACCTGCAGTCCCCGGTGCCCCTGGACCAGCGGGCCGTCCTGCGCAGCGCCGCCGGCGCCGTCGCCGAGCACGGCACCCTGCTCGTCGTCATGCACGCCGGCTGGCCGTCCTGGCAGACCGAGCCGCCCTTCGACGCCGACTTCCCGACCCTGGACTCGCTCCTGGCGGAGCTGGCGCTGCCCGAGGACGCCTGGATCGTGGAGACCCGGGAGACGGTGCGCCGCCCGAGCCTGTCCCCGGACGGCGAGCAGGGACACCGGGACGACCACGTCTGGCGCGTTCGCCGCGCCTGACGCGTGTCCACGGCGGCCCTGCCCGGGTCGGTGCGTGCCTGATCCGCGTTCCGCTCTGTCACGTCCCTCACCGTCCAGCGCCGGTTGGCCCCCGAGTGGGCGGCCAGGTGGTGTCGTTCACCGTGACCAGCCGGTCGCCGGCTTGACGAACTCCCGGGTGACGAAGTTGCCGATGGAGGCCGGCACGAGGTCGGGGGAGAGGGAGCTGGGCAGCGACAGACCGGGCCTCTCGTCGAGGTCGCCGACGAGGCCGAAGCGGGTGCTGTGCATGAAGCCCCACATCAGGCTGGCGACGACGGCGGGCACCGCATGGGGCAGGAGGATCGAGATGAGGGAGAAGCGCGTGCCGTGGAGGCGGCAGCTGTCCAGGGCGGGCGCCACCGGCAGGGCGATGCCCAGCATTGATCGGCACCCGGACGCACAGGAACAGGGAAGGCCGGCCGAGCGCCGCCCAGAAGTTCTCGTCAGTTCTCGTCCTCCAGCGCCTGCCGGTGGTTGTCGGGCAAGATGCGCCAGGAGGGCGCCGAACGCGGCACGACCCTCGTGCCGACGCGCCTGGTGGAGCGGGCGAGCACCGCCCCGCCGCCCCGCTCGCGGCCGGGCAGCGGCTGACCGAGAGGCGCCCGGGGCCGCCCCGGCCGGCTCGCCCACCCGGGCGTCCCCCGGTGTGATCCCCGCCGGCCGCGGGAACTCGGCGGCCATGAAAGAGCAGGCAGACACCCACGGGTCGTACTGGCTCGACACCGTTCCGCCCGGCGACCCGGCCCCCGCGCCGGACGGCGACGTCGAGGCCGACGTCGCCGTCGTCGGCGCCGGCATCGCCGGGCTGAGCACCGCCTGGGAGCTGACCCGGCGCGGGCACGGCGTCGTCGTGCTGGAGGCCGACCGGATCGCCGCCGGGGTCACCGGCCACACCACCGCCAAGCTCAGCGCACAGCACACCCTGATCTACGACCGGCTGCGCCGCACCCGGGGACCCGAGGGGGCACGGCTGTACGCCCGCTCCCAGACGGAGGCCGTCCGGCACGTCGCCCGTACCGCCGAGGAACTCGGCATCGACTGCGACTGGGAGGACGCGGCGTCCTACACCTACGCGCAGGGCCGCCGCCGGATCCCGGAGCTGATGGCCGAGGCGGAGGCGGCGCGGGAGGCGGGGCTGCCCGCCGAGTTCGTCACCGAGACCGACCTGCCCTTCCCGGTGGCCGGCGCGGTCCGGGTGGCCGACCAGGCGCAGTTCCACCCGCGCAAGTACCTCATGGGCCTGGCCGACGCGATCCGGCAGGCGGGCGGGCGGTTCCACGAGGGCACCCGCGTCGTGGGGCTCAGCGAGGGCGAGCCGTGCGTGCTGACCACCGAGAGCGGCGTACGGGTGCGCGCCCGGAAGGTCGTGGTGGCGACGCACTACCCGGTCTTCGACCGCGCGCTGCTCTTCGCCCGGCTCTCGCCCCGCCGCGAACTGGTCGTCGCCGCCCCCGTCGAGGCGGCCCGGGCGCCGGAGGGCATGTACATCACGCCCGAGCACCGCACCCGCTCGGTGCGCACCGCGCCGTACGGCGACGGCCGGCGGCTGCTCATCGTCACCGGCGAGCACCTCACGCCCGGTGCCGGCGAGGACGTCGAGGAGCGGTTCGCCACCCTCACCGGCTGGGCCCGGCGCAACTTCGGCGAGCTGGACGTCACCCACCGGTGGGCCACCCAGGACAACGACTCCACCGACACCGTCCCGCTGGTGGGCCCGATGCCGCCGACGAGCCGGCACGTGTACGTCGCCACCGGGTTCGGCGGCTGGGGCATGAGCGGCGGCGTCATGGCGGGTCTGCTGCTCGGCGAGCTGATCGACGGCGGGAAGCCGCCGTGGAGCGACCTGTACGACCCGCGCCGGATCACACCCGTCCTGCGCCAGGGCGGGCAGTTCCTCCAGCACCAGGCGAAGGTCGCCCGGCACTTCGTCGGCGACCGGCTGCCCGCGCTGCACAAGCCGTCCCTCGACGACATCGCCCCGGGCGACGGAGCGGTCCTGCAGGTCAACGGCCGGCGCTGCGCGGTCCACCGGGACGAGGACGGGACGCTGCGGGCGCTGTCCGCGCGCTGCACGCACATGGGCTGCATCGTGTCGTTCAACCGGGCGGAGCAGGCGTGGGAGTGCCCGTGCCACGGGTCCCGCTTCGCCCCGGACGGCAGCGTCGTCCAGGGCCCGGCGGTGCGGCCGCTGGAGCAGCGCGACCTGTGAGCGCGCCGACGGCGAGCGGGTGTCCCGCTCGCCGTCGCCGTCGTGCGGTGGATCAGATGCCGCAGCTGGGAGCCGACCAGTACTGGCTGCTGCGGTGGTCGACGTGGGTGTGGTCGTTGTGGCCGGGGTAGCCCGGGCCGAGGATGCCCCGGAAGCCGTGGTTGCGCGCCTGCTTGGCCAGGGTGCACAGGGAGTGCGGGCCGGCCCCGAGGTCGACGCCGTCGCCGTAGAGGTGACGGCTGTCGCTCGCGCCGCCGACCGCGCTGTTGCAGGAGTAGGACCGGAAGCCGCTGGTGACGGTGATCGGCTGGTCGCCCAGCGCGTGCCGCAGGGCCTCCAGCTTCCACATGGCGCGCAGCGCGTTCGCCTTGGCGGCCGAGGCGCTGACCGCTCCGCCCGACCAGGTCGAGTTGCAGCGGTTCAGCTCGCTGTAGGAGAAGTGGATCGGGGTGCAGTCGTCGTCCTGCAGCGCGTACAGCTTGTTGTAGGTGTTGGTGCCGGCGACGCCGTCGGCGACCAGCCCGTACGCCGACTGGAAGCGCTTGAGGGCCGCCGCGGTGGCCGGCCCGAACTCGCCGTCGACGGCGAGGACGGACCCGTAGCCCGGGTAGCCGCCGAGCCGGATCTGGAGCTGGGTGACGTCGGCGCCCGAGGAACCCTGCGACAGGGTGCGGGTCCAGGTGTAGCAGCCGTCCGCGTACGCGGAGCCCGCGGTGGCGAGACCGCCCAGCCACAAACCGGACGTGAGCATGACAATAGAGAGAATGAGGCGGACCGTGCGTTTCAACATAGGACCTCCATGCTGGGGGAGACGGCGCGGTGCTGCCGAGCGCGAAGGGTGTGTGACGCGCGTCAACCATGGGCTATGCGCCCGCGGGGGCGCAAGGGCGCGTGCTCCGGGACGGGTCGAACTTCCGGTGAACGGACGTGTCCCCCGTCCCGGGGCCGGGACGGGGGACCGCCTGACTGACCGGCCGCACGGGCCGGTCAGTCCCGCGCGACCAGCGACGGCGTGTCCGGCGTCAGCACCTCGCCGCGGAAGAAGGCGGGGCTGCGCCGCCGCATCACCAGCATGATCACCAGGCCGAGCGCCAGCAGGCCCACACCGATGACGAACACCGAGCCCACGCCGAGCACGGACGAACCGCTGCCGTAGGCCGGGTCCCACATGTCGACCAGCGTCTTGGCGAAGACGGCCGTCAGCAGCGCCCCGCCGAGGAGCGGGAAGACCCCCTTGAACAGCAGGTCCCGTCCCGAGCGCAGCAGCTCGCGGCGGAAGTACCAGGCGCAGGCGAAGGCCGTCAGGGCGTAGTAGAAGCAGATCATCAGGCCGAGCGCGTAGATCGTGTCGACCAGGACGTGCTCGCTGACCAGCGTCATCACCGTGTAGAACACGCCGGTCGCGACGCCCGCCACGACCGTCGCCCGGCCCGGCGTGCGAAAGCGCGGGTGCACGCGGGCGTACGACGCGGGCAGCGCCTCGTACGCCGACATCGCCAGGACGGTGCGGGCGACCGGGATAAACGTGGTCTGGAGGCTGGCCGCGGCCGACGCGAGGACGGCGACGAACAGCAGGATGCCGAGGCCGGGGCCCATCACCGGGCCGGCCAGCGCGGCGAAGACGTTGTCGGAGGTCTCCGGGTTGGCGAGGCCGAGCCCTTGGTCGCCGGCGCCCACGACCATCTGCGCGGCGACGCCGGTGGCCAGGTAGGAGCCGACCAGCACGACCATGGCGACCAGCGCGGCCCGGCCGGGGGTGCGGGTGCTGCCGCTGGTCTCCTCGTTGGCGGTCAGACAGGCGTCCCAGCCCCAGTACATGAAGATCGACAGCGACAGCCCCGCGGTGAACGCGGCGAACGACTGCACGGCGAACGGATTCAGCCACGACCAGGAGAACTCCGCCGACGTCGGGAAGTCCGCGCTTCCCGCCTTGCCGAACGCCATCGCCACGAAGACGGCCAGCACCAGCAGCTGCAGGCCCACCAGCGCGTACTGCACGCCCTTCGTCGCGGTCATGCCTCGATAGCTGATCACCGTGGCGATCGCGATCAGCGCGAGACAGGTGACGATGTGGACGGCCTTGTTCCCGTCCAGCGCGGCGACCGACGCGCTGCCGGTGATCTCACCGGCCAGAAGCCAGAAGTAGGACGTCGCGACCCCCGCCAGATTCGACAGCACGATGATCGTGGCGATCACCAGACCCCAGCCGCACATCCAGCCGAGCCGCGGGCCGAACGCCTTGACGGTCCAGGTGAAGGAGGTGCCGCAGTCCGGCATCACCCGGTTCAGCTCGCGGTAGGCGAAGGCGACCAGCAGCATCGGCAGGAAGCCCGCCAGGAACACGGCGGGCATCCGCACGCCGACCTCGCCCGCCGTGGAGCCCAGCGTGGAGGTGAGGCAGTACACCGGGGCCACGGTGGAGACGCCGATGACCGCGCTGCCCAGCAGGCCCACGGAGTTCCCGCTCAGGCCCTTGGCGCGCATGCCATCGGAGGGTGCGGCGTCACCTGCTTCTTCGGCCCCGGGCCGTGCGTCGAGCTGAGTCATGAACAGGACGTTAAGTCCTGCGGTTTCCGTGCCGACGAGGCTTCACCTTCACGCCCTCTGGAAGCCGCCGGTCGGTCATTCCATGGTTGGTCGACGATTCGGCCCTGCGATTCGAAGGGCATTGGGCGGTCGTGTGGGTGCCTTCCATGACTCATCGTGCGGCGTCCGATATTCGGTAATCGCAGCAGGGGTCGTTTTCGGCCAGTGGGAATCTGTCCTGTGATCCCCGTCACATTATCCGGTGCACCAGCTGCGTGGTCAGCTCGTAGCGGGCGCCGACGATCGCCAGCGCGCCCGTGGAGACGCGCGCGGCCAGATCCGGCTCCGCCGCCAACCGGGCCCGGATCGAACGGACGTTGGCGTCGATGGTGGCGTCGATCCGGGCGTCGCCCTCCACGGTGCGGTCGATGGCCGGGGCGATCTGCTCGGCCAGGTACTCGATGTGCGCCGGCAGCGACGCGCCGGTCTCGTCCGCCTCGACCGCGGCGCGCACCGCGCCGCACGACTGGTGTCCGAGCACGACGATCAGCGGTATCGCCAGCTCGAGGACTCCGTAGGCGACGCTGCCGAGCACGGCCTCGTCCAGCACCTCGCCGGCGGTGCGCACGGTGAGCAGATCGCCGAGCCCCTGGTCGAAGACCAGCTCGGGCGGGACCCGCGAGTCGACGCAGCCGAGCACGACGGCGAACGGATGCTGGCCGGAGGTGAGCGCCTGCCGCACGGCCGGCGTCTCGTCGGGGTGCTTCTCGTGGAAGGTGCGCCAGCGCAGATTGCCCCGCGCCAGCTCGCGCAGCGCCTCCTCGGGGGTGCCGGGCCGCGGGCGGGCGGCCGGGCCTGCGGAGGCGGGGGAGACGTCGAGGGACAGGGCGGCGCCGAGGGCCGCCGTGCCGGTGAGCGCGGCGCGCAGCAGAGTGCGGCGGGCGGCGGGGGCGGGGACGCGCGAGATGTGGTCGGGGGTCACGCGGTCGAAGGTATGACCGTGATCGTGCTCATGTGTTCGAGCTACCGAATCATGGTGCGGCATGGCCCTTTCATGGACCCCCGTTGAACCGCCCTTGACGCCCCCCAGCCCATTTCTTGGCCCGCCCCCGATCGCGGAGGTGACGGCCCGCGCACATGCGGAGGTGACGGCCCGCGCACACGCGGAGGTGACGGCACGCGCACATGCGGAGGTGACGGCCCGCGCACACGCGGAGGTGACGGCACGCGCATATGTGGCACCTGGCCGCAATGCGATGGATACGAGGACCACTGGAGGCGGCGCGCCGGGCGTGGGCCGTGCCGGGCCGGGAGCGGGACCTGGCCGTGCAGGCGCTGAAGGCCGCGTTCGCCGCCTGGCTGGCCTGGGCGGTGGCGGGCTGGTGGCTGGAGGCGCCGATGGCGTTCGTGGCGCCCTGGGTCGCGATCGTCCTGGTGGAGTCGACGGTGTACCGCTCCGTCGCGCACGGGCTCCAGCAGCTGGCCGCCATCGCCTTCGGCACCGCCGCGGCCACCGCGGGCGCGCTCGTCCTGGGCGGCGCCATGGCCGCCATGGCCCTGGTGCTCCCGGCGACCGTGCTGCTGGGCAACTGGCGGCAGCTGGGCAGCCAGGGCATCTACGCGGCCACGGGGGCGCTGTTCGTCCTCACCGGCGGCACCGTGAGCGTGATGACCTCGGCCGCCCGGATCGCCGAGGCCGCGTTCGGGGCGGCCGTCGGCATCGCGGTCAACGCGCTGATCCGGCCGCCGGTGTATCTGCGCAGCGCCGACGCCGCTCTCCAGGACGTGGCCGGCGAGGCCCACGGCATCCTGGAGTGCGTCGCTGACGGGCTGCGTGCGGGCGCCTGGGACGCCGAGCGGGCCAACCAGTGGCACGACCGGGCGCTCAGGCTCGGCCGGCTCGTCGACCAGGCCCGCTCCGCGATCGGCTGGAGTCGCGAGAGCCTGCGCGCCAACCCCCTGCGCCGCCGTTCCGCCCGCCCGCCCGGCCCGGGGTACGACGATGCCGTGCTCGTCCTCGACCACGTGGCCGTGCACACCGCCGGGGTCACCCGCACCGTCCGTGACGCCGCGGCCGAGGACCGGCCCGCCGCCCGGCCCGAGCCGGGCACCGTCGACCGGTACGCGGACTTCCTGCACCGGACCGCCGAGGCCATCCGCTGCTACGGCAGGACCCGCTTCGAGGCGGCGCCGGAGGCGGAGCTGAAGGACGCGGTCGCCGGGCTGGAGGACACGCTGGACGCTCTGCGCGCGCATCTGCCGGGCGCGGTCGGCGACGACCCCGAGGCCCTGGCCACCCACGGCGCGCTGCTGGCCCAGGCGCGCCGACTGGCCGAACAGTTCGTCAGAAGCGTGTGAATTAAATTGAATGGTTGATGGATTCGATTGAAGTGTTGATATTACGCAAATCAATCAAAGGAATTTCGGGTGTTTTGTAATTGATTGGAGGGATGTGGCTACGCGGTTGGCTGGAAGTGATGACACACATCAAAGGAGATGGTGACATGTCAGCCACCGAGAGGATCACGGACGACGTGATCCGCGTCCAGGACACGGACGTGGAGGCGATCCTCGACCCGGCAGAGGCCGACGGCGTCTTCCGCGACAGCCGCGAGTGCCTCGCGCTCGCCGTGGCGGGCGGCAAGGGCTTCGTCCTGGCGTCCCCGCCGACCCCCCGCCCGAAGAAGGGCTGACCGGATCGACAGGAGCAGCAAGATGGAGCAGTCAGGCGCCTCCGCCCTCATCGAGGGCGCGGTGCAGGACCTCGCTTCCGGTGTGGTCTCCGCCCTTCGGGGCGGAGACCCTCCACGAGTGTCCGGCACCATCGCTGCGGACGGCCCCGAGCGCGGCCTCGCGCTCGCCGCGGTCCGCGTTCTCGGAGCGGACGCGCTCCTCGCCCCCGTACTGCGGCGCATCCCGCCGGACCCCGGCGAACTCGCCCTCTTCCGCGAGGCGGTGACGGCCTTCCCGCCGCGGGCAGGCGCCGCCCCGACCGTCGTATGGAGCCACTGGGCCATGACCCGGACGCTCCGGCGGCTGGAGCCCTCCGGGGCCCCCTCCGCCCCCGCACCGGCGGAACCCGAAGTCCGCTGGCTCGACGTGGCGAGCTGGCAGCTGCTCACCCATCAGCTTGCCGTGCTGGCCCCGCTGGCCCGCCGCGGTGAGGACACCGCCGTCCTGCGCGCCGCCCGGCGCCGGCCGGTGGACGTCGCCCGCGGATTCGTCCGCGCGGTGCGCCGCAGGGACTGGCGGCAGGCGGCCGGCGCCGGACGCTGGCTCACGCTGCTGGACGGCGTGCCCGGCACCCTCGGCCTGGAGACCGGCCTCGACTTCGTGGACCTGATGGGCGGCGCCGACCCGCGCGTCGCACTCCAGGTGGAGGCGGCCCGGCTGATGCGCACCGGAACGCTCGTATGACCGGGCCGGACATCGAAGCCGTGCGGGACGTGCGGCGGACGGCGTTCGACTGGGTCCTCGCCCACCGGGACGGGTTCACCCTCGGCGACGAGGCGCTGGCGCCCGACGGACAGGTCGACGACACCTGGAAGCGGCTCGGCGAGCTGGCGCAGGTCTGCGCCACCACCGTCCGGCACACCGCCCCCGGCGACCCCGTGCACGCCGACGCCCGCGACCTGCTCGACTTCGCCTGGGAACAGACCGGCCGCGGCGCGCTGTTCCTGGAGATGCAGCGGCTGGAACCCTTCGCCACCTACCCGCTCGAGGTCTACGGGGCCCTGGCGTCGGCCGGTCTGCGGCACCCGGGCTACGAGGAGGCGGCGGCCGTCGTGGCCCGCACCCGCGGCTGGCGGCTCACCGAACAGACCCCGACCCGGCGCCTCGGAGTCCGCTGCGCCGAACGGCTCACCGGCATGGGCGCGTACGCACCGGGGTCACCGGCCTGGGACCACACCTGGCTCGGCGGACGCCCCGAGCCGTGGACCTTCGAGCGCGACTCCGGCTACGCCCTCACCCACGTCGTCTTCCACCTCACCGACTGGGGGCGCGCCGGAGCCGGCCCGCCCCCCGCGCTCGCGACCTACCTCGCACACTGGCTGCCGGCCTGGCTCGACACCTGCCTGGAGGCCGGAATGTGGGACTTGAGCTGCGAGTTGCTGGCCGTCGCCGCCACCGTGTCACCGCCGGCCGGCCTCCCCGACGCACAGGACGCGTGGGGACGGATCACGGCGGCGCGGCACGACACGGGCGCCCTCCCCGAGGAACGCCACCTGCCGCGGACGCACGACGCCGCGGCGGACTTCGCCCGCTGCTACCACTCCACCCTGATGGCCGCCTTCGCCGCGGCCCTGACCCTGCGGCACACGCGAGACCCCGGGGCCGTCCCCCACCGGCACGCCCGACAAGGAGTGCTCCGATGACCGAGACCCGTCTGATGCACCAGGTCGGAGTCGGCGCCCTCGAATGGCTGTGGGCCCACCGCGACGGCTTCCGGCTCGAGCCCGACGTCGATCCGGAAGTGGGCTTCCTGGAGCGGTTCAAACCGATCGGCGAACTCGCCGTGATCTGCGGGGTGCTGTTCCGCGAGGGCGTGGCCGGATCCCAGCAGGCCCGCCTGGCCCGCCAGTTGCTCGACCATGTCTGGCGGGAGACCCTCGACGGCGGCCGCATGCTGGTGCGCGGGCAGCGCATCGAGCCGATCTCGCCCATCCCGTCCGAGGTCTACCTGCCCTTCCGGGAACTGGGCCACAGCGTGCCCGAGGTGGAGCGGGCGGCCGCCCTCAACCACCGCCTCGAAAGCTGGTCGGCGCTGGAGACGAACCCCACGCGGCGGCTCGGCCTGTCTGCGTTCCAGCGCCGCTTCGGATGCGCTCCCCGGCCGCCCGAGGCCGAGGCGCTGCGCGCCACCTGGCTGGCCCGCACGCCGGAGCCGTGGACGGTGGAGGGCCACATCGCCTACGGCATCACCCACGCCGTCTTCCACCTCACCGACTGGGGCGGGCGACCGGAAGGGCTGCCGCCTCGCCTCGCCGACTACCTCGCCACCTGGCTGCCCGCCTGGCTCGACGACTGGACGGACCTGCAGAACTGGGACCTGCTCGGCGAACTGCTCGTCGTCGACGCCTGTCTGCCCGAGCCGACCCTCGACGCCCAGGCGTGGCGGGCCTTCGCCGCCGCCCAGCAGCCCGACGGCGCCATGCCCCCGGCGCGGACGATGCCGGAGGGCAGCACGCAGGACGTGTTCGACGTCGTCTACCACTCCACGCTGGTCGCCGCGTTCGCCTCCGCGCTCGCCACCTCGCGGGCCCTGACCGAACTGGCCCACGCCTCATGAGCCGCCCGACGACCGCCGGCGCCACCCCGGCCCGCACGGCGTCCTCGTCCGAGGAGGACCTGCGGCGGCGGCTCGATGACGCGGTCGCCGCCGCCGACGCGCCCGACGCCGTCTTCGCCCTCTCCCGCCACGGCCTGCGCACCGTCCGCACCGGCGGCACCGGCCCGCCCCCGCCCGTGCCCCGGCAGGAGTTGCGCTACGAGATCGGGTCCGCCACCAAGACCTTCACCGGACTGCTGCTCGCGCACCTCGTCCACGACGGCCCGCTGACCGGCGGCGAACCGGCCGCCGCGCTCCTCGCTCCCGGGCGGCAGACCCGCGTGACCGACGTGACGCTCACCCACCTGATGACCCACACCTCCGGGCTGCCGACCCTGCCCGCCGACTTCTACGTCCGCGCCCTGCCGGTCTGGCGCACCAACCCGTACGCCCCCTATTCACGCGAGCGCGTGATCGACGCCTTCCTGCGGGCCCGGCCGCGGCACCGGCCGGGCGCCCGCTGGCACTACTCCAACTTCGCCGTCTCCGTGCTCGGCCACGCCCTCGCCGCGGCCTTCGGCGAGCCCTGGGAGGACCTGCTCGCCCGGCGCGTGCTCGCACCGCTGGGCCTGTACGGCATCGCCTCCCGCCCGCGCGGCCCCGCCGTCGACGCCACCGGACACGGCAAGGACGGCCGCACGCCCGTGCCGCCCTTCGACCCCGGCGGCTTTACGGCGGCAGCCGCCCTCCGTGCCGCCCCGCACGACCTGCTGACGTACCTGGAGGCCCACCTCGACCCGCCGCCGGGCGTCCCCCTGGCCGGCGCGCTCGACGCCGTACGGACCCCCGTGCTGCGGCGCGGGCTCGACCACCGGCACGTCCACACCCTCGCCTGGTTCCGCCACCCCCTCGGCGAGGGCCGGGCGATGTACTTCCACGGCGGCGCCACCTTCGGCCAGCAGGCGTTCCTCGGCTTCCGGCCGGACACCGGCACCGCCCTGGCCGCGCTGTGCACCCGGCGCTTCCGCCTGCGGGACCCGTTCGTCGCCACCGCGTACGCCCTGCTGGCCGAGGACTGATGTCGCCATGGTGCGTCAGGCCGTCTCCCACAGCGCCGGAGTGGCCGCCGGCGGCCAGGCGGTCTGGGCCTGGTGCGTGCCCAGGCACCGGTAGCGGATGCCGTCGTGGGTGACCGTGGCCCCGGCCGCGTAGACCCGGCCGGCGGACCAGACGTCGGCGGTGCCGTCCTGCGGCGGCGGCACCGGATCGGGGTTCGGCGCGGGCGCCGGGGCCGTGGCCGCCGCGGTCGTCCGCAAGGTCAGGCCGTACTCGGCGAGGATGACGTTGACCGGTTGATAGAACGTCGTGCCGCCCGACTCGCAGTCGCCCGAGCCGCCCGAGGTGACGCCCTGCGCCTGCGCGCCCGCGACGAACGGGCCGCCGGAGTCGCCCGGCTCGGCGCACGCCGTCGTACGGGTCAGGCCGTCGACCGCGCCCCGCGCGTACCGCACACTGGCGTCGTGCTGCTGGATGATCCCGCAGCGCCAGCCGGTGGTGGCGCCCGACCGGCACACCGACGCCCCCACCAGGGCCTCGACCGATCCGGCCACCCCCATCCTGCGCCCGCCCTCCGCCCGGACGTCGGCGGTCGTGGTCCAGTCGTCGTTGACGCCCACCCAGGCCATGTCCCGGCCGGGGAACGTCGACGCCCGGAAGACGCCCTGGGCCGTCCTGTCGTGGCCGGTCGTCGTCTCTCCCGCCTCGCCGCAGTGCCCGGCGGTGACGAAGCCCGGCTCCCGTTCCCTGGTGACCGAGAACCCGACCGAGCACAGAGCCCTGTCCTCGATGTGGAAGGCGTCGCCGCCGACGACGTCCGCCAGCGGGCTGGGCCGGCCCGCCGACACCCGGACGGCCACGCCCGAGACGCCGGCGGCCTCGATGAACGCCCGGGCGTCGGAGCGGGCCGGCGCCTCCACCACGACCCGGTTCGCCGGCACGTCCACGTACCAGACCGGCGCCTTCAGGGCCTCGGCCCCGGCGGCGGCAGCGTCCAGCCGGTGCTTCACGGCCGTCAGATCGGCCAGCGACCTCTTCACCACCGCGGCCATCGCACCCTGCGCCCGGATGGCGGAGACGTCGTCGGCGGCCGTCGTCGCCACGGTCAGCACCGCCGACGTCGCCCCGGACACCCACGCGCCGGCGAATCGCTCGCCCAGCGCGTTGCGCAGCCGACCGGCCCGGGCGCCCGCCTCCGCCTCGTTGACCAGCCGGGCCGCCGCCTGCTCCGGGGTGAGGCCGAGATCGCGGCCCAGCGCGGCGACGAGCTGCGCCGGCGGCCGGTCCGCGCCGAGGGTGTGCGCCGCGCCGGGCAGCGACCCGCCCGCGGGCGGCGGATCGGCCGCCGCCACCGGGCACAGGCCCGTGAGCATCAGGGCGCCCGCCGCGATCAGGGCCGTGCGGCCTTTCGCCGGGACAACTCCGTGGACCATGCGCAGTTCTCCTTCCAGCCCGGCGTCGGGGAGTCGCCGGGAAGCCATAGGGCTTGCCTGGAAGAAGAGCGGAAATGCCGCGCGCGGCATGGTTTCGCACGATGGAGACGCGTGGCCGCGCCAAGTGCAGTAGGGCGCCGGCTCAGCCCGCGGTCACCCGGTCGGGCGCCTGGAGGTGGTAGACGTGGAAGGCGCGGCCGATGACCGGCTGGGCGACGTTGCGCACCCGCACCCCGCCGCTCGTCAGGCCGTGCTCGGTGCCGGCGTGCGCGTGCCCGTGCACCGCGAGGTCGGCGCCCGCGGTGTCGATCGCCTCGGCCAGCAGATAGCTGCCGAGGAACGGGTAGATCTCCAGCGGCTCGCCGGCCAGCGTGTCGGCCACGGGGGAGAAGTGGGTGAGGGCGATCCGCGCGTCGCAGTCGCGGATCTCCTCCAGCGCGGCACGCAGACCGTCGGCGCAGTCCCGCGAGTGCCGGACGAACTCCTTCATCACCGGCTCCCCGAACTCCCCGGCGCTGCGCCCGACGAACCCCCCGCCGAACCCCTTGGTGCCGGCCACGCCGATGCGCCTGTCCCCGGCGGCGATCACCGTGGAGCTTCCTTCCAGCACCCGGACGTCCGCGTCCTCCAGCACGGCGGTGACCTCCTCGGGCCGGTCGTCGTGATGGTCGTGGTTGCCGAGCACGGCGACCACCGGCACCGGGAGGCCGGTCACCTCGCGGGCCACGACCCGGGCCTCCTCGGGGGTGCCGTGCCGGGTGAGGTCACCGGCCAGCAGCAGGACGTCCGCGCACTCGGACAGGGTGTCGAACGCGGGACGCAGCAGGCCCTGGCTGTCGGGACCCATGTGGATGTCGCCGACGGCTGCGATCCGGATCATGCGAGTTCCTCCGCGTGGTCGGGTGAGGCGGCCGAGGTGACGGCGATGTCGCAGTGCACCGAGAACCCGGCCAGTTCCTCCTCGACGAGGCGCCGGACGTCGTCACGGCACTCGGCGGTCGGCACCGTGCCGGTGACCAGCACGGACGCGCCGTGCACCTCCACGCGCACGCCCAGCTCGCCCAGGTCGCCCGCGGCCAGGCGGTCGCGCACACGGGCGATGCGGTAGTCGGCGTTCTCCTGGTTCTCCTGTGCGCCGGGCACGGGCCCGGCACCGGTGTCGGTCATGTCTGCTCCTCGTCCGCGGTGATCACGCCGAGCCGCTCCAGCAGGAACAGGAAGGCGGCGGCCATCGGTTCGTCCGCCCGGTCGCGCCGGATGCGCGCCCAGTCGACCTTCTCGCGCAGTGCGCGGGCGATCGGCAGCACCGCGCCGAAGTCGCAGTGGTGCTCCGAGAAGGCGGCGAGCAGGCTGGACACCAGATCGGTCGGCGCCAGCACCGGCATGCGCACCGAGTCCACCGGGATCTCCACGGCGCGGTCCAGCATGTCCGTGGTGACGGGCCGGTGCGCCAGCTCGAAGATGATGTCGATGTCCTGCCCGAAGCAGGTCGCCTTGATCAGCCAGTCCTCCGGCGGCGTGTACACCTCCAGCCCCGCGTCCCGCAGGGTGGCCGCCACCGGCTCGGCGTCCTCGGGCCGCACGCAGAAGTCGGCGTCGTGCTGCAGATTGCCCGCGTGCCCGTGGGCGTACGCGGCCACGCTGCCCGCCAGGGCGAAGCGGTGACCGCCTCGCTTCAGCAGGGCGCCCACCTGCTTGGCGGCCTCCAGGATCGCCTGATTGCGATCGAGCGGCAGCTCCGGCTCGGCGTCCTCGCCCGGCCGCTCCGGGGCCTGCGTCGCCCCCCGGAGATCCGGGACCGCGGTCTGCGGGCCGAGCGTCGCCTCGTCACCGTTCCACGTCATGACCACTCCTTCACCGGGCCCTCCCGGCATCGCGGTTGCGCCAGTCCTGGGTACCCGGTGTGCGCCGTTCGACACGGGCCGCATCCCGCCCGGAGTTGCTCCCGCGCGGCCCGTCCGGGGCGCTCGTGTCCCGCCCGCGCCTCGTCGCGTTGCTCAAGGCGTGGACTACGACATGGATCCCCACGCCTACGGCTACGACCTCGGCGCCCACCGCAGACCCGTGACCACCGTCTCCCCGGCCGCGCAGCTGTGGTTCGACCGCGGGCTGGTCTGGACGTACGCCTTCCACCACGAGGAGGCCGTCGCCTGCTTCGAGGCGGCCGCCGCCGCGGACCCCGGCTGCGCCATGGCCCACTGGGGCGTCGCCTACGCGCTCGGCCCCAACTACAACAAACCCTGGGAGGCCTTCGACCCCGCCGAACTGGACCGCACCGTCGACCGCACGCACGCCGCCGTGGAACGCGCCCACCGGGCCTCCGCCGGCGCCACCCCCGTCGAACGCGCCCTGATCGAGGCGCTGCGCGCCCGCTACCCGCAGCCGCGGGCCGCCGAGGACTGCTCGGTGTGGAACGAGCCCTACGCCGACCGCATGCGCGCCGTGTACGAGCTGGCCCCCGACGACCTCGACGTCGCCGCCCTGTACGCCGACGCGCTGATGAACCTCACCCCCTGGCAGCTGTGGGACATCCGCACCGGCGAACCCGCGCCGGGCGCCCGCACCACGCAGGCCAGGGCGGTCCTCGACCGCGCCGTCGCCACCGACGCCGGGGCCCGGCACCCCGGCGTCCTGCACCTGTACATCCACCTGATGGAGATGTCCCCGGTCCCCGAGACGGCGCTGCCACTCGCCGACCGGCTGCGGGGCCTGGTGCCCGACGCCGGGCACCTGGAGCACATGCCCACGCACCTGGACGTGCTGTGCGGCGACTACCGGCGCGTGGTGTCCGGCAACAGCGCCGCGATCGCCGCCGACGAGAAGTACCGCGCGCGGGCCGGGGCGATGAACTTCTACACCCTGTACCGGGCGCACAACCATCACTTCAAGATCTACGGCGCGATGTTCCTCGGCCAGTACCGGACCGCGCTGGAGACCGCCGCCGAACTGGAGGCGTCGATCTCCGAGGAACTGCTGCGCGTGCAGAGCCCGCCCATGGCGGACTGGCTGGAGGGCTTCCTCGCGATGCGGGTCCACGTGCTGATCCGCTTCGGCCGCTGGGCGGAGATCCTTGACCTGCCGAAGCCCGCGGACCCGGTGCTGTACTGCGTGACGACGGCGATGCTGCACTACGCCCGCGGCGTGGCCCTCGCCGCGACCGGCCGGATCGCCGACGCCGAGACCGAGCGCCTGCTGTTCCGCGACGCGCTCACCCGGGTCCCGGCGTCGCGCACGCTGTTCAACAACACCTGCGCCGACATCCTCGCCGTCGCCTCGGCGATGCTCGACGGCGAACTGGAGTACCGCAAGGGCGCCCACGACACCGCCTTCGCCGCGCTGGAGCGGGCCGTCGACCTCGCCGACGGCCTGCCCTACGACGAGCCCTGGGGCTGGATGCAGCCGGTCCGCCACGCCTACGGCGCGCTGCTCCTGGAGCAGGGCCGCGTCGCCGAGGCCGAGGCGGTCTACCGCGCCGACCTGGGCCTCGACGACGCCCTGCCCCGTCCCCTCCAGCATCCCGGCAACGTCTGGGCGCTGCACGGCTTCCACGAGTGCCTGGTCCGCCGCGGCCGGACGGGCGAGGCCCGGATCGTCGCCCAGCAGCTGAAGCTGGCCGCCGCGCTGGCGGACGTACCGGTGGAGGCGTCCTGCTACTGCCGCCTCACGACGGCGGGCTGCTGCGCCGGCTGAGCGGCGCAGCCTCCCGTCAGCGGGCGCCGGTCCAGTTGTGGGCGACGTCCACCACGACCCGGTCGGCCAGGACGGTCACCCGGAAGGGCAGCCGCGCCCGCAGGCCGAGGCCGAACTGGGTCTCGCCCTCGAAGCTGCCGCCGAACCGGGCGTCCCGGAAGGTGCGGTAACCGGTGAGGTCGACGCCGGGCAGCCGGGCGCCCGGCCGTGCCGGGTAGGTGGGCGCGCCGGTGTCGACGTCGTAGGCGGGGGCGGCCACCCGGATCTCCAGGACGGCGCCGCCGCCGACGGTGATCGGGTCACCGGAGCCGTCCTGGTGGAGGCGGCTCACGTACCGCACCGAGTAGCCGAGGCCCTTGGTCCCCGCGCCCGGCACGTCGACGACGAACCGGTCGAAGCAGGCCTGCCGGCCGGTCCGGGCGTTGGTCACCGACTGCGTCGTGGCGGCGAGCCGGGTCTCCTGCCCACTGCCCCAGCCCGTCGGACACGCGGTGACCCGTGCGGCGGCCGCCGGAGCGGCCTGGACCTGGGCCGGGGCGAGTGCCACGGCCGATGTGACGCCCACCAGTGCGAGCGTCATCCACGTTTTCCTCATGCGTGCCATTGCGTCCCCCAAGGAGTGCATGTTGCTGATTACTGACTAGGACAGCGTGGATGGCCGAAAGGTTGCACTTTTTCATAAGATTCCAGCCATGCCCGGCCTGTCGGGCGATACGTCTCGGACGGCAGGTGCCGCCTCCACCGCGAGGTCGTTGTCGACCGTGTAGTAGGGGCGTACCACGACGTCCCCGGCGGGCGCCGAGGGGAGGACGAAGACGTTCTTGCGGTCCGCGACGTCGTCCAGCAGCCGGCCGACCCGGACGGGCGGCGTCCCGGCGGCGGGCTCGACGAACACGTCCCACACGCAGCCGCCGTCCGACGCCCCGGCCGTCGGCCCCGTGAAGGCGGCGGTGAAGGAGAAGCCGCGCCGGTCCTCCTCGATCCGCGGCTCCACCACCCGGTCCGGTCCGCCGCCGCGCCGCCGCAGCCGTACGGCCGCGCCCTGGCCGAACACCGCCCCGTGCAGCCGGGCCGTGACGGTCATCGCCCCGTCGCCCATGTGAACGCCGGCGGCTTCCGCGTGAGCCTCGCGCGCCCAGGCCCGGATCGCCAGGAACCCGTCCAGGGTGACGTACGGGATCCGGACCCGCACCGGCGACCGGCGGTCCCGCGTCTGCCCGTCGACCAGGGCCCGCAGGTCCCGCAGTCCGGGGCGCAGCCGCTGCCGGGAGCCGTCGGCGTCCCGCACGAGGTACACGTCCCATCGGCCCTCGTCGAGCGCCGGGCGGTCGCCGAGGACGGCCGCGAGGCGGTCGCCCCCGGCCGGTTCCAGGGGGAGACGGTGCAGGGTCTTCTCCGGTTGGCCCTTCCTGGGCCGCAGACGCAGCAGCAGGTGCGCGGGCCCGTCCGCCGGCGGCGGGCGCAGTCCGAAGGAGATCTCGCCGTCCGCGTCCACCGTGCAGTCGACGCGGGGCCGCGTGCCGTGGTCGGTGCTCATCGCCGTCCCATCCGTACGAGGCGCAGCGCACTGCTGCCGGTGGCGTGGACGGCGTCACGGGCGGCGAAGCCGTGGCCGGTGAGGACCCGGCGCAGCGGTTCGCGGTCGGGGACCAGGGGCCGCCCGGCCCTCCGCGCGGCGATCGCGTCCTCGAAGAGCCGCTCCGCCTGGTTGACGACGGGAGCCGGCGCGAACCGCTCGGCGTTGCGCGCGGCGGTCCTGCCCATCCGGCGCCGGCGGTCGTCGTCGCGGACCAGCTCCAGCAGGGCGGCGGCCAGCGCCTCCCGGTCGCCCACCGGGACCAGCCGGCCGTCGACCCCGTCCTGGATGATCTCGCCCGGGCCGTAGGGGCAGTCGGTGCTCACCACCGGAAGTCCGCACCGCATCGCCTCGACGATGGTCATGCCGAACGGCTCGAAACTGGACGCGGCGGCGCCGATCGAGCCCTTGACCCACTCCGCCTCCATGGGGGCCGCCGCGCCCATGAGGAAGACGTTCCCGTGCAGCCCCAGGCCGTCGATCAGCCGGCGCAGCCGGTCGTGCTCCTCGCCCTTGCCGTAGATCCGCAGCTGCCAGTCGGGACGCTCGGCCGCGACCGCGGCGAACGCCTCGACGAGCAGGTCGTAACGTTTCACCGGGACGAGCCTGCCCGCCGCGACGACCACCTTCGACCTGCCGTCGGCAAGGGGCAGAACCGGATCGGGAACGCTGTTGGGCAGTGCCTCCACCCGCACCCCGGGCAGCACCATCTTGCGCCGGTAGGCCGCGGCATCGGCCTGTGTGACCGTCGTGAGCGCGTCCAGTCCCCGATAGGCGGAGCGCAGCGCGCGGCGCAGCCGGGCCGGATGGTTGTCCAGCGTGAGGTGTTCCTGGCCGACGCGCGCGACCAGCGGCGGCGCCTGGAGCGCGAGATGCACGTTCAGACCGGGGCGCGTGCCGACGACCACGTCCGCGTCGATCGACTCCAGGCACGCGCCGATGCGCTCGTCGGTGAGCGCGCTGTACTGCCCGTGGCGGTACTCGGCGGAGGGGAACACCCGCGCCGGTCTGCGGTGCTTCGGGTGGTCCTTCTCGTGTCTCAGGTCCACCAGCGGGCGCAGCGAAACCCTGGGGTCCAGGGCGAGGTCGGGCTGCTCCCGGTGCCGCAGCACGGACACGATCTCCACGGTGTGCCGCTCCGCCAGCGCCTGGGCGAGGTTGAAGGTCGTGGTGATCGTCCCTCCGATGCCGTAGGCGTTGTGGATAAGGAATGAGATCTTCACAGGAGACTAGACAGCCGCAAGTCTCCCAAGGTTGTGCTCCGTTATCGGTTCGTTCACCGCAAAGCCGCCGCCCGGTCCGCCAGGCGTGCGTAGAGGCGCGGCAGCTCCTCCTGTGCCGCGCGGGCCCGCTCGCGCTCCTGGCCGTGCAGCAGCCCCCAGGTGAAGCCGGGCTCTCCCGAGACCTGCGCCGCCACCGCCAGGTCCCGCAGGGCGTCGCGGGCCACCACGCCGTCCTGGTGCGCGCCGAGCCGCTTCTGCAGGGCCTTCGCCCCCTTGCCGAGCCGCCCCGCCGGCCTGCCGAGCGCGGGGCCGGCGACGTCGGCGGCGTACCGGACCTTCTTGGCGGACTTGCGCGCCTGGTGCAGGGCGGCGTCGCGGTCGCGGCCCGGCGGCAGCTCCAGCGCCCGCTCGACGCGGCCGGCCAGACGGTCGTACTCCTTCAGGACCGCCCGGCCCAGCACCTTCCGGGTCCCGCGGCCGGCCTTGCGGCGCAGCGGCGGATTCTCGGTGAGGTCGGCCAGCGCGTCCAGCAGCCGCAGGTACCGGGGCGAGGACAGCGCCTCCAGGGTCCTCGCCCGCGTCCCGGCGCCGCGCGCCACCTCCCACGCCTTCAGTCGCGCGGCCACCGGCCCGAGGACGAGTTCGTCGGGCAGCGCGGCCAGATCGGCGCGGATCCGCTCGCCCAGCACCTCCTGGTCGCGCTGCGCGCCCAGCTCGCCAGCCAGCCACCGCAGTTCGGCGCGGACCGGGTCGGTGACGCGGCGGTCGAGCACGGAGCGGTAGGAGCGCAGACAGCTGCGCAGCCGCCGGCAGGCGACGCGCAGTGAGTGCACCGAGTCGGGCAGATCGCGCCGGACGGCCGGGTCGGCGGCCACCAGGGCGGTCGTGTGCTCCCTCAGATAGGCGACGACGTGCCCGCCGGGGGAGTCGCCGGCCGCCGGGTGCTTTCCGGACGCCCGGTCCGCGACGCGCAGGGCCCGGGCGAGCTTGGACGGTCCGGCCGCGCGGGCGACGCCGCTCTTGCGCAGCTTCTTGTCCACGGCGTCCAGCAACGCCGGGTCCGCCCCCTCGGCCAGCTCCACCTCCAGCTCGGCCCACTCCATGGGCTCGTCCTCGCCCGGCAGGGCGTGCGCCCGCACCCGGTCCAGGCTCAGCTCGGCCAGCGGGCCGCCGTCCCGGTCCAGGAGCCGCCGCACCGCGCGGGACGAGCGGATCCGCGCCACCGGCCGCAGCCCGGCCCCCCGGGTGCGGGACAGGACCAGCTCGCGCAGCGCGTCCGGAACCGCGTCCGAGAGGGGCGCGCCGACCTCCTCACGGCTGTCGCCGCCGAGCGGCAGCTTGAGGTGCCAGCCGGCGTCGGACCCGCCCGTCCGGCGGCGCAGGGTGACCGAGGCGCGCGCCAGCCGCAGGTCGTCGGTGTCGTAGTAGACGGCGTCCAGTTCCTCGGTGCGGGGGTCGGACACCGAGTGGACCGGCCCGGCTCCGGCCAGGTCGGGCAGCCAGGCGGCGCCGTCCGGTGCGGGGATGTCGTACTTTCGCTCTGTCTCGCGTTTCGACGTCATGACAAGCCCCTGATCCCGATGGGCCGGATCAAACCCCGAACGCCGGGAACAGCCCGTTTCGTCACATGGTGGAGTACGGCGGCAGCTCGCGGCGCGCCGGAGCGAGCGCCCAGCGGATGCCCGCGGTGAGGGCGCTGCCGAGCGGGCGTACGCACAGGCCCTCGGCCGGCGGTATCCGGGGCAGCCGCAGCTCCCGCGACGCCCATACGGGCAGCAGCGACACCGCGTTGGCGGCGATCACCCCGTACGGGAGCCGGGCGGCCAGCGGAACCGGCGGGTTCAGCAGCAGGAAGCGTGCGGCGCTCAGCGCCTGGCCGGTGGCGCGCAGCTCGGGGCGGTAGGCGGCCAGCCGCTCCCGGAGACCCGCGAGGTCCCTCGGCGGGTCCTCGACGCCCAACTCCTCGGCCACGCGCGCCATGTCGGCCACGTAACCGTCGCAGCCCTCCGCGTCCAGCGGGCGCTCGCCGTAGCGCTGGTGGGCGCGCAGAAAGCTGTCGACCTCCGCGATGTGCACCCAGCACAGCAGGTGCGGGTCCGCCGCGCGGTACTCCTGCCCGTCGGGCGTCGTGCCGCGCACCTTCTCGTGCACCGCCCGCACCCGCGCGCAGATCTCCTCGGCGCTCTCGGCCGTTCCGTAGGTGGTGGTCGCCAGGAAGGTGCTGGTCCGCTGGAGCCGGCCCCACGGGTCGCCGCGGAAGCCGGAGTGCGCGCTCACGGCCGCCATGGCCAGCGGGTGCAGCGACTGCAGCAGCAGGGCCGACAGGCCGCCGATGAACATCGAGGCGTCGCCGTGCACCCGGCGCACGGGCCGCTCGGGGCCGAACCAGCGCGGTCCCGGCGTGCCGTGGATGCGGGCCCGATTCGCCGGGCCGTCGGGACCGGCGACGCGGGTGAAGATCCCCGCGCCGAGCCGCTCCCGCAGGGCGAGCGTGGACAGCTGTGCCATGGGAGGTTCCTCCCGCGTCGAGGGCCTGAAGGCGACAGTACGCCGTCGGACGCGCCCGGCCAATGGGCCCCGGCGGACCGTCCCGCGCCTGCCTGGCCGCGGGCCCAGGGGGTACACGCGCCGTACGCGCGTCGTACCCGAGGGGCGCCGGGAAGGGAGCATCGTGGAGGACTCGTCGCTGCGCGCAGTGGGCTGGGCGCGCTCGCTGCCGCTGAACAGCGAGGTGAAGGCCGCCCGTGACTGGGCGCGCCGTCACCTGGACCAGCTGGGCTGGACCACCCGGGCCCCGGAGACGGCGGACGCGGTGCTGCTGACCGTCTCCGAGCTGGTCACCAACGCCCACGCCCACGCCCACAGCACCGCTCAGCTGGTGATGACCTGGGACAACCCCTGTCTGCACATCTCGGTGCACGACAGGTCCAAGGAGATCCCGGCACCCCGTCCGCCGAGCACCGAGGGGCTGGGCGGACGGGGCATGTTCCTCGTCGACGCGCTGGCCGACAGCTGGGAGGCGCGCCCCTGCCCGCACGGCAAGACGGTCACGGCCTGCTTCCGGCTGCCCGACGGGAGTTGACACCCTGTCGGGACACGGCACAGGGCGGTGAACCGAGGTCCCACTCGGTTCACCGCCCTGTGCCGTACCGGGTCTCCGCCGGAGCGGAAACCATGCCCGGCGGCGCGGAAGTGACCAATCGTCAGATCCGGCCGCCGGTGAGGCGGGTCAGGGGGCCGTGGCTGTGCCGTCCCGCCCGGCGGCCCACCGCGTACGACGCCGCGCTCAGCGCCGTCAGTCCCGCGCCGACGCCGGCCGCGACCAGTCGGCGGTTGGCGATGACCGTCCAGGCCGTCCTCGCCGTCGCGGCGACCTGTCCGGACGCCGTGACCACCGCCTTGCGCCCGGCCTCGACGCCCTTCGCCGCCGTCTGCACGGCGGCCGAGGCGGTGTCGGCGGAGCGCTCCGCGCCGGACTTCGCCGCCGACGCGGCGTCGTCCGCCTTGGCGGTGGCGGTCTTCGCCGCCTTCGCGGCGGGTGCGGTCGCCTTCTCCGCGGTGCGTCGGGCGCCGGAACCGCCTGCCGGCTTGGCCCCGGCCTTCTGATGCGTACCTTCGTTCGGTTCACTCATGGACAACGCCTTGCCGCGCGCCGCGACGCCAAACGCGTCGCGGCGGGCGGCTTCCGTCGGCCGTCCGGCTCCCGGGGCACGGGAACGGGACGAGTTTCTGCGAACGTTCGGAAGGGGGCCGTTCGCGGTCTGGCGGACGCGCGTAGATTTCGGGCACCATGCTTCCTGCACCATCTCTGACATGTACCTGACGCAGGAAGGGTCACTATGCACACCCTCAACGCGCTCAAGAACTCCAAGCGATTGCGGATCCGGTCGATCCTCACCGCTCTCGCCCTCGTCGTCGCCCCCGGGGCCATGGTCGTCGGTGGCGCCGGCGAGGCGTTCGCCGTCACCAAGATCAGCCACGCCACCGCCACCTCGATGTTCCGTGAGGTCGGCATCACCTGGTCGTCCTCGGGCGGATGCTCCGACCGCAACAACCCCACCTGCACGTCGTTCGAGCAGCTCAACCTCGCCAGCGCCCAGGGCGCCCAGACCCTCAAGCGGGCCAGCGGCTGCGCGCTGAACATCACCGGCGGCACCGAGACGGGGCACGCCTCCGGCACGTACTCGCACTGGAACGGCTACAAGCTCGACTACAGCAAGTACACCTGCATCGGGAACTACATCAAGAACACCTTCACCTACATCGGCGTGCGCGGCGACGGCGCCCCGCAGTGGCGCTCCGGCTCCGGCAACATCTACGCGGACGAGGGCAACCACTGGGACGTCCTGTACTACAACTGCGGCGGCTGCTGAGGTCGCCCCGGCCCGTGGACGCCGGCCGCCCCGGTGTCCACGGGCGCGTGCGCCGACGGGACTGCTCAGGTGCGTGTTCCCGTCCGGTCCCGGCGGGACAGCAGGCGCTGTGCCGCCGACAGGCCGGGCGGCCGATGGCGGCGCAGGGCGGCGCGGGCCGCGTTGGCGCCGGGGGCGCCGTGCACGCCGCCGCCCGGATGCGCCCCGGCGGAGGCGAGGAACAGGCCGCGCACCGGGGTCTCGGGGCGGCCGGTGCCGGGGACCGGGCGGAAGAACAGCTGCTGGTGCATCGCGGTGGTGCCGCCGTTGATCGCGCCGCCCTTGAGGTTGCGGTCGAGGGCCTCCAGGGCCGGCGGGGCGAGGATGCGGCGGGCCCGGACGCGGGAACGGAAGCCGGGGGCGAAGCGCTCGACCTGGCGCTCCACGCGGTCGGCCATCCGCTCCTGCTCGGCGGCGTCCCACGCCCCGGTCAGCCCCTCCTCCCCGGCGTCCCCGGTGACCTCGTGCGGGACATGGGTGTAGGCCCACGCGGACTCGGTGCCCTGCGGTGAACGGGTGGCGTCCGCGGTCGTCATCTGGCCGAACAGGGCGAACGGCCGGTCGGGCACCTCACCCGTCGCGAGCTGGGCCGCGAACCGGGTCAACTCGGCGACTCCGTCCGCGAGGTGGACCGTCCCGGCGCCCGCCGCCCGCTCGGCGCGCCACGGCACCGGCCCGTCCAGCGCCCAGTCGACCTTGAACGTGGCGAAGTCCCACTGGAAGCGCCGCAGGTCGTCCGGCAACTGGGGCGGAAGTTCCGACGGCGCGAGGAGTTCGCCGTACAGTGCGGGCACCGCCACGTCGGCGAGCACGGCGCGCCGGGCGGCGACCGTCTCCCCGCCGGCCGTGCGCACACCCACCGCCCGGCCCTGGCGCACGACGATCCGGTCGACGCGCTCCCCGCAGCGCAGGGAGCCGCCACGGGAGCGCAGCCGGCGCACGAGCGCCTCGGTGAGCGCACCGGCGCCCCCGGCCGGGGCGGGGAAGCCGTAGGTCTGTCCCAGCATCGACATCAGCCAGCCGTAGCCGCCGCTGCCCGCGGCCTCCGGGGCGAGATCCGCGTGCAGGGCGTTTCCCGCGAGCAGGAGCCTCCCGCCCTCGCCCCGGAACTCCTCCTCCCCGAGCCTGCGCACCGGCAGCACCATGGTGCGGGCCATCCGCAGCCCGCCCGCGCCGCGCAGCCGGGCCGCCAGCCGGAGCCCCGAGCGCACCGGCGGGAACGGGGTGAACAGGGCCTCCAGCAGATCCGGCCGCAGCCGTTCCCACACCGCGTGCAGCCGGCGCCAGGCGTCCCCGTCGCCGGGCGCGAAGGCGTCCAGCGAGGCGGCGGTGACGTCCAGCGTCCGGTCGAGCACCGCGCAACTACCGTCGGTCAGCGGGTGGGCCAGCACGTGCGGGGCGTGGCTCCACCGCAGGCCGTGCTCCTCCAGGCGCAGGCCCGCCACGACCGGCGAAGCGGCGGCGAGGGGGTAGAAGGCGCTGCACAGGTCGCTGACGAAGGCGGGGTCGACGCCCCGGTCGTGCCGGACCGCGCCGCCGGGTTCGGGCTGTTCCTCCAGGACCTCCACGCTCCAGCCGGCGTCGACCAGCAGGTTCGCGGCGACCAGCCCGTTGGGCCCGGCGCCGACGACGACGGCGTCAGGCATGCGCGCCCCCCGGCTGCCCGGAGACCGCCGCGTCCTCCTCCCGTTCCTCCTCCTCGCACACCGCGGCGAGCCGGGCGAGCATGGCGCGGTGCCGCAGCTGGATCAGCGCCTCGACTCCCACGTTGTGCAGGGTGCCGCCCACTCCCTGGAGGGGATGCTCGTCCACCACGACCAGGCAGTGCCGGCCCCAGGGCCGCAGTTCGATGGCGATCCGCGCGGTCCCCAGGATCCCGGCCCGTGCCTCCAGCTCCAGCACGGACCCGGGCTCGCAGTGCCGCACCACGGTCTCGTTGGCGACCTGGACGGGACCGAGCCGCACCGTGTAGCCGATGGCGGAGTCCACCTCCGGCCACCGGCCGCGCCGCGGCCGGGTCTCCGACGTGCCGACCACCCATTCCGCGTAACGGTCGCCGTCCGCGAGGACGTTCCACACCGTCCGCGGGTCGGCCTTGATGAGTCGATGACGAACAGCCACCCGGTCCTCCCGAAGCACACCCGAGGTCTCGTGCCACGCCGAGTGCCCCCCGCACGGCGATGCCAACCGGAGCACGCCGCACGGGCCGGCGTCACCGTCGGTGCGAGACCGCCAGTTCGACCAGGTGACGCCGGGTCACCCGGCCGCCGTGTCGCCCGTCGATCAGGCCCGCGACACAGGCGAGCAGCCCTTCGCGGGCGGCGTGGGGAAGGGCCCGGTGGCCGGAGTAGGTGCGCAGCAGGTCCAGATAGGCGGAGGTGCCGTAGGTGAGGTCCTGCTCGTAGCGGCGCAGGACCGTCGGCCCGAACCTGCCGCTGCGGGCCACCTCCGCCGTGTGGTCCGAGGCGTCGACGTCGGCGGCGTCCGGCGGCCTGAGCCCGGGCGGTGTGGCGGGGTCGAAGCGCTCGTAGCAGCGCTGGACCTCCACGAAGAACGCCTCGGTTCCGCCCCGCACATGCTGGGTCCGCACCACGGCGAGCGCCCCGCCGGGACGCAGCGCGTCGGCGGCCCTGGCCACCCGCACCGCCGGGTCGATCCAGTGGAACGCGGTCGCCGAGACGACCGCGTCGAACGGCTCCCGGGGCAGCGGCCAGCTCTCGAACCGAGCGGTCACCACCTCCGCCGTCCCCGCCCCGGCCCCGGCCAGATTGCGCCGGGCGACCGCGGCGAGGTTCGCGCCCGCCTCGACGGCCGTGATCCGGTACCCCCGCTCGGCCAGCGGCACCGTCGCCTGCCCGGTCCCGCACCCGATCTCCAGCACCCGGCTGCCGGGGCGGACGCCCGCGAGTTCGGCGAGGTCGTCGTACAGCTGCGGCGGGTATCCGGGCCGCGCCCGGTCGTACAGCTCCGCGTCCTGGTCGAAGGTCCGGCCGAGCAGCGCCCGCCGGTCCTCGGCGGGCCGGTCGTCACGTCGCGGGCGGGGGGTACCGTCGGCCATACGGGGGAGCCTACCGACGGCCCTCGCCGTCCGCCCGCCCTCCGGCGCCGAGCCGCCCCGTCGGCCGCAGGGCCCCGCGCTCCTCGACGCGTGGCAGCTCATGGCGCGCGACCCGCAGCACCACCGGCGGCAGCGCGCCCCGAGCCGTCTGGGCCAGACGCAGCCACGAGGGCACGTAGACGGCGGTACGGCGGCGTTCGACGGCGCGCGCCAGCCGGGCGGCGACCGGCTCCACGGGGAGCACCCGGCGCAGCGGCGGCGGCATGTGGCCCCGCAGCTCCCGCATCACCGGCCGGCGGTCGGCGTCGCGGATCATGTCGGTGTCGGTCCAGTTGAGGTAGGCGATCCCGACGGCCACCCCTTGGTGCGCCACTTCGGCCCGCAAGGCGTGCGCGAAGGCCTCGACGCCCGCCTTCGAGGCGCAGTACGCACTCATCATGGGGACCGCGCCGATCGACGCGAGGCTCGCGACCTGGAGGAAGTAGCCGGAGCCGGCCACCAGGTCCGGCAGGAACGCGTGGGCGGTGAACGCGCTCCCGGTCAGGTTCACGTCGATCACCCGCCGCCAGGCGGCCGGGTCGCTCTGCCCGAACGGTCCGCCCTGCGCGATCCCGGCGTTGGCCACGACGGCCGACGGCGGCCCCAGCAGCTCCCGCACCTCGCCCGCCGCCCGCTCCAGGGCCGCCACGTCGGTGACGTCGACGGCCACGCACACCGAGGCCGTGGGCAACGAGGCCGCCACCGCCTCCAGCCCCCGCCGCTCAGGTCCGAGCAACGCCACCCGGGCCCCTCGCCCCGCCACCTCCCGCGCCAGCGCGGCCCCGATTCCCCGGGCCGCCCCCGTCACCACGACGGTGCGGTCCCGCAGGGGACTGTTCGGCTGGTTGGCCACGAAGTTCCCGGTAGCCACGGATCGGGAGGTCAAACGGCGGCGCGGGTGCGTACCTCCGACCGGAGTACGCCCCGACGTCACTACGTGCAACGGTTCGTGACGTCGTGTAACAGTCTGCGTATGATCACATGGCGAAACGACAAGCGGTCATGGCGACATGACAGGCAGACGGTGCGCGACAAGCAGGCCGTGCGCGCCGCGGTGGTGACGCTCGCGGCGGCGGCCGTGCTCGGCGTGCCGCTGAGCGCGCAGGCCGCGCCGGCCGGGGCCGACTGGGACGCCATCGCGCGGTGCGAGTCCAGCGGGAACTGGCGGGCCAACACCGGCAACGGGTACTACGGCGGGCTGCAGTTCGCGCAGTCCAGCTGGATCGCGGCCGGCGGGCTGCGGTACGCGCCCCGTGCGGATCTCGCCACGCGCGCCGAGCAGATCGCCGTGGCGGAGCGGCTGGCCAGGCTGCAGGGGATGTCGGCCTGGGGATGCGCCTGAGCGCGTCGCAGGGGTGAGCGAGCGGCCGGGGGCCCGGGTCGGGGCGGTCCCGGCCGCTCGCTCGTTCCAGGGGTGGCGAGAGGCGCTTGCGGCCGTGCGTCCGGTCCCGTGCGGCACGGGCCGCGGCCGCCGTCGGCGAAGCGTGGCCGGGCGAGGGCCGGCGAGCCGGGGTGAACGCCGGCGAACGTGCGTGAACGACGGTGAACGGGCGGATGCCGCCCCGGCGTCGAACGGAACGCAATAGTCCACACACGGCACGGCATAGTCCACGCCCGGCGTCCTACGCTCACAGCGAGCCTCAGCAAGAGCCGACCGCGCGGCCCCGGTGGTGCACCCCCCCCACAGCACGTCACCTCTCCGGAAACCCCACGGATGGAGATCCACATGCGCAGGACGAGCGCACGGTTCACCCTGGCCGGAACCGCCCTGGCGACCGCCGTCGCCATGAGCGTCATCGGTTCCGGCACCGCCACCGGTGTCACCCCCGCGGAACCGGTGACGGCCGCTGCCGCCGGTCCCATCGGCTTCGGAGCCGCCACCACCGGTGGCGCCGGCGGCAGCACGGTCACCGTCTCCACCGCCTCCGCCTTCACGGCCGCGGTGCAGAGCAGCACCAAGCAGATCGTCCAGGTCAACGGCACGATCTCGCTGTCGTCGATGACGAAGGTCGCCTCCAACAAGACCATCGTCGGCGTCGGCACCGCCGGCCGGATCACCGGGAGCGGGCTCAACCTGTCCCGGGTCAACAACGTGATCATCCAGAACCTGACGTTCACGGGGTCCAACGACGACGCCATCAACGTCGAGTACTCGACCAACGTCTGGATCGACCACAACACCATCTCGGGCGCCTACGACGGGGCCGTCGACATCAAGCGCGCCTCCAACAACATCACCGTGTCCTGGAACCGCACACACAACCAGAACAAGAACATGCTGCTCGGCCACTCCGACAGCAACGGCTCCGAGGACACCGGCAAGCTGAAGGTGACCTACGTCAACAACTGGTTCGACGGCACCAACCAGCGCAACCCGCGCGTCCGTTTCGGCAACCCGGTGCACGTCCTGAACAACTACTTCAGCGACATCGGCGACTACGGCGTGGCGTCCACCGAGAACGCGGGCGTCCTGGTGGAGGGCAACTACTTCGAGAACACCGACGACCCGTACCACCTCGGCGAGGGCGACTCCGGCCCGGGCTCTCTCGTGGCGCGGAACAACCACTTCGTCAACTCCGGGTCCGGGCAGGCCGGCGGCAGCGTCGCCGCCATCCCGTACAGCTACACCGCCCAGTCGGCGTCCACCGTCAAGGCCACGGTGACCGCCGGGGCCGGCGCCGGCAAGATCTGAGCCGCTCCAAAGGCGGGACCGGCGGCGCGACGGCCGCCGGTCCCGCCGTATGCCTTGCCGCATCCGACCGCCTCGTCTAGGTTTCCCCACCCGGCCCGCCGGCGCCGTCGCCGGCGACTGCCTGGCCGAGGCCGACCGAGGGAGCGCCGATGCCTGCCGAACCGCACGGGGCGGCCGGCGGACCACGGCGGTCGCTGACGATCGGGCTGCTCACCGCGAACATCCACCTCGGCGTCGGCGCCACCTTGTGGTCCGGCGTCCGCGCCGCGGCCGAACGCGGCGACGTCAACCTCGTCTGCTTCCCCGGCGGCGACCTGCGCCGGGGCGACCTGCCGCGCAGCGCCCTGTACGACCTCGTCGGCCCCGCCCGTCTCGACGGCGTGGTCTGTTGGAGCTCGACCATCGGTCTGCCGTCCTCGGGGGCGCGGGCGCGCGCACTGATGCGGCGGCTCGCGCACATGCCGGTGATCAGCCTCAACCAGCCGCTGAGCGAACAGGCGGACGTGCTGTCCATCGACTCGCACGCCGGGATGCGCAAACTGGTCGGCCATCTCGTCGCCCGCCACGGATGCCGCCGCCCCGCCTGCATCCGCGGCCCGCTCGCCAACCCGGTCTCCGAGGAGCGCTACCGCGCCTACGCCGACGCCCTGCGCCACCACGGCATCGAGCGGGAGGCCACGCACGTCGTCGCCGCCGTCGACTTCGCCGCGCCGGGCGGCGCCTCGGCGATGCGGGTGCTGCTGGACGCCCGAGGGCTCAAGCCCGGGGTGGACTTCGACGCGGTGGTCGCGTGCAGCGACGTCCTCGCCGCCGACGCGCTGCGGCTGCTGACCGAACGCGGGGTGCGGGTGCCCGAGGACGTGGCGGTCGTCGGATTCAACGACTCGCCCGAGGCCCGGCTCTGCGACCCTCCGCTCACCTCGGTGGCGCTGCCGTTCGCCGAACTGGGCGCCCTGGCCGTCGACACCCTGGTGGCCCGGCTGCGCGGCACCCGACCGCCGGACCGCACGACCATCCCGGCCACCCTCGTGCCGCGCCGGTCCTGCGGCTGCCGCTACCCGCCCGGCCCACACGTCGCCGCACCGCTCGACCGGTCCGACCGCAACGACCGGCCCGACCGCAACGACCTGACCGCCCGTCCGGCGCTCGGCTGGGCCGCGCTGGACGCCGTACTGCCCTCGGCCGGGTCCCGGCTCGCCGCGGCCTTCCACGCCGACCTCGCACCGGTCCCCGGTCCCGGCGCCGGCGGGGGAGCGGCGGCCGAACCGGACGACTCCACGGGCGACTTCCTGCCCCTGATCGAACGGTTGCTGCGCGGCCGGGCCCGCACCCAGGCCGAGGTCGACCGCTGGCACCAGGCGCTGGAACGCGCCCGCCTCGGCGTCGTCGACGCCCTGCCCACCGGGCAACGCCGCGACGCAGAGGCCCTGTTCGGGCGAGCGCGGCTCATCGCCGCCGAGCGCTCGCGCGCCCTGCTCGAGTACGAGCGCTGGACACAGGCCCAGCGCGCCCGCCGATTAAGGGAGTTCGGCACGGCCCTGACGACGGTGGTGGACCTCGACCAGCTCTCCGGCGTCCTGGAGCGGCACCTCGCCCAGCCGGGCGTCCCGCACTGCCGGATCGTCCTGCACGAGCAGGCCGCGCCCGGCTCGGCGCCGCCGGTGCGCGGCATGGCCCGGCCCCTGCTGACCCGCGCCGAAGGGCAGGTGCTCGGACACTCCGGGGTGCTCGACAGCCCGCCCTTCTCCGCCGCCCTGCTCCTGCCCGACGATCTGCTGCCGACCGGCCGGCGGTTCCGGCTGGTCCTCGAACCCCTCCACATCGGCGAGGAACAGCTCGGCCTCGCCGTCTTCGACGCCACCTCCAGCGAGGCCGCCGACCACGACGGCGCCCTGTACCGGGAGCTGGGCGACCAGATCAGCGCGGCGCTCAAGGGCATCGGCCTGTTCGACGAGGTGCGCCGGGCCCGTGACGCGGCCGAGCAGGCCAGCCGGTTCCAGACCCGGCTCCTCGCCCATGTCACCGGGGAACTGCGGGAGCCGGTGGAGGCCATGCTCGCGCGCGACGGCGACGACCCGCGGACCGTCCTCGCGGCCGTACGCCGGGACGCCGCCCGGCTGCTGCACCTCACCGACAACCTTCTCGACCTCGCCCGCTCGGAGGCCGGCGACCTCGTGCTGGCCCGCCGGCTCCTGGACCCGCTGCCGGTGCTGGAGCGGGCCTGCGCCGAGGCGGCCGGCTCCCTGCCGCCTTCCGCCGCGTGGTCGGCCGCTTTGCCCGCCCGGCTGCCGTCGGTCCCGGCCGACCCGGTGCGGCTGCGGCAGATCCTCGTGAACATGCTGACGGCCGCGGCGGACCGCGCGTCCCCGGCGGGCGTGGAGGTGTCGGCCGACTGGTCGCCGTCCGGCGTACGGGTCACGGTCGCCGTACCGGGCGCGGGGGCCGCGCCGGGCGCCGGACACCGGTTCGACGTCGGCCTGGGCGCCGCCCGCCGGCTGGCGATGCTGCACGGCGGCTCCCTGACCGGCGCCGGCTCGCCGGACCGCGCCGAGTACGTGCTGGAACTGCCCCTGCCCTCGCCGGACGGGCACGCCCACCCGTCCGCCACGGGGGACGGGCCCCTGCTGGTCGTCTCCCCGGACGAACCCGCCCCCGGCGACGGCGAGCGGGCCGCGGCGGAGCGGCTGGAGGACGCCCGCGATCCCGTGTCCCTGGTGGAGCACCGGCCGCCCGCCGCCGTCGTGTGGCAGGCGCGGCCCGGCCGGCCGCGGGAGTGGCGCACCGTGCAGCGCCTGCACGACCATCCGGCGCTGCGGCACACGCCGTTCGCGCTGTTCGGCGCGGCCGGCGCGGATCTGCGGGACGCCCTGCGGGCGCTGCGGCCCGACGGTCTGGCCGAGCCGGTCGTGGTCGCCGGCCGGTCGCGGGAGTCCCGGGAGGCGCTGCGCCGGCTCGCCGAGGCCGCGCTGCCCGGTCACCCGGCCCGCGTGGTGGCCGACGCGGCGACCGTGCTGGCGCTGGTCGCCGAGGAAACGCCCCGACTGGTGCTGCTGGAGCCCTCGCTGCCCGACATGCACGCGCTGGACGTGGTGGACCGGCTGCACGACGGCGCGGGGCGGGCGCTGTGTCCCGCGGTCGTCGCCGGCCACGAGGGGATCACGGCCGCCGACGCGCGACGGGCCCGGCCCCATCCGGCGCTGCTCCTGCTGGACCTGGACGTGTTCGCGCCGCACGAGGCGGCGGCCCTGGTACGGAATCTGGCGGGCCGGGACGGCAGCCGGCCGGCGCGGGTGCGGGCGGTCGTGGACGACGCCCTGGTGTATCTGTACGAGCACTACCGCCGGCGGATCTCCCGCTGGCAGGTGGCCCAGGCCGCCGGTGTCAGCCCCGATCATCTGGGCCGGCTGTTCCACCAGCGCTACGGCCTGACGGTGTGGGAGTACCTCACCCGGCTGCGGGTCCGCCGCGCGGCGGAGCGGCTGCGCTCCAGCGAGGACAGCGTGCAGAGCGTGGCCCGCTCGGTGGGCTTCGGCGACCGCGCCTATTTCAGCCGGGTGTTCCGCCGGATAACCGGGGTCGCCCCGCACTTCTACCGCGAGGACCGCGCCTCGGGGCCGACGGCGGCGGGCCGCTGAACCGGGACGTCCCGGCTCAGCGGCCCGCGCGGACCGGCGGATCTCAGCCGTGGTAGTTGATGTACCCGTTGCGGTCCGGGTCGTCGGCGGTCCGGGTGTAGGAGTGCACGTCGGCGCGTGCCCCGGACGGCTTGTAAAAGTAGATGGTGTCCTTGTCGTTGTTCCACATGAAGTTGCAGTTCTGGCGGTAGACGACGTTGTCCGCGTCGGAGTTGGTGCCGCGTCCGCCGCGCAGCTTGACGTAGTCGCCGGGCTGGAGCTTGTGGCTCGAGGAGAACGTGTACCGGTTGCCTGCGGCGTCCTTGACGACGTAGCCCTTGAGGTCGACGGTCGTCCTCGACGAGTAGTTCTTGATCGTCAGGTACTCGGCCCTGGTGTTGCCGGTGGTGCAGCTGTTGGAGTCCGAGCCCGGGGCGTCGTACTGGATGCCCTTGATCTTCAGGGACGACGAGTACTCGGCGGCCTGCGCCGGGGCGGCGGTGACGCCCGCGACGGCGCAGGCCGCGGCGGCGACGGCCAGGGCATGACGTATGCGCATGAGGAAATCCCCCTCAGTGGTGCGGATGAAGCGCCTGGAGCATACCGAAAATGTGATCGGCCGATGACGGTGTGGTGTGAAAATCGTGAAGATCATGCTCCGGAGGTTTGGCCGGACTCGTGCCCCCTGTCTGCTGTCCGACCTCTGCCGACCCGCCCGGCCGGCCGCCGCCCCGGTCGCGGCGGTGGAGAACGGCGCGACCGTCCTGGGAAGGATCGGATGCGCCGGACCGTACCGGAAGTAACCCGGGGGCGGGACGCGGGCCGGCGGTACACGCCGCCGGCCCGTAAACATGCCCGCATTGTCAGTGCCGTGGGGAAGAATGACCGATAGTCAGATCAACATCGGCTGGGACCGGGTAGGCGGTCTCTCACCCGCTTCTCGGAAAGGCCACCGCTGATGCCGCCCACCGCACTGTCCAGGACCGGTTCCCAGGCACCGGTGAGCCGGGCCGGCGCCGACGTCCTGCGCATCGTCTCCGACCCGGCCACCCCCGTGTTCGTCACCGTGCACGTCGGCGGACGCCGCAGATACAGCTACTGGCAGCCGCTCGACCCCGCCACGGGGCGGGGGAGCTGCTACGTGGCGCTGCCCACCGCCGTCTGCGACGAGCTGCACGCCGCCGGCCGGATCACGCTCGGGGAGCCCGTCGTCGATCCGACCAGGACCGTCTACCGGGTCCGCGCCGTGCGGGTCCCGGCCGCGCCGTCCGTGCGCGCCGTGGCGCCGCCGCGGCGCCGCGCGGCCTGACCGGGGGCCGGCCCCGCGGCGTCAGTTCTGGTAGGGCTGCTGCTGCGGCTGCCCGTAGGACTGGCCGGGGCCGCCCGCGGCCTGTGTCTGGAGCTGCTCCGCCTGCTCCTGGGTGATCCGCTGCTCCGCGCCGCAGAACGTGCACTGCGTCGCGTACTTCGTGGAGAACGGGAACAGCGGCACGAAGAACAGGGTGAACTTCGAGACGTGCTTCCTGAGCGCGTGGGCGGAGGGATTGCCGCACCGCCCGCAGACCAGGGTCACCATGGCGAGCTGGTAGAGGTACCCCTTGGTGCCAAATATGATCATGCTGTCGGTCCTTTCCGGGACAGGGCGAGCGGGCTCATGGCAACAGTCTCACGCCTGCCCTCCGGGGCGTCGCGTCACCCGCGCTCCGGGACGCGGCGGAACGCCCAGTCCATCCGCGGTTCCATCGCGAAACGGAAGACCCGGCGGACCGGCGCGGTGCACAGGGCGGTCACGAGCACGGCGGCCACGACGCTGACGGCGATCGAACCGAGCGGGCTGTGCGGCCAGGCCCGGTCGGACCAGTGCCAGTGGTTGGCGGCCTGGAGGAAGAAGCCGTGCAGCAGATAGCCGTACAGGGTGCCCGCGCCCAGCGCGGTGAACCAGGTGTGCCGGCCGGGGACCAGGGCGAGGAAGCAGGCGGCCAGGACCGCCGAGCAGGCGAAGAGGGCCAGGGTCATCAGCGGCCCGTACCAGGACGGCACGCCGAAGGCCTCGGCGCTGGAGCGGTGGAAGAACCAGGCGTAGTCCATGCGCGGGACCGCCCAGTAGGCCACGACGAGCCCGCACAGCAGGACCGGCGCGGCGGCCAGCCGCACTTCGCGGCGGCGCAGCAGCCGAAAGTGCTCGGGCTTCAGGCACAGGCCCAGTACGAAGTAGGGCAGGAACTGCAGGGCGCGCTGCAGATCGAGGTCCTTGCCGATGGACGGCGACAGCGTCGCCAGCGCCGCGACGGCCAGCGCGACCGGCAGCGGATACCGGATCGCCTTCCACACGGGGGTGGTCAGCCGCCAGATGAACAGCGCCGCCAGGAACCACGTCAGATACAGCGGGTCCAGCAGCGTGACGGAGCGGTCCGGCTCGCCGTCGGCCCACCTGGTGAACAGGGTGTACGCCGTCTCGAAGACGACGTAGGGCACGACGAGCCCGGTGACCAGGCGCTTGATCCTGCCCGGGCTCGCGTCGAAGCCGCGCGAGAAGTAGCCGGATATGACGATGAACGCCGGCATGTGGAAGGCGTACACGAACATGTAGACGGCGGTGACGGTACGGCTCTCGGACCGCAGCGGCTCCCAGGCGTGCCCCATCGCCACCAGCACGATCGCCAGGTACTTCGCGTTGTCGAAGAACGCGTCGCGCTGCCGCCCGGGCCGGTCGCCCCGCGCGGGCGCGGCCTTGTCCCCGGTCGTGCCGTCGGCCGTGCTGGCCATGGTCCTGTCGCCCTCGGGCGTGGCGCCGCGGGGCGTCGGTACCGCCGCGAGTTCGTCGTTCGCGGCCTTCGTTGTGTCGCTCATCACTTCCCCTGCCCAACACCGGTGGAACTCGCGCAGAACAATACGCGTCTTGCAGAGGTCCAAAACGAGGCGTGGAAGTGAGGCATCCCAGGCTCCTGACCACTTCGCGTCGGCTCAAACCAGGTATTCACCGAGTCGTACTTGACCGATCGTTCCAGATCGTCCTAGGGTCACGGCATGGCAAGGACCAAGGAGTTCGACCCCGACGCCGTGCTGCAGTCCGCCCTGGAGCTGTTCTGGCGGCGCGGCTACGAGGCGACGTCCATGGCGGACCTCGTCGAGCACCTCGGCATCGGCCGCGCCAGCATCTACGCGACCTACGGCAACAAGCGGGAGCTGTATCTCAAGGCGCTCGACCGGTACGCCGAGTCGCGCGACCCCGACCTGCTGGACCTGTTGTCCCAGCCGGGGCCGGCGCTGCCCGCCGTGCGCGCGGTGGTGCGGCGGTTCGCCGCCGAGGCCGCCGACGACGCCCGGCGCCGCGCGGGCTGCTTCGTCACCAACACGGCCGCCGAACTCGCCCCGCACGACCCGGCGGCGGCCCGCCGGGTGGCGCTGAGCTGGGAGCACCTCGAAACCCTGCTGCACTCGGCCCTCGTGCGCGCCCGGGCCCGGGGCGAACTCCCCGGCGACCGCGATCCCCGGGCGCTGGCCCGCATGCTGCTGGTCCTCATGCAGGGACTGCGCGTGGTCGGCAAGGCCTCCGACGACCCCGCCCGCGTCCGCGACGCCGCCGAGCAGGCGCTCGTGCTGCTGGACTGAGCCCGGCCGCCCGGCCGGCCTCCGAAACGCTCCACAGGGCCTCCGCTTTTCACCCATGTCCTTATTCTGAACCGAACGGTCAAAAATTGGGGGAGATGTGACCGCGACCCGCCCGGCCGAGGAACCGCCGCTCGCCCGTCCCGGGCGGGCGACGCGCCTGCCGTTCGCCCTCCTGGGCGCGATCCAGGTCACGCTCGTGTTCACGCTCGCCTCGATCGCCGTGCCGCTGCCCGCGATCGGCCGCCGGTTCGGGCTCGACCGCGAGGAACTGGTACTGCTCAGCGCCGCCTACGGGCTCGCCTTCGCCGGACTGCTGCTGCTCGGGGGACGCCTCGCCGACCGCTACGGCGGCCGGCGCGCGCTGATCGCCGGGCTCGCCCTCTTCGGCGCCGCCTCCGCCCTGGCGCCGTTCGCCCCGGGGCACGGCCCGCTGCTCGCGGCCCGGTTCGCCCAGGGCGCGGGTGCGGCCGTCGTGGCGCCCGCCGCGATGGCGGTGCTCCGGGTCCTCTTCGCCGAGCGGTCCGCGTACCGGCGTGCGACGGCCACCTGGGGCGGCCTGTCGATGCTCGGCGCCACGGCGGGCAACCTGCTGGCGGGGATCGTCTCGGCGCTGCTGTCCTGGCGCTGGGCGCTCGCCGCACCGCTGCCCGTGACCGCCGCCGCCCTCGCCCTCGCGCCCCGCGTCCTGCCGCCCGCGCCCGCCGGGACCGGCCGGCCCGCCGGTCTGGACGTGCCGGGCGCCGTGCTCGCCACCGCGGGCATCGCGGCCACCAGCTACGGCCTGGTCCTGACCGACGCCCGGCCATGGGCCTCGGCCCCGGTCCTCGTCCCGACGGCCGCCGGCGCCGTACTGCTCGTCCTCTTCGTCCGGGCCGAACGCCGGGCGCGCGACCCTCTGCTGCCGCCCGGGTTCCTGCGTGACGGACGGCGGGCGCTCGGGCTGACCGCCACCGGGCTGACCGCGGCCGGGACCAGCACCGTGTTCGTGCTGTTCTCACTGCACCTGCAGAACGGGCGCGGCTGGTCGGCACTGGAGACCTCGGCGGCCTTCCTGCCGTTCGCCGCCGCGCTGCTCGTCGGCGCGAGCGGCGCCGGGCGGCTCGTCGCACGCCACGGCCCGGCGGCCGTCACCGCCGCCGGACTGGCCGCCGGCGCCGCGGGGCTCGCGCTGCTCGCAAGCCGGGGCCTCGATCCGGACGTCCCCTACGCCCACGGCATCCTGCCCGGCTTCCTCCTGCTGCCCGCCGGGGCCGCCGCCTCCTTCGCGGGAGCCGCCGTCCTCGCCACCGACCGCGTGCCCGCCGCACGCACGGGGCTCGCCGGGGGACTGCACAACACCGCGATGGAGGCCGGACCCACCGTCGGCTTCGCCGTACTGCTCGCCGTGGGCTCGGACGCGGCGAGCCTCGCCGCGGCGGCCCTGCTGTTCGCGGCGACGGCCCCGGCGGTGCGCCGCGCCGGCCGCTGACCCGACCCCACCGGCGTACCGCGCGCCGGACCCCGATCCGCTCGCTCGCACACTCCGGAACCGGACCGCCCACACCAACCCGCCCACACCATGAGGAGCCCCATGTCCCACAACCGCTTCACCGACCGCACCGTCCTCGTCACCGGCGCCGGATCCGGCATCGGCCGGGCCGTCGCCCTCGCCTTCGCGGCCGAGGGAGCCCGCGTCGTGGCGGCCGGACGGACCGGGGCCGCGCTCGACGAGACCGTCTCCCTGGCGCAGCGGGCCGGCGGCACCGCGCTCGCCCGCCGGGCCGACGTGACGCGCGCCGCAGACCTGGAGGCGCTGGTGCGCGAGACCGCCGAACACTTCGGTTCGCTGGACGTCGCCGTGAACAACGCGGGCGTCTTCCGCGGCGGGCCGCTCGCGGACCTCGGCGAGGACGACTGGCAGGCCCTGCTCGACACCAACGTCACCGGCGTCTTCCACGCGATGCGCGCCGAGATCCGGCAGATGCGCACCCAGCCCCGCGGCGGAGCGATCGTCAACGTCGCCTCCAACCTGGGGGCGCACAAGCTGGTGCCCGGCACCACCGCCTACGCCGCGTCCAAGGCGGCCGTCGCCGCGCTGGCGCGCGGGGCGGCCCTGGAGTGCGTCGGCGACGGGGTGCGGATCAACGCCGTCAGCCCCGGCGCCACCGACACCGCCATGTCGCTGCACCCCGGCGAGACCGAGGCCGAGCGCGCCGTCCGTATGAAGGCCCAGTCACCGCTGGGCCGGGTCTCCACCACCGACGAGGTGGCCGCGGCCGTGCTCTACCTGGCCTCGGACGCGGCGGCCTCGGTGGTGGGCGCCGACCTGGTGATCGACGGGGGCGCCGGGCTGTGACCCCGTAAAACGGTATGGCCGCGTGCGGTCGGCGCACTACGATCCGAGCCGCCGACCGATCAAGTGGGGGACCGTGGAACACGACTGGCAGCTCCGTGTCGACCGAGCCATCGACTGGGCGCGGGGGTGGCTCGGCTCGACCGAATACACCACGCGCTGCCTGGCCTTCGTGGAGGACGCCTACGAACGCTCGGGCGACGTCGAGGTCTTCGGCGGCGACTTCGCGCACGAGTCCGCCGAACTGTACGGGGCCCGGCACCGCACCGGCACGCCGCCGGCCGGCGCGTTCGTCTTCTACGACACGACCGGCGAACTGGCGGGCATCCGGCAGAACTGGGGCCATGTGGGGCTGTGCGTCGGCGACGGCCGGGTCGTCCACGCCTGGGACCGGGTCAGGATCGACCACCACCTGGAGATCCCCGGACTGTCGTCGCCTCCGGGGTGGGACGCCCCGGCCCGCGCCGGATGGGCCCCGGTCGAGCGGGTCTTCCAGGGGGCTCGGGCCAAGGACTGGACGGCGGAGGGCGAGCCGGCCGAGGCCGCACGGCGCATGATGGCCGCCCGATGGTCTTGCAAGCCGCCATCAGGCGCGTGAACTGCAGTTTTTCGTTGACGGGCAAACGATGTCTGAAAATACCTTCATCAGTTTGCGCAAGAGTCGTCACCGGCGCAGGATGACGCCGCCACAACACGTCGCGCCGCAACGGAGCGGACCCGGCGACAGCCGACACTTCCGTCCGACTTCGGAGAACCGCCATGCCCAGCCTTCAGCTCCGCGCCGCACTCGCCACCACCGCCGTGGCCGGCCTCCTGACCGCCCTGTCCGCCGGCCACGCCATGGCCGACGGCGACTCCACGGTCCCGGAGTGCGTCCACCACCACAGCGACTGGCGCTACACCTCCGTCGTCAACGACTGCGCCGTCACCGTCGACGTCACGGTCGAGTACACCGACGGCCAGACGGTGCCCTGCCGCACCGTCGCCCCCGGCGCCTGGGCGACCTTCCCCGGCTACGGCACCACGTCCAACTACGTCACCGGGTTGCGCGCCTGCACCCCGGCCTCCTGAACGGCCGTACTCGTCATCGGCGAACCGGCCCCCGCACGCTGCGGGGGCCGGTTCGCCCGTTGTCGCCCTGTCCCGCCGGCCCGTTCAGCGCGGCAGCCGGCGCAGGGCGGCCAGGAGCCGGTCCACGTCCTCGTCCGAGGTGTACGGCGCCATCCCCACCCGTACGCCGCCCGCGTCCCCGAGCCCCAGGTGGCGTGAGGCCTCCAGGGCGTAGAAGTGGCCCGCCGGGGCGGCGACGCCGTGCTCCGCGAGATGCCGGGAGACCTCCGCCGGCGCCAGGCCCGCCACGGTGAACAGCAGGGTCGGGGTGCGGCGCGCCGCCCGCGAGTACACCGTGACGCCGTCCAGTTCCCGCAGCCCCTGCTCGACCCGCTCGCGCAGCCGTACCTCGTGCGCCTCCAGCGCCTCGAACGACGACAGCAGACGGGAACGGCGGTCCCCGTCCGCGCCCGGCGCCAGGCCGGCGAGGAAGTCGACCGCCGCCCGAGCCCCGGCCAGCAGTTCGTACGGCAGCGTGCCCAGCTCGAACCGCTCGGGGACCGCGTCCGTGGACGGCAGCAGCTTGTCCGGCCGCAGCGTCTCCAGGAACTCGGGGCGGGCCGCCAGCACGCCCAGATGCGGGCCGAGGAACTTGTACGGCGAGCAGACCAGCGTGTCCGCGCCCAGCGCGGCCAGGTCGACGGGCAGGTGCGCGGCGAAGTGGACGGCGTCGACGTGGAACAGGGCCCCGGCCCGGTGCGCCACGTCCGCGACGGCGCGCACGTCCGGGCATGTGCCGGTCAGGTTGGACGCCGCGGTGACCGCGACCAGCCGGGTCCGCGACGACAGGGCGTCCTCCACGTGGTGGGGACGCAGCTCGCCCGTCGACGGGTCGAAGTCCGCCCGGCGGACGGAGGCGCCGACCGCCTCCGCCGCCTGGACCCAGGGCCGGATGTTCGCGTCGTGGTCGAGCCGCGACACCACCACCTCGTCCCCGGGCCCCCACTCCTTGGCGAGCGTGCGCGCCAGGTCGTACCCGAGCTGGGTGGCGCTGCGCCCGAAGACGATGCCCCGAACCTGCGCGCCCAGCAGATCGGCCAGGGCGCCGCGGGCCTCCTGGACGATGGCCTCCGCGTTGCGCTCGCCGTCGGTGCCCTGCCCGCGGTTGGCCAGCGGGCGGGTCAGCGCCTCCGTGATGGCGTCGACCACCGGCTGCGGGGTCTGTGTCCCGCCCGGTCCGTCGAACCGGGCCGTGCCGGACTTCAGGGCGGGGATCCGCGCACGGATCGCGTCGACGTCGAGGACCATGGGAACTCCAGTGCCGGAGGAACGCGCTGCCCGCCCATGATCGCAGGCGGAGGCGGAAAGGGGGTTGTGGGAACGATTCCAACTCTGCACGATGCTGGCGTGACCTCCTCTGCCTTCATCCGCCCGTATGCGCCCGGGGACCGGCCGGCCCTCGACGACATCTGCGTGCGCACCGCCCACAACGGCCAGGACAGCCGGCCCTTCTACACGGACCCGAGCGTCTTCTCCGCCACTTTCGCCCTGCCCTATGCCGAGTTGGAGCCCGAACTGACGTTCGTGGTGGACGACGGGCGGGGGCAGGCGGTCGGCTACATCGTCGGCACCGCGGACACCGCCCGCTTCGTCGAGGCATTCCGCGACCGGTGGCTGCCCCTGGTGGCGGACCGCTATCCGGAACCCAGCGGCCCGCCCGCGACGCCCGACGAGCGGATCGTCGTCCTCCTGCATCACCCCGAGCGGATGATCGTGCCCGAACTCGCCCGTCATCCCGCCCACTTGCACATCGACCTGCTGCCCGACTGGCAGGGCCGCGGCCTGGGCCGGAAGCTGATGCGGACGTTGCTGAAGGCCCTGCACGACCGGGACGTACCGGCCGTCCACCTGGGCATGTCGCCGGCCAACACCGGCGCCCGTGCCTTCTACGACCGGCTCGGCTTCGAGGAGATAGCCGTCGCGGACGCCGTGGACGTCACGTACCTCGGTCGCCCGACGAGCGGCTTCGACCGGCTGTGACGAGCGGCTTCGACCGGCTGCGACCGGGGTGAACCCGGCGCGGGGTCCCCCTGCGCGGGGTCCCCTGCGCCGGACGCCGCCGTGCCCTGTGACCGGCCTGGACGCGCCGGAGGAGGGTTCCCCCGTGTCCACGGCGGAACCCTCCCGGCCCGGCAGCCCGGTCAGGCGGTGTGCAGCCTCAGCCCGTACCGGTTGAGGATCTCGTTGACCGGCTGGAACCAGGTCTCACCGCCGCCGGAGCAGTTGCCCCAGCCACCGGAGGTGACGCCCTGAGCCTGGTCGCCGCTGATGAACGAGCCGCCCGAGTCGCCGGGTTCGGCGCAGACGCTGGTCTTGGTCATCTGGTGCACCGCGCCCTGGCTGTAGTTGACCGTCTCGTTCTTGGCCAGGACCCTGCCGCAGTGCCAGCGCGTCGTGGAGCCGGAGCGGCAGATCGAGGCGCCGATCGGGGCCTCGGCCGAGCCGCGCACGAGTTGGTCGGGGACCGTGCCCCAGCCGAGCACCACCGGCACCGTCCACCAGCCGCTGCCCACGCTGACCCACGCGTAGTCGTTGTCGGGGAACGAAGAGCCCTGGAAGGTGCCGATGTACGAGCGGTCCCAGCCGCTCACCCCGGCGCCGACCCCGCCGCAGTGCCCGGCGGTGACGAAGCCGCCGTGCACCGAGAAGCCGATCGAGCAGCGGGCGTTGCCGGTGTAGTACGGGTCGCCGCCGACCGTTCCGGCCGCGAAGGTCCGCGGGGCCGCCGGAACCGTCCGCACGGTGACGGGTCCGGCCTCGCGGGCGCGGGCGACGAAGCGCTCGACGTCGTCGGCGGTGCGCTCGCCCTCGACCACGTTCACCACGACCGAGTTGGCGGCCGGGTCGACGTGCCAGCTGCTGACGCCCTCGGGCGCGGACAGGCGGTCGATGCGGGACTTCGCCGCATCCAGCCGGCGTTCGCTGTGCTCGACGGTGCGCACGGTGGCGCCGGTCGAGCGGACGGCCCGCACGGCCGACGCGCCGGCGTCCGCCGTGACGGCGACGGTGAGCCTGCCGCTGTCTGCGTCGAACCACGCGCCGCCGTAGGCGGCCCCGGCGGCCTTGCGGGCCTTGGGGACGAGGCCGGTGGCGGCGCGCTCGGCGGCGAGCCGGTCCTCGGCCTCGGCGCGCGACAGGCCGAGGTCCCGCTGCATGGCCGTCAGCAGCCCGGCCGAGGCCGGCGCCGAGGCGGTCTCCGCCGCGGCGGGGGAGTCGTCGGCCGAGGCGGGAAGAGTGCCCGCGGCGGCCCAGCCGCCGACCATGAGGAGGGCGGCGAGGCAGGCCTGCGTGACTCTGGTGCGTCTCATGGGGGAGTTGCCCTTCGTCGTTCCGGCAAAGGTGGGGGAGGAACAACCGTGTCTGAGAGCGCTCTCAACGGAGTGGAGCAGAGCATAGCGGCCTGTATCTGTCAGGTCTATGCCAATGCGGGAATGCGGGGGATGCACGGAAGGGCGGAGGCGATCGGAGGGAAGCACGCGGGGATGCCGCCGGCGGTGGTGCGACCGGGGAGAGAGCGACCCGGAAGCGACAGGGGGACAGCGGGCGCCCGCCCCGCGTCAGGCCCGCGCGGCCCCGCGCAGCCCGGCCCGCACGCGGTCCGGCGTCAACGGCAGCTCCCGGAAGCGGACACCCGTGGCGTGGTGGACCGCGTTGGCCACGGCCGCCGCCGAGCCCACGATGCCGATCTCGCCGATGCCCTTGCTGCCCATCGGATTGACGTGCGGATCGTCCTCGTCGATCCAGTGCGCCTCGATCGCCGGCACGTCGGCGTGGGCGGGCACGTGGTAGGCGGCCAGGTCGCACTCCGCGAAGTCACCGAACGCCGGGTCCACCGTGCTGCCCTCGGTCAGCGCCATGCCCAGCCCCATCGTCATGCCGCCGATGAACTGCGACCGTGCCGTGCGGGAGTTGAGGATCCGCCCGGCGGCGTACACGCCCAGCATCCTGCGCAGCCGCGTCTCCCCGCTCACGGCGTCCACGGCGACCTCGGCGAAGTGCGCCCCGAACGTGTGCCGCGCGTAAGGGCTTTCGGCGTCGGCCCGGCCGGCGGTGTCGGCGCGCTCGCTCAGGCCCTCGGCGGGCAGCGGCCCCGCGTGCCCGGCCAGCCGCTCGGCCAGCCGCGTGCACGCCTCGTGCACCGCCCACCCCCAGGAGGAACTGCCCGACGAGCCGCCGGCCAGCGGCGCGGCGGGCAGTTCGGTGCTGCCGACCTCGGTCCGCACCCGGTCCAGCGGCACGCCGAGGGCGTCGGCGGCGATCTGGGCGAGGACGGTGCGGGCGCCCGTGCCGATGTCCGTCGCGTTGATCCGCACGACGAAACCGCCGCCGGGCAGGGCGTGCGCGCTCGCCGTGGACGGCACGAGCAGGACGGGATAAGTGGCGGCGGCCACCCCCGTGCCGACCAGCAACGGCCCCTCGGCGCGGGAGCGGGCGCGCGGGTCGCGCCCGGACCAGCCGAAGCGGCGGGCGCCCTCGCGCAGGCACTCCACCAGGTGCCGGCTGCTGAAGGGCTTGCCGCTGTCGGGCTCGGCGTCCGGCTCGTTGAGGATCCGCAGCTCGACCGGGTCCATGCCCAGGGCGCACGCCAGTTCGTCCATGGCGGACTCCAGCGCGTACATGCCGGGCGCCTCGCCGGGGGCTCGCATCCACGACGGGGTGGGCACGTCCAGCCGTACCACCCGGTGCGCGGTGAGGCTGTTCGGCGCGGCGTACATCACGCGGGCGGGCACGGCGGCCTGCTCCACGAACTCCTTGATCCGCGACGAGTGCGTGGTCGCCTCGTGCAGGACTGCGGTCAGCCGGCCGCCGGCGTCGGCTCCGAGGCGGACGCGGTGCAGCGTGGGCGCCCGGTGGCCGACCGCCGACGGCAGCGTCCGGCGGTGCAGGGCGAGGGTGACGGCGCGTCCGGTGCGGCGGGCGGCCATCGCCGCGAGGACGACGTCGGGGCGGGGCGTGCCCTTGGATCCGAAGCCGCCGCCCACGTGCTCGGCGGTGACGGTGACATGGTCCTCGGGCAGCCCGAACAGCGCGGCGAGCGTGGCCCGTACGGCGCCGGTGCCCTGGCTGGAAGTGTGCGCCAGCAGCCGGTCGCCGTCCCAGCGTGCCGTGGAGGCGTGCGGCTCCATCGGGTGGTTGTGCAGCGGCGGCACCCGGTAGGCGCAGTCGATGCGGACGGGGGACGCGGTGAACGCCCCTGCCGCGTCGCCCCGTTCGCGGCGGGCGGGGTGGCCGCCGTTGGCCTCCTCGGGCTCGTAGCCGCCGGGGTGCCCGGCGGTGAGCGTGACGTCGTGCTCCTCGGCCGCGTACGTCACCCGGACCGCGGCGGCGCCGGCCCGGGCCGCCTCCGGGGTGTCGCCGACGACGAGGGCGACGAACCAGCCGTGGTGCGGCACGCGGTCGTCCTGGAGCACGCGCAGGACGGGATCGCCGGACTCGTCCAGCCGGGGCGCGTTCTCATGGGTGAGGACGGCGATCACCCCGGGCAGGGCGAGCGCCGCGGAGGCGTCGAGGGCACGGATTCGGCCACGGGCGACGGACGCGGTCACGGGCCAGGCGTGGGCGCGGTCCGGGAAGGCGTGCTCGGCGGCGTAACGGGCCCGGCCGGTGACCTTCGCCGGGCCGTCCCGGCGCTCGGCGGGAGCGCCCACGGCCGCTCCGGGGGGCGCGGTGACGGTGGCGGTGGGCGTGGATGCCATGCGGGAGCCTCCTGCGTCAGACCCGGGCCGGGGTGCGCGGCGCCAGACGGGTCAGGACGTCCACGGCGATGTCGCGGGTGAGGGAGATCTTGTAGGCGTTGTCGCGCAGCGGTTCGGCGGCGTCCAGTTCCAGTCCGACGGCGTGCTCGAAGGCGGCGCGGGTCGGCGCGGCTCCCAGCAGGGCCTCCTCGGCCCGCAGCGCCCGCCACGGCCGGTGCGCCACCCCGCCGAACGCGATCCCCGCATGGCGGACCACGCCGTGCGACACGTCCAGCACGGCCGCCACCGAGGCGAGTGCGAAGGCGTACGACGCCCGGTCGCGGACCTTGCGGTAGGCCGAGGGCAGCCCGCCCGTGGCCGCCGGCAGGACCACGGCGGTGACCAGTTCGCCGGGCAGGATCTCGGTGTCCCGCTCCGGACGGTCGCCGGGCAGGCGGTGGAATCCGGCCACGGGCAGGCTCCGGGGGCCGTCCGGTCCGTACAGCTCGACCCGGGCGTCCAGCGCGGCGAGGGCGACCGCCATGTCCGAGGGATGCGTGGCGATGCAGTGCGTGGAGTGCCCGAGGACGGCGTGGTCGCGGTGGACGCCGTCGCGGGCGCCGCACCCGCTGCCCGGCGCCCGCTTGTTGCACGGCTTGGAGACGTCCTGGAAGTAGGAGCAGCGGGTGCGCTGCAGCAGGTTGCCACCGGTCGTGGCGGCGTTGCGCAGCTGACCGGACGCCCCCGACAGCAGCGCCTGCGACAGCGCCGGGAATCGGTCGCGGACGACGGGATGCGCCGCGAGGTCGCTGTTGCGGACGGTGGCGCCGATCCGCAGCGAACCGTCGGGGAGTTCCTCCACGGCGTCCAGCGGCAGCCGCCGGACGTCCACCAGGGCGTCGGGCCGCTCCACGCCGAGCTTCATCAGGTCGACCAGGTTGGTGCCGCCGGCGAGGTAGCGGGCGCCGGGCCGGGCGGCGCAGGCCCGCGCCGCCTCCTCGACGCCGGCGGCGCGGACGTAGACGAAGGGCTTCACGACGCGACGTCCTCCACGGCCTCGACGATGTGCGGGTAGGCGCCGCACCGGCACAGGTTGCCGCTGAGCCGTTCCCGGATCTCCTCCCGCGTCAGCGGCACCGGCCGCCCCGGCGGTGCGCCGGGGCCGGTGACGTGCGAGGGGTGGCCCGCGGCGGCCTCGGCGATCGCGCCGACGGCGGAGCACAGCTGGCCCGGAGTGCAGTACCCGCACTGGAAGGCGTCCCGGTCGAGGAAGGCCCGCTGGAGCGGATGGAGGCGGTCGCCGTCGGCGAGCCCCTCGACGGTGGTGACCGAGCAGCCGTCCAGGGCGACCGCGGGCAGCAGACAGCTGTTGACCCGCCGCCCGTCGACGAGCACCGTGCAGGCGCCGCACTGCCCCTGGTCGCAGCCCTTCTTCGAGCCGGTCAGGCCGAGGTCCTCGCGCAGCAGGTCCAGCAGGACGCGGCGGTTGTCGACCGTGAGGGTGTGCGGGGCGCCGTTGACCTCGAGGGTCGTGACGGACCGGTGGACGTCGTCGCGGTGGTCTGCGTCGTGGTGCGGGCCGTCCATGGCGTCCTGGCCTTTCGTGCGCGAACGGGCGGGGCGGGCGCCGCGCCCGCCGGAAGTCGCGTCCCCAGGCTGCGCCGTCCCACACCCTCCGGCACGCCGAAGCGGGCCGCCCGGGTGTTCCTACGCCCCGCTCCAGTACGGACCCTCGGTCGCCTTCCGCCGCTGCATGGCCGTCAGCCGGATCGCGAAGAACGCGGCGGCGCCCGCCGCGGCCACGTACAGCAGGTCGAGCGCCGCGTACTGCAGCACGGCGTCGCGAATCTGCCCGGGACCCTCCGCCGCGTCGAGCCGTGCCGCGGTGACCCGTCCGAGGAGCGTCGTCGCGACGAACAGCGCCCACCACAGGTTCACCGGCCACATCGGCGTACGGCGCCGGTCGTCCCCGTCGGGCAGCGGGGCGCAGGCTCCCCACATGCCGACGGCGACGCGGTACGGGATCCAGAGGTTGGCCACCGGGATGAGCCAGCCCCATATGGCCCAGCCGGGCCCCCTTCGGAACGCGTCCGGCGCCAGCAGTCCGGTGCTGCGGCGCATCAGGAAGAACCAGACCACGAAGACGATCGCGCACGGCAGCACCGCCATGACCTGCAGCCGCCCGGCGTTCTCGTACAGCGCGTACGCGTCGTGGAACTCCCGCTCGGAGGCGAAGGCGAAGCCGGCGTCCCCGTCGACGAGCGCGTAGACGCGGCTCCCGGCGAACACGGCGAACAGGTCCGTGGTGGCGCTCACGACGAGCAGGGCCAGCACGGCGGCGAGCAGCGCCCGCGACGCCAGGGGGACCGTGCCGGGCAACGGCGGACGCGGATGCAGCTCACTGGATGCGGACATGGACGACCCCCCACGGGCGAGGAAAAGGAAACGGCCCCGCGAAGTTTCAAGATCGCGGCTCCCGCACGATAGGCGGTGCGTCCGCGCCGCGTCCACGGCGTTCCGGCCGAGGCGGGACGGGCCCGGCCGAGCCGCGTCCGGATCCGCGCGCGTGCGGTTCCTGATCGGGCGGGCCGCAGCGCGAGCGGCGGCAGCCGCCCCGGCGGGGTCCGCGGAAATCCGGTTGGCCGCGGGCTGTGCGGTTACTCCGTCCCTCATGGACGACAAGCGGCCGCTGGCCCTGGTGACCGGGGCCTCCAGCGGAATCGGACGGGAACTGGCCAGGGAGTTCGCTGAGCACGGGTACGACCTGCTGATCAACGCCGAGGACGACCGGCTCGAACACGCGGCCCGGCAGTTGCGCGAGACCGGCGCCGACGTGCGGGCCGTACGGGCAGACCTGCGGGACCCGGCGGGCGTGGACGAACTGATCGCGGCCACCACCGGGCTCACGGTGGACGTGGCCGTCCTCAACGCCGGCGTCGGACAGGGCGGCGCGTTCGTCGACGGAGACCCGGAGGACGACCGGTCCGTGATCGACCTGAACGTCGCCTCCACGGTGCGGCTCGCGAAGCCGCTGCTGCGCCGGATGGTGGAGCGCGACGCGGGCCGCCTGGTCTTCACCTCGTCGGTCGCCGCCATGATGCCGGGCTCCTACCAGGCGGTCTACAACGCCTCCAAGTCCTTCGTCCAGTCCTTCGCCGAGGCACTGCGGGAGGAGCTGAAGGACACCGGCGTCACGGTCGTCTCCTTCATGCCCGGCCCCACCGACACGGACTTCTTCCGCCGGGCCGGAATGGCCGACGACACCCGGGTCGGAACCATGGAGAAGGACGATCCGGCCGAGGTGGCCCGGCAGGCGTACGAGGCGGTGGCGAAGGGCCGCGAGAAGGTCGTCACCGGTTCCCTGAGAACGAAGGCGCAGGGCGTGGCCGGCCGGGTGCTGCCCGACGCGGTCAAGGCCAGGATGCACCGCGGGCTCGCCGAGCCGGGGACGGCGGAGCGCGGCGGGAACGGCGGCGGCTGACCCGTCCGCCGCTCGCCGCATGCGCCGCGCGCCCGGCCGTTGGAGGGTGTGGAGAGCTGTGTCCGTGCGGACGGCTCGATCACACGACGCCCGTGCGCGGGCCCGCCGGTGGCGGCCCGCACGGGATGGAGGCAGTTGACGCAGACCTGTCCGCGGCCCGGCCGACGGGGCGCGGAGGAAGGACATCCATGAGCGAGACCAATCCCGTCAAGCGGGTGGTCCAGAAGATCAGCGACACCGTCGAGAGCGCCCTCGGCGGCCCGGAGGAGGGCATCCCGGGCAAGCCCGGGTCCCGGTCCCCGTCCGTCGCCGAGCCCACCGAGCCACGCGAGCCGCTGCCCCCGAAGCCCGACCAGAGCGGCCCGGCCACCGTGTCGCCGACCGGGCAGCCGACCGGCGCCGACCAGGCCCGGATGGCCCAGTCGGGCGCTTACCTGACCACCGCGCAGGGCGCGCGGCTGTACGACACCGACCACTCGCTCAAGGCGGGGCCCCGGGGTCCCGTCCTCCTCCAGGACCACCAGCTGCGCGAGAAGGTCATGCACTTCGACCACGAGCGCATCCCGGAGCGGGTGGTGCACGCCCGGGGCGCGGCGGCCCACGGCGTGTTCCGGAGCTACGGCACGGCCGCGTCGGTGACCAGGGCCGCGTTCCTCGCCGCCGACGTGGAGACGCCGGTGTTCGTGCGCTTCTCCACCGTGCTGGGCTCGCGGGGCTCCGCCGACACGGTGCGCGACACCCGCGGTTTCGCCACGAAGTTCTACACCAGCGAGGGCGTCTTCGACCTGGTGGGCAACAACATCCCCGTCTTCTTCATCCAGGACGCGATCAAGTTCCCCGACGTCATCCACGCGGGCAAGCCCCACCCCGACCGGGAGATCCCGCAGGCGCAGAGCGCCCACGACACGTTCTGGGACTTCGTCACCCTGCACACCGAGGCCACCCACCACACCCTGTGGAACATGTCCGACCGGGGCATCCCGCGCTCCTACCGGATGATGGAGGGCTTCGGCGTCCACACCTTCCGGCTGGTCGCCGAGGACGGTTCCACCACCCTGGTCAAGTTCCACTGGAAGCCGAAGCTGGGCGTGCACTCCCTGGTGTGGGAGGAGGCGCAGATCGCGGGCGGCGTCGACCCCGACTTCCACCGGCGGGACCTCGCCGACGCCATCGAGGCGGGCGCGTACCCGCAGTGGGAACTCGGCATCCAGACCTTCCCCGACACCCCCGAGCAGACCTTCGAGGGCATCGACCTGCTGGACCCGACGAACATCGTCCCCGAGGAACTCGCCCCCGTGCAGCCGGTCGGGCTGCTCACGCTCGACCGGAACCCGTCGAACTTCTTCGCCGAGACCGAGCAGGTCGCCTTCCACGTCGGCCACCTCGTCCCGGGCATCGACATCACCGACGACCCGCTGCTCGCCGGACGGCTGTTCTCCTACCTGGACACCCAGATCACCCGCCTCGGCGGTCCCAACTTCCCCCAGCTGCCCGTCAACCGGCCCCAGACCCCGGTCAACGACATGCTGCGCGACGGCATGCACCAGACGGCCGTCCACCGCGGCGTCGCCCCCTACCGGCCCAACTCCCTCGACGGAGGCTGCCCGTTCACCGCCACGGCGGACACCGGGGCCTACGTCGAGACCCCGGTACGCGTGCCGGAGGCGGCCAAGGTGCGCGAGGCGCCCGAGTCGTTCGCCGACCACTTCAGCCAGCCCCGGCGGTTCTGGCTCAGCATGAGCCCGGTGGAGCGCGAGCACATCATCGGCGCCTACACCTTCGAACTCGGCAAGTGCTACGAACAAGCCGTCAAGGAAAGGGCGTTGCAGGTCCTCGCCAACATCGACCCGGAGCTGTGCGCGGGCGTCGCCGAGGGTCTCGGCCTGCCGGCGCCCGGCCCCACCGTGCCGCTCGCCGACGTCGCACCGAGCCCGGCGCTGTCCCAGGTCGGGCGGGCCTGGCCGACGGACGGCCGGATCGTCGGCATCGTGGCCGGCGCGAACGGCGACCCGGGTGACCTGCGCGGCGTGCGCGAGGCGGTCCTCGCCGCCGGCATGGTGCCCCTCGTCGTCGCCCCGACCGGCGGCGTCCTGGGCGGCGAGGCGGGCGTGACCGTGCAGCGCACCTACGCCACCGCCCGGTCCGTCGAGTTCGACGCGGTGCTGGTGGCGGGGGCGCCGGGTGCGGGCAGCGACGCGTACGGCGCCCGTGACGCCAAGGGCCTGCCCTCGCCCGCGCGGCCCGCTCCCGTCGACCCCCGGATCGCCCTGCTGCTGTCCGAGGCCTATCGGCACGGCAAGGCCCTCGGCGCCTGGGCCGGCGGCGCCTCGGCGCTGGAGGCGGCCGGGGTGCCCGTCGACGCTCCCGGAGTGGTCGCCGGGGACAGCGGGACCGGCACGCTGGAGGAGGTCGCCCGGCTGCTGGGCGGCCACCGCTGCTGGGAGCGGTTCACGGCCGTCGGCTGACCGGCGCGCCCACCGGTCGCATCCCGCTCCGCCCGGCCCGCGGCCCGCTTCGGGTGAACGACGGGTGTACTGCGTACAACCATCCTGTTGCGTCGGGGGTCTTCGTGGGGGTGCGGGCCGTACGTCGGCCCGCACCCGAACGCAGACTCTGAGCAGGAGGAACCGGGTGCCCCAGCGCGCACTTCGTTTGTCGGTCGCCGTCGCGGTGGCCATGGCCGCCACCGCCGTGGCCGTGCCCGCCGCACAGGCCGCGCCGGCCGCCCCCGTCGCCGCGGGGGACGACTTCAACGGCGACGGCGTCGCCGACGTGGCCGTGGCCGCGCCCCGGGCGACGGTGAGCGGGAAGCGGGAGGCCGGGTACGTCTCAGTGAACTACGGCATCCGCGGCGTCGACCCGCAGACGGCGGTGCACGGCAAGGTCTACCACCAGAACACCCCCGGCATCCCCGGCAGCGCGGAGGCGGGCGACCTGTTCGGCTCCGCCCTGACGTCCGGCGACCTCGACGGCGACGGCTACGACGACCTCGTCGTCGGCTCGTCGAACGAGGCCTCCGGAACGCTGTGGGGCAACGGCAGCCTCACGGTGCTGTGGGGCGGGCCCCACGGCCTCTCCGGCGCCACCGTCGTCAAGGGCGCCCGGTCCGGTCAGCGGCTCGGTGAGGCCCTGACCGCGGGCGACTTCGACGGCGACGGACGGCCGGACCTGGCCACCGGCACGACGGTCGCCCACGGTCCCTTCGACCGGACCTCCGGCGCGGCCCGCACCGAGGCCATGGACGTGGAGGTCGGCGGCTCGGCGGAGGAGCTGTGGAACCCTCCCGCGCTCGCCTCCGGCGACATCGACGGCGACGGCATCGACGACGTGGTGGCCGTCGTCTCGCACGGCTCCGGCGAGCTGCCGTACCACGGTCCCCGGCTCGTGCAGTACCTGGCGGGCGGCGAGGAGGGGCTCACGCCGGCCCGGACGCTGACCGACGCCGGCACGGGCGAGGCCCTGGACGGCGGGCGCTCGGTGGCCGTGGGCGACCTCGACCGCGACGGGTACGCCGACATCGTCCTCGGGCGCGCGAGCGAGGCGGACATGGACGGCACCGAGGAGGTCAACGCCCTCGGCGGCGCGATCGAGGTCGTGCCGGGCGGCGCCGGGGGACCGGACACCGCGGGCCCGCGGCCGTTCCTGCACCAGGACAGCCCCGGGGTGCCGGGCAGCGCCGAGTCCATGGACGGCTTCGGCGAGAGCGTCTCCCTGGGCGACGTCAACCGCGACGGCCACCTCGACCTCGCCGTCGGCGCCGGCGGCGAGGACGTCGGCACGCGCGCCGACGCGGGCTCGGTGACGGTGCTGCTGGGCACCGCCTCGGGCCTCACCGGCACGGGCGCGAAGTCGTTCACCCAGAACACCGCGTCGGTGCCCGGCACCGCAGAGCGCGGCGACCGGTTCGGCCACGCGGTCCGGCTCGCCGACACCGACGGCGACGGCCGGGCCGACCTGTTCGCCGGCGCCCCCGGCGAGAACGAGTACGCCGGCTGCGTCTGGGTGCTGCAGGCAGGCGTCACGCAGATCCAGGGCGCGGGCTCGATCTCGTTCGGCGCCCGCTCGCTGGGCACCGTCGCCGCGCAGGCCCAGCTGGGCAGCGGTTTCGACGACTGACGCGGACGCTCCGGGTCGGCGAAGGCGAGGGCCACCTTCCCCCGGGGCCGGTCTCCTTCCCCGGAGACCGGCCCCGGGGCCGACTGTCAGTGGCCGCTTCTAGGGTTCTCTCACTGGAATCCGCGGCACCGGCCGCGGGATCACGGCCCGGGGGAGAGGTCTGTCATGTCGACGACGTATCTGGAGCTGTCGCAGGACGGTGGCGGCGCCCACAAGTTCTATGAAGTGACGGTCCAGGGACGGCAGGTGTCGGTGCGGTACGGACGCATCGGCGCCGCCGGGCAGTCCCAGACGTCGACGTTCCCCACCCTGGAGAAGGCCGAGGCCGCCGCCGCGCGGAAGATAGCCGAGAAGGTGCGCAAGGGATACGCGCCCGCCGTGCAGGGCGGGCGCGCGCCCCGCGCGGTGACCCGTCGTCAGGTCGCCTCCGCGCCGTCCACGGCCCGCGCGGTCGCCCCGGTGCTGTGGCGCTTTGGCACCGGCTCCTCGGCCTTCGGCATCCACATCGACGACGAGCGCTGCTGGGTCGGCAACCAGGCCGGCGACGTCTACACCCTGGCCCACGGCGGCGAGGTCCTCGCCCGCTACCAGCTGCCGGACGGCGTCAAGTGCCTGGTCGCCGACGACTTCTGGATCTACGCCGGCTGCGACGACGGCCGGGTCTACGACCTGTCGTCCAAGCTGCCCTTCGCGGCCTACGACATCGCCGCCGAGGTCGACATCTTCTGGCTCGACATCCACGAGGGCGTGCTCAACGTCGCCGACCGCGCCGGCCGGCTCACCGTCATCGACCACGAGGACGAGCACCAGTGGGCGCGCGGCGGGCGCGGCGAGCACGCCTGGATGGTCCGCGCCGACGACCGGGGCGTCTACCACGGCCACACCCGCGGAGTGACGGCCCACACCCCCGACGGCGGCGCCGAACTGTGGCACACGCGCACCCGGGGCAGCGTGCTCTTCGGCTGGCAGGAGGCCGACGCGGTGTACGCGGGGACGGCCCACCGGGTCGTGCAGCGGCTGTCGAAGGCGACCGGCGCGATCGAGGCGACGTACCACTGCGACAGCCCGGTGTACTCGTGCGCCACCTCGCCCGGCGGCCGGTTCGTCTTCGCCGGGGACTCCGCCTCCTCCGTGTACTGCTTCGACCGCGACGGCGCCCTGCTGTGGAAGCTCGCCACCGGCGGCGGCTCCGCCCTGTCGATGCAGTACCGCGACGAGCGGCTCTACCTGGTCACCACGGACGGCTCCCTGGTGTGCGTGGACGCGAGCGAGGCCGCGATCACGGCCGCCCGGCGCGGCTCGGTGCCGGTCCCCCGCGACGTCAAACTCGCCGCCGCGACGCCCACGTACGCGGCGGCCACCGCGGCCGAGTCCGTCGCGACCGTCACCGCGGCGCCCGCGGGATCGGTGGTGGTGCAGTGCGTGCAGGAGGCCGGCCGGACCCGGATCCACGTGGTGTCGGAGGGATACGACCGGTCCTGGAACGTGCAGTTCCCGCGCGCGATGCGGGAACCGGGCGCACGGTACGTCGTCGACGCGGTGCACGCCGCGTCGGGCGGCTTCTACCGGGTCCGCGGCGACATCAGGAGGCTGGTGTGACCGAGGCGGCCCGCCGAGGGGAACCGGCCGCCGGGGAACCGGCGGTCAGGCGATGGACGCGGAGACGATGGCCGACACGGCGAGATTGCAGGACGCCGTCACCCACACCGCGGGGTGCGGCTCCGGGTCGACCAGCGTCGCGCCCAGGCGGCCCGGCGTGATCAGGTCCACGATCCAGAACGCCACGGCCATCATCACCAGCCCCAGCACGCCGAACGCCGCGGTCGACACCAGGCCCTTGCCGAAGTCGTCGTAGGTGGTCCAGATGGAGGTGAACACGATGCCGCCGATGCCGAGCAGCGCCGAGCTGAGCAGCAGGGCGGCGTTGCGGTTGCGGTGCTCCCAGATCTGCCGGCCGAGCTTTCCCGGCGTCAGCACGTCGACCAGGACGATGCCGAGGACGAGCAGGACCAGCCCAAGCCCGCCGTAGGCGGTGGCCCGACCGAGTCCGTTGACGATGTCGCTCATGTGTGTGCCGGCTCCGTAGCGTGAGGGATCTGAATGATCGCGTTCGAGGAGAGGCAAAATCTAGCGCACCAGTTCGGCCTGGGACGGGCAGGTCCGGCAACCCCGGGCCTCTCGCGTGGCCCCGCCGGGAACGGGTACGCGGACTCGGCAGGTGCCGACCATCCCGACCACCGAGGTGCAGTGATGTCCGAGCAGCAGGACCAGCCGGAGACGCTCGACGCCGGGGCCGCCGACGGCGGCGAACGCGATCTGCTGGAGGGCCTGACCGTCGACGAGCGCAGACCCGAGCGTCCGCTGCTGCTCGACGCCGACGGCAGCCCCGTCGACACCTGGCGGGAGAACTACCCCTACGACCACAAGGTGCGGCGCTCCGAGTACGAGCGCACCAAGCGCATCCTCCAGATCGAACTGCTGAAGCTGCAGCGCTGGGTGAAGGACACCGGGCAGCGGCTCGTCGTCATCTGCGAGGGCCGGGACGCGGCCGGCAAGGGCGGCACCATCCAGCGCTTCACCGAGCGCCTCAACCCGCGCGGCGCGCGCGTCGTCGCCCTGGAGAAGCCGACCGAGCGGGAGGCGGGGCAGTGGTACTTCCAGCGCTACGTCCCGCATCTGCCGGCCCGCGGGGAGATCGTCTTCTTCGACCGCTCCTGGTACAACCGGGCCGGCGTCGAACGCGTCATGGGCTTCTGCACCGAGGACCAGTGCCGCTCCTTCCTGGAACAGACGCCCCTGTTCGAACGGCTGCTGACCGACGACGGCGTCCTGCTGGTGAAGTTCTGGTTCTCCGTCTCCCGCTCGGAGCAGCGCACCCGCTTCGCCATCCGCCAGGTCGACCCGGTGCGCCGCTGGAAGCTCTCTCCCACGGACCTCGCCTCGCTGGACCGCTGGGACGACTACACGGCCGCCAAGGTGGACATGTTCCGCGCCACCGACACCCCCCACGCCCCGTGGACGGTGGTCAAGAGCAACGACAAGCGCCGCGGCCGGCTGGAGGCGATGCGCAGCCTGCTGAACCGCTGGGAATACACGGCGAAGGACCACGAGGCCGTCGGCAAGCCCGACCCGCTGATCGTGGGCCCCGCCGACACCCTGCTGGAGCCGGGCGAGGAGTACGCCGACCTGTCGCCCACCCCGCTCGCGGGCCCCGGTCACGGTCCGGGCCTGCACCCGGACCGGGAGGACGAGCAGAACGAATAACCGGTTGCGCGCGACGACGGTCACGGCATGCACTGTCCGGATGATCACGCAGCCGCGTCCGCAGATCGGCGTCCTCGTTCCCCTGTCCCGGCCCGGCTGGACCGAGGCGGGCCGCCATCTGCTCGCCGGGCTGGAACTGGCGGCCGACGAGGTCAACGACGCCGGCGGGATCGGCGGCGCGCCCCTCGAACTGATCGTCCGGGACACCGCCGCCGATCCGCTGCGGGCCGCTGCGGCCGTGGACGAACTGGCCGGCCTCGGGGTGGCCGCCCTCGCGGGGGAGTACCACAGCGTCGGCGCGCGCGCCGCGGCCGCCCGCGCCGACGCCCTCGGCGTACCGTTCCTGTGCTCGTCGGCGGTGCTCGACGCCCTCACCGAACAGCCGACCCAGTGGGTCGCGCGTCTCGCCCCGCCCCAGTCCCGCGGCTGGCGGGTCTACGCGGACTTCCTCCTCGCCGCGGGCCACAGCCGTATCGCCGTGGCGGCCCAGCCGAGCCTCTACTGGGCGTCGGGGACCCGCATCCTGCGGGAGCGCCTCGCGCTCCGCGGCGGCACGGTCGCCGAACTCGACGTGGACGCGCTCACCCCCGAGGGCGTGTGCGACGACCTCGTCCGCCTGGGCGTCACGGCCCTGCTGCTCCTGGCCGGTCACCCGGAGCCGGCCGTGTCCGTCGTCAGGTCCGTCCGCGGCGACCGGCGCCTGGCCGGGCTCCTGATCGGCGCTCCGGCCGGGCAGCCCGAGTTCGGGGCATGGGCGGACCTCCTCGGCGCCGACGGCGCCGGGGTCCCGTTCCTGCGCTACCTGCCCGAGCGGCTCGGCGCCCTCGGCTCCCGCGTCGGGGCGGCCCTGCGCGAACGGCTGGGCGAGCCGCCCTCCTTCGTCGCCTTCGAGGGCCACGACACGATCGCCGTCCTCGCCGACGTCCTGCGCTCCCACGGCACGGACCGGGCCGGCATCGCCGAGGCCTGGCCGCACGTCGCCGTCGAGGGCACCCGCGGCACCGTCCGGTTCTCCCGCACGCCGGGCACCGGCGTTTGGCAGTGGGCCCGGCCGCCCGTCCAGGTCGCCGACCACGATCCGGCCGACCCGGGCCGCTTCCGGATCCTCCACACCGGCTGAGCCGAGGGAACCCGCGCCCGGCGCCGCGCGCCTCACCGCGCCCCGGCGGCGGCCGGCGCACGCACCCCCGAGACGACGAACCCGCTGCGCGGCCGGGTCGGGATACGGCGCAACGGGATCGTCAGATCCTGCTCGGGAACCTCGTACTCCAGCCGGGCCAGCCGCACGGCCAGCGCCTCCAGCAGGCCGATGGTCAGGTGCTCGCCCGGGCACCGGTGGCCCGCGTCCGGGGTTCCGCCGCCCTGGGGGATCAGCATGTCCCGTTCCACCGGCCGGTCCAGGAACCGCCGCGGCCGGAACGCGTACGGGTCACCCCACAGCCGCTCGTCGTGGTGCTGCCCGTACACGTCCAGCAGGACCGTGCAGCCGGCCGGAATGTGCTCCCCGCGCCAGGTCAGGTCCGTGACGGCCCGGCCGCCGAGGAACGGCGCGAACGGGTAGAACCGCCGCACCTCGTGCGCGAACGCGGCGGCGTGGGCGATGTCGCCGGACGCCAGCGGCTCCCGGTTGCCGGGCCACCGGTGCAGGGCGTGCGCGGAGAAGGCGACGAACCAGGCGACGGCGGCCGTGGGACGGACGACGTTCAGCAGTTCCACCGCGGCCGTCCTCGCGTCCAGCGGCTCGCCCGAGGCGTCCGTGTGCCGCGCCACCCGCCCCAGAACGCTGTCGTCGGACGCCGGCACGTTCCCGGCGCGCACCTCCCGCACCAGCCGGGCCATCCGCTCCTCCTGGCGTCCGCGGGCGCGCCGGGCGCGCACATGGCGGGGCCCGAGGCCGGCGAAACCGTCGACCATGGCCAGCAGGTCGCGGGCGAGCGGCGCGGCCTCGTCACGGCGCAGCGGAACCCCGGCCCAGTCGCAGACTCCGCGGGTCAGCACCGTGCCGGCCTCCTCGAACAGCACCACTCGGGACCGCCCGGACCAGGTCGCCACGGCCTCGTCCCACGCCCGGCCGACCTCCTCCACCAGCCCCGCCACGCTGTCGACGTGCAGCAGCGGCAGGAACAGCGACTTGCGCGCGCGGTGCGCCGGACCGTCGAGCGTGTGCACCGCCCCGTGCCCGAAGAGCGTGCCCAGCACCGGCTCCGGAACGGCCCCGTGCCGGCAGACGTGCCGTTCGTCGTAGAAGAACCGCACGGCGTCCGGCCCGCGCAGCGCCACCGCGGGCCGCCCCAGCAGGCGCGACCGCACCACGTCCGAGGAACTTTCGCGCACACGGTTCGGCAGCCAGGCGTAACCCTCGGCGGCGACGGACAGGGTGCGGTCGATCAGGGGGTGGCGGAAGGTGCTCATGGGGCACGAGTGCCCCCGTCGACGGGCCGATCACGCGGCAGGCGGGTGAGGAGCGGGGAACGGCCGGTCAGTGCGGTTCCTCGACGAGCCGGCCCAGCCGGTCCAGGCTGTCGTGCAGCGCGCCCTCCACGTACTCGCGCGGCGGAGCCTCCTCGGGCGAGAAGAACGACAGATGCACGATGACCTGGCTCGGTCCCTCGTCCGTGCCCTCCACCTGCAGCCAGCCGCTGTACTTGCCGGACTCGCGGGTCCCCCACTCGATCCGCATCTGCTCCTCGTCGACCCGCACGAGCGCCTGCTCGCCGCGGTGCTCCGGCGGCTCCTCCACGACCGTGGCCGGCGGATCCTCGGTGCGGAAGCGGAACGAGGGCGACATCCACTCCTCGCTGCTGTCCAGGTCTCCCGCCTGCGCGAAGACCGACTCGGGCGGCGCGGCCACCGTCTTCGACATCTCGTACTCGGTCACTGACGACTCCCGGGATCGGGCAGGCCCGCTCCCGACGCGGGCTCGCCGGGACCGCCGAGTTCCCCGCCGGGCGCACCCCGACACACCCGGGGCCGCGCCGGCCGGTGTGCCCGGGTGCGCCGTGGCTCAGACGTCGTGCCCCTGGCTCGCCAGCCACCGGTGCACGGCGTCCTTGTCGGCCGGCGTGATCCGGACGGGCCCCCGCACATCGGGTCCCTCGTCCTCGTTGAAGCCGGTGTCCGTGACCCGGGCGGTGACCCAGGTCGCGAGGTCCTGGCCCACGTCCGGTGGCAGCGTGCCCCGCTCCCAGGCCTCCCGCGCCCGGCGTCCGGCCGCGTCGTCGTCGTGTTCCGTCTCCGCCAGCCAGGCCGGCGCCAGCCGCTCGACGACCCGCCGGTCGTCGGGGGAGGCCGGCGCGGGCCGGCGGTCGTGTCCGTACGTGCTCATGCGGCCCGGGTTTCCCCCTGTGCGCCGCTGATGCGCCCGCACGGCTCCGGCATGCCGCACCGCCCGCCCCGGGTATGCCTTGCATGTGCACGCCGAACAGGCGCACAGGGGGGAGCCGGTCGCGGTGACGGACGGTCGGCGTCATGGGGCCCGGCGGCGGGAGTCCGGGCGGGCCCGGCGCAGGCGAACGGTGCGCCTGCTGCGCGCCCAGGGACGGTACGGCCCCCGCTTCCGCGAGGTCCTGCCCGCACTCACCGGCCTCGCCCTCGCCGTCTGCGGTACGGTCGCCGCCGTCACGGTGGCCCACCGCACCCTCGGCCCCGCCGCTCTCGCGGTCCCGGCGCTGTTGTGCGCCCTCGCCGTGCCGTTGCTGCTCCAACGGCGCCGCCCGGCCGCCCGCCGACGCCGGGGTCGTTACACGGAGCGGGAGATCGCCGACCTCGACACGAAGGGCCTCGCGCTCGCCGTCGCCCGCATGCTCCGCCGCGACGGCTGGACCGTGCGATTACCGCCCGGCGACCACGTCCGGCCGCGCGTCCGGGCCCGCCACCCCCGAGGACACCGACTGGAGGTGGCGTTCCGTCCCGTCGCCGAGCCGCTGCCCGACGAGGAGCCCCGCCCCGTGCCGCGCACCGGGGCACGGGCGCCCGTCCGGCTGATCGTCCACCGCGGCGACTTCGGTCCCCGGGACCGGCGCTGGGCGAGCGGCAGGGCGAACATCCGCCTGCTGGACGGCACACTGCTGCGGCGCTGGGCGGACGGAGCACCGCTCGACGAACTGATCGACCTCGACGCCGCCGGCGAAGCGGACTGACCGTCAGAAGAGCTCGCCCTGCCGTCCTGCTTCGGCCCGGCGCCGGGTGCGGCGGCCGGCGGGACGGGCCGGGGCCTGCTCACCGAACAGCGGGACCGTGCCGTACTCGTCCGGCTCGGCCGGAACGGCCATCGGCCCGGTGCCCACGTTCAGCCGCAGCGGGGCGTCACGGTCGAAGTCCCCCGGCGTCATCTCCGCCCAGTCGCAGCCCTCGTGCTCACTCACGCCCAAGCCCCCGTACGCCGCCTCCGTCCGCCACATGTCCGCGGTACCCGGGGCGGGCACGCCTCACTCGCCCTTCGGCCCCGCCTGCTGCACGACCTCGAAGGACCACAGCGTGGACTGGCTCGCCGCCGGCTTCGGGCGCTCGCCGTCCCCCGGGCCGCCCTGCTGGTGCGCCGCCTTCATGGGGCCCTCCATCCACGCCTGGAAGGACGCCTCGTCGCGCCAGCGGGTGTACACGAGGTAGGTGTCGGTGCCCTCGACGGGACGGAGCAGCTCGAACCACTCGAAGCCGTCGGAACTCTCCACGGCGTGGGCCCGGGAGGCGAAGCGCTTCTCCAGCGTCTCCCGCTGCTCGGCGGGCACGGTCAGCACGTTGATCTTGACTACGCTCATGCCCTCATCCTGCCGCACGGGGCGACCGCGCGCCGATCCGCCCCCGATCGTCCGCGCCCGCTTCGCCGAGGTCTCGACCACGCGTCCGTACCGGCGCCTTGACGATTCGCCGCCGGTACTCGCCCGACGGCGAGGCTCCGACCCGGCGGGGTCCCCGGCCGACGGGCGCGGGCGGCCGGAAGCGCCGGGCAGCCCGAACCGCCGGACGGGCGCGCCGTCGGGGAAGGCGGTGCCCGCCCGGCCGCGCGCACCGCCGACCACCGACCGCCGGCTGCCGACCGCCGTGCGCGGGGCGCGCGGCGCGGACGCCACCGGTGCCTGCGTGACCCCTTCGCGGGCCGGTCTCAGCCCGCCGCCAGATGTGCCAGCACCGACTCCAGCGTGCGCCGCACCGCCTCGCGGGACTCCTCGGTGTGGTCGAGGGTCTCGAAGCCGTGCTGTCCGTTCGGTACGTCGACCACCTCCACGTTCGCGCCGCACTCCTCGGCCGCCGTCAGGAACTCCTCGACGGTGGCGGCGATCTCGGGCATCTCGCGGCCCACCCGGACCAGGACGAGAGGCAGTTCGCCGGCGTCGGCCACCGCGCGGGCCGGAGCGAACCTGCTGCCGGTCAGACCCCAGCTCGGCAGTGGAGCGAGGACCGGGTAGACGGCCGCCACACAGCGCAGCCACTCCGGGGGTGCGGCCAGCCAGTCCGCGCTGAGGGGGCCGCCGCCGGAGAAGAACCACAGCGCGATCCGGTCCGCGTCCACCCGCGCGTCGGCGCGCACCAGGTCCACGGCCGCCCGCACGTCGGCCGCGGCGCGCTCGTAGTCCGTCACGGCGTGCAGCCGGTGGTCGAGGGTCACGCCCACCACGCCGCCGAGGGCCGCGCACCGGGCGTATCCCGTCAGTGTCGGCCAGTCCCGCGGTGTCGGACGGGCCTCGGCCGGGACCGGGCCGCCGTGCACGAACACGACCGCCGGCCGCGGGCCCCCGGTGCCGGGCGGCAGATGCAGGTCCACGTTTCCGGTGCGCTCGCGGGGGAGTTCGGGCACGTCCAGCAGGAACGGCCGCAGGTGCGGCGGCGGTTCGGCGGCGCCGGTCGGCTTCAGCCGGCGCCCCTCGCCCGCCGCCGCCCTCAGCAGGGCGTCCGCCAGTTCGGCGGGGCGGGAGAGCATCGGCCAGTGCCCGGTGCCCAGTTCGAAGAAGGACACCCGGGGATCGGTGAGCGCCTGCAGGGCGGGGTCGCCGAAGCCCACCAGGGTCTGGAGCATGTCGATGCTCGTGCCGCTCCCGGTGCACAGCACCCCCGTCGTGGGCACCGCCGCCACCGCGCCCGTCAGCCGGAGCGGCTGGAGCAGGGTGCCGAGCGGCTGCGGTGCGGCGAGGGGTCCAGCGCCGCGTCGGACAGACCCGCGGTACTGCCCCACCGCTGCCACTCGTCCCGTCCGGGCGGCGGCACATCCGCGCCGCCCCCGTCTTCGGCCAGCCGTTCCCGCAGCGACTGGTCCGGCACCGCGGCCAGCGCCGGGACGCCGTTCTGGGGCATCCCCGCGTCCAGGTACACGATCCGGGCGACGCGCTCCGCCCGCTGGTCGGCCGCGCCGAGCACCGGATGGATGCCGTAGTCGTGGCCGACGAGGACGACCTCCCGTCCGTCCGCCGCGTCGATCGCCGCGACCACGTCCGCGATGTGCGTCTCCAGATCCACCGGCTCCCCGCCGGGCCCCGTCCCGCCGCCGGATCCGTCGAGGCCCGAGAGCGCCACCGGAAGCGCCCCCGCACCCGCCGCGGTCAGTCCCCGAGCGGTCTCCGCCCACACCCACGAACCCGTGAAAACGCCCCCCACCAGGACGAACACCGTCATGACGCGCTCCTTCGCACACCGTCGTCGGCGAACCGGGACGATCACCCGGCCGCGCTCGCCGGTACGGTAGAAACTCCCCCAGAGGGAGGTTCAAGTGTTCACGTCGCCCGACGGGCTGTGCGGCATCGGGGAACTCGCCGAGCGCGCCGGCGTCACCGTCAAGACCGTTCGCTTCTACTCCGACCGCGGCCTGCTGCCCGAAGCCTCCCGCACCACCGGCGGGCACCGCCGTTACGGCCCCGACGCGCTGGACCGGCTGCGTCTGATCCGCTCCCTGCGCGCCCTCGACCTGCCCCTGCCCGAGGTGCGCCGCATCCTCGACGAGGAGGACGCGGCGCAGGCGGCGGGCAGTGCGCTGGAGGACGCCGTCGCCGGTCAGTTGCGCTCCCTCGGATCCCGGCTCACGGCGCTGCGCTGGCGCGAGGCGGCCCTGCGCCTGGTCCAGGAGAGCCCGCCCGCGCAGCGCGCCGAACGCCTGCGGCTGCTCGGCGCCCTGACCACCCCGCCGAGCACCGCCCCCCTCGCCCGCTTCTGGCGCGCCTGGCTTCCGGCCCGTATGCCTGCCCGGTCCACCGCCGCCTTCCTCGACGTCGCCGTCCCGCACCCGCCCGACGACCCCCGTCCCGCCCAGGTCCTCGCCTTCGCCCGGCTGACCGCCGTCACGTCGGCCCCCTGCCAGGGCGCCCGGCAGCCCCAGCCCGAGGCCCACCGCGCCGTGGGCGCGCGCGGGGCGGCCGTACTGTACGAGGGGCTCGCCGAGGCGTACGAACTGGCGGCCGTGCAGATGCGCCGGGACCGCGCGCCGTACGCCGGTGACGCGCTGGACGGGTTCGTCGCCGCGTACGCCCGCGCGTACGGCGTGCGCGACGGCCCGGACTTCCGCCGCGGGCTCGCCGTCCGACTCGCCGGCGATCCGCGGCTGGACGGCTACTGGGAGCTGGTGTCCGAGGTGACCACCCCACCGGGCCGCCGCCCCGAGCCGACCCCCGGCTCGGCGCACGACTGGCTGCTCGCCGCGCTCGACGCGCAGACGGCGCGGGACCCGGCGTGAACCCCGCACGAGGCGCACCCGTCGACGACGAGGAGGGGGCCTGCGCGGCCCCGACCGCCCGCCCCTGCCCGAGCGCCGCCGGCCGCGAGGTCCTGCGCGAACGCCGACCCGGTCCTGCGGGCGGCCGAGGACACCGACGGCCGGTCCCGGTACGCCGCCGCGTGTCAGTCGCCCGCCGCCCGAGCGAGGTCACCGTCCCGCCGGTGTGACGGCAGGCGGCCACGACGTGCCCGACGCGCGGACGCAACGGACACGCCCCACGAGGGCCGCGCCCTCCGCGTCGAACCGCCCGCCCACGGCGTGGCCCTGACCGCCACGCCCCGTGAACCGCCCCCGTGATCCGTCAGCCGCCCGGGGCCTCGCCCGAGCCGTCCACGGCCTCGCCCGCGTCCGGGTAGCAGGGGACCAGCGTGTCCACGCCCACCAGCCGCATCACCCGCAGCACCGACTCCTGCGCCCCTGCCACGCGCAGCCACCCGCCCGCGTCCCGGGCGGCGTGGTGGGCGGCGATGAGCACGTTGATCCCGCTGGAGTCCATGAACGTCACGCCGCCGAAGTCGGCCACGGTCCGCGGCCCAGCCGTGCCCGGCGGCGGAAGCAGCGCATGCCGGAAGCGGTCGCGCACGGTGTGGTCGATCTCGCCGCGCAGGACGACGACCCGCACCCCGTCGACGGCCCGGGTGTCGACCGACAACCGGTCGGGCCGCGCTGCCCCCTGAATCTCTCTCACAGCATCCTCGACTGTTCGCCGTAGCGGACTCGAATCGGAACGTGCGTAGCCAGCCTGCCCCGATCGTACGGCGGGATGCCTCCCGCAGGTCCTCAACCGCGGCGCGGGCGGATTGTGAGGCGGGGTACCGGGTATACGCAGGCCCGTGAACGGGGGAACGAAGATGGAACCGGCGGAAACAGGACCTGACGACGACGGCGCCCCGCGAGGGGCCGCACCGATGGAGGACGTCGTCGCCCTCGACGGCGACAGCAGCTGCATCGCCCGTGCCAGACGGTGCGCCACGGCCTTCCTCGCCCGCATCCGGGCGACCCACGGCCTTCCGGTCTCCGACCGGGCGATGGACCTGACCCAGCTGGTGGTCAGCGAACTGGTCACCAACGCCCGCAAGTACGCGCCGGGTCCCGTGCTCATGGAGCTGCGCGTCAACGGCGCCGTCGTGGAGATCACCGTCTGGGACAGCGATCCCGCCCTGCCGGTGGCCCGCGCCGCCGATCCCGGCCGGGTGGGCCAGCACGGCCTGGAGATCGTGATGGCGGTCGCCCAGGGCTTCGAGGCCCAGCGCGAGCCGGTCGGCAAACGCATCACGGCCCGCATCGCCCTCCAGGACGGGACGGAGGCCGAGCGCGTCGGTGGGTAGGACCCCGTTCGCCGACGTCGTGGGCCCGGGTGCACGGGCCCACGACGTCGGCGAACGGCGGAGCCGGCCGCACGCGCGGCCCGGTAACCGCCGCGCGGCGGCTTTCCGCGGGCGTTCGGGTGCGGGGTCCGCCGGGCCCGCGCGGGCCGTGCGCCGCGGCCGTCAAGGCTTGCCCACCGCCCGGCGTCACGCCCCCGTGCGCTCCCTCTGCCCGGTCCGCCCCGCCCGCACCACACCGGCGAAGTTGGCCGCCAGCCGGCGTGCCGCCCGCTCCGCCGCCGGTTCCGCCGTCGCCGCGGCGGCGTGCAGCGACCGCGTCTCCCGCTGCCCGGCGCCGGCCAGTGCCGCCTCGTCCCACCCCGTGAGGCGGTCCGCGTCGGCCTCGGGGTGGAACTGGACGCCCCAGGCCCGCTCGCCCACCCGGAAGGCCTGCACCGGACAGGCCGGATTCTCCGCCAGATGGACGGCGCCGGGCGGCAGGGCGGTGACCTGGTCGCGGTGGTTCTGGAGCGCGGGGAACGCCTGGGGGAGCCCGGTGAAGAGCGGGTCGCCCGCTGCTTCTCGGCGCAGCCGGATCGTGCACGCGCCACGCTCGGGCGGGCCGTGGTCGGCCCGCACCGCGCCGCCCGACGCCAGGGCCAGGACCTGCGCGCCCAGACAGATCCCGAGCAGTGGCACGCCGCCGGCCACACACCGCCGTACGAGGGCCCGTTGAGCGGGCAGCCAGGGGGCGACGTCGTCGGCGTCCGGCATGAAGCCGCCGCCGAGCAGCACCACGGCGTCGAAGCCGGCCGGTGCCAAGGGCGCCGAGGCTCCCGGCGTCTCGTGCACGTCCAGCCCTTCGGCCGCCAGCCAGGGCACCAGCCGGCCCGGACCGCTGCCCGCCGAGTTCCGCACCATCAGCACGCGGCCCCGCGCCCCGTCGCCCGTGGGACCCCGCGCCGTACTGCCTGTGGGACCCCGCGTCGTATCGCCCATGGGGCCACCCCACCAAAAGGGCCGGACGAGGGCAACCTCCGCGAGCGTTCCCGAGCGCTTGCTTAAGCGCGGTTTAAAAGGCCCTTAAGCAACCGTGGGCCCACCGTGCGACAGGAAATCGCCGCAGGTCAGGGGCGCTTGAGGGCGCAAGTCGGACAGTTGGCCCGGTCGTGCTTCGTGCGTAGCATCGGGGCCCTTCGGCGGGTGCCGCCGCAGGCGAGAGAGCGCTCTCAGAAGAGCCTCGGGGGGAGTCGTCTGCTGGTCCCGTCGAGGTGATGCCCCAGAACTCCCCACAGACAAGGTGTGTTCAGCCCATGGCTGCTCATCGCGCACGCCGGTGGCCGATCGGCGGACTGGTCTTCCTGGTCGCCGCCGCCCTCGTCACCGCCGTACTGCTCACCACCTCCGGACCGGGCGCCTCCCGCGCGGACGCCGCCCAGACCGTCCAGACCTGGTCGGACGAGTTCTACGGACCCGCGGGCAGCGCTCCCGACCCCGCCAAGTGGACCGTGGAAACCGGCGGTTCGGGCAACGGCAACCATGAACTGCAGTACTACACGGACCGCGCCGACAACGTTGCCCACGACGGTGACGGACATTTGGTGATCACCGCCCGCGAGAACGCCGACCCGGCGCTCAAGTGCTGGTACGGCGACTGCCGGTACACCTCGGCCCGCCTCAACACCGCCCGCGCCTTCACCCAGGCGTACGGCCACTTCGAGGCCCGTATCAAGGTGCCGCGCGGACAGGGCGTGTGGCCCGCGTTCTGGATGCTCGGCGACGATCTCGGCACCGTCGGATGGCCCGACAGCGGCGAGATCGACATCATGGAGAACGTCGGCAAGGAACCCGGCACGGTGCACGGCACCCTGCACGGCCCCGGCCACTCCGGCGCCGGCGGCATCGGTTCGCCCCACACCCTTCCCGACGGCAGGGCGTTCGCCGACGACTTCCACGTCTTCGCGGTCGACTGGAGCCCTTCCGAGATCACGTGGTCGGTCGACGGCACGGCCTACCAGACCCGGACCCCCGCGGACCTCCAGGGCCACGAGTGGGTCTACGACCATCCCTTCTTCCTGATCCTCAACCTCGCGGTCGGCGGCGACTGGCCCGGCAGCCCCGACGGCTCCACGGCCTTCCCCCAGACGATGACCGTCGACTACGTCCGCGTCTCGGCGTCCGACACCGCCGGAGGCGCCGCCGGCGAAACGGGCGGCAAGCCGGCGACGACCGCCGCCGTCAGGGGCGTCGGCGGCATGTGCGTGGACGTGGCGAACGCCTCGACGGCCGACGGCACCCCCATCCAGTTGCACGACTGCACCGGCGTGGACGCCCAGAAGTGGACGTTCCGCGAGGACGGCACCGTACGGGCGCTCGGCAAGTGCCTGGACGTCACGGACGGTTCGACGCGGGACGGCGCGCCCGTCGTGCTCAGGACGTGCGACGGCGCCGCCTCCCAGCGCTGGACGCGCACCGAGGCCCGTGACCTGACCAACGTCAGGGCGGACAAGTGCCTGGACGCCAAGGACGGCTCCTCGGCCGACGGCACCCGGCTGCAGATCCGGACCTGCACCGGCGCCGCCCACCAGAAGTGGACCGCCGGCTGACCCCCACCGGCAGGCGGCCCCGCAGCCCCATCGACAGCAACGAGTTCGAAGCAGCATCCGGCAACTCCCCGAGGAGAACCCCCACATGAGCCCCCGTCACCAGCGCGACCTCACCCGCCGCAAGGTCCTCACCGCCCTCGGCGGCGCCGCCGTGGCCGTCCCCGCCATCGCCGTCGTCGCCCCGCACGCCCTGGCCGGATCCGAGCAGGGCGGCGACTCGTCCGGGGCCCGGGCCGCCGCGGGCACGCTCCCGCTGACCGTCGTCAACAGGACGGGCTCGTTCGGCAACGACTCGATCCACGTCTACATCGTCGGCAACCAGGACGGAAAGCAGGTCCGCGTCACGCCCGACGGCTCCCTGGCCCCGATCTCCCTCTCCGACAACGGCGCCGACGGATTCACCGACTACGCGATCCCGCTGACCGGTACCGAGACCACGCTGACCCTGCCCCACATGTCGGGCCGCATCTACGTGGCGCTCGGCGGCAAGCTGAAGTTCAAGGCGGTCGCGGACGGCAACGGCAACGCCGCCCTCCAGTACCCGGCCGGCTGGGTCACCTCCGACCCCAACTACCGGGTTCTGCACGACTGCGCCGAGTTCACCTTCAACTCCTCGGGCATGTTCTGCAACACGACCATGGTCGACATGTTCAGCGTGCCCATGAACATCCGGCTGACCGGCGCCAGGGACCAGACCACCGGCACCCTGCGCGAGGGCGGCCGGGCCGCCGCGTTCGCCGCCGTCAAGACCGTCGAGGAGTTCGCGCCCCTGGTCGTCGACGATCTGCGCATCATCGCCCCCGGCCACGGGCTGGACGCCGGCATCTTCGCCAAGGACTACTTCGCCCCGTACATCGACGAGGTGTGGAGCACCTACACCGGCCGGGACCTCACCGTCGCCACCAACGCCGGCGCCTTCACCGGCCGGGTCCGCGGCGACCGGCTCACCTTCGACGGCCCGGCCCCCGTCTCCTTCGCCAGGCCGACCACCCGGGACGTCCTCTTCTGCGACGGCAACCTCGCCGCCCCCAACGACGGCACCACCGGGCCCGTCGCCGCCGTCCTCGGCGCCGGCTTCAACCGCTCCACGCTGATCGGCCACCCGGCCCAGCCGACCACGAACCCGGCCGACTTCTACCGGACCGATCTGACCAACCACTACTCCAAGGCCATCCACGCGGCCACGGAGGACGGCAAGGCGTACGGCTTCGCCTTCGACGACGTCGCCGACTTCGCCTCGTACATCCAGGACACCGCCCCCACCGGCATCACGTTGACACTGTCGGCCTTCTAGCGCGTGCGATCGCAAGGCGCCGGAGCGCCCTCGTAGCGGAGCTACCAGGGCGGTTCGGCAAAGCGGCTGGGGGTGCCCCCTCCGGGGGAGCGCGTGCCAGGAGCCGCCACGCCGCGGGCATTCGTCAGACACCCCCTGGCGGCACGGGGCGCCGCGGGCCCGCCCGCGGCGCCCGGCCGTCGGGCGGTGACCGCCCGGTCGACGGTTCGGCCGCGCCCGGCCGGTCCGAGCACGGCCGGGTCACCCCATCGGCCGTCGTCGCCATGCGCCGCGGTCGCCCCGTGGGTAACGTCGTTCTCGACGGAGCCGCCGCGATCGCGGGCGTCCGTGCCGTGCGTTGGTGGTCCAAGGCAAGACGCCCCGCTTCCCGCGGGGGAGATGCAGGTGCGAGGCCTGTCCAACGCTCGAACGAAGGTCCCGGCCCCTGCACGGACGCAGGGACCGGGACCTCGCGTGTGCGACAGGGGAGCGTCGTCACCCTTCCCCGGCGCCCCCGGACTCCCAGCGCAGGAGATCGCCGGGCTGGCACTCCAGCACCTCGCACAGCGCCGCGAGAGTGGTGAAGCGCACCGCCTTGGCGCGGCCGTTCTTCAGGACCGCCAGGTTGGCGGGCGTGATCCCGACCCGCTCCGCCAGCTCGCCCACGGACATCTTCCGCTTGGCCAGCAGGACGTCGATGTCGACGGCGATCGGCATCAGATCACCTCGGCCAGTTCGGCCTGCAGCTGTGCCGCCTCGACGTCGCGCGCGACGGCCTGCGCGAGCAGCATCCGCAGCACGAGCACGATCAGCGCGACGCCCAGGACCGCCATGACGCCCCCGCCGATCAGCAGCACGATTCCCGGTGCGACGGCCTCGCCGGGCGCCAGCAGCACCCCGAGTGCGAACAGCAGCAGCGCGGCGGCGACGAACGCGCCGATCACGATGTCGACGTACCGGAAGGCGGCGTGCGAGAACACGGTCCCGCGCCGCACCATCGTCACCAGCCGCCACACGCAGACGGCGACGACCTGCGCCGACGCGATGCCCAGCACGAGAGTCGTGATGAACGCGGCCGGGGGATAGGCCAGTTCCGTGTCCACCCCCTCCAGGTCCTTGGCGAGCAGCGGCATCAGCACCACCTGCACGCCCACCGAACCCGCGAGCAGCACCCCCAGCACCATCCTCAGCGCGAGCACCGTCAGCTTCCCCATCGCCTCTCCCTCCCTCGGACCCGTGCGAGCCCCTGCGAGCCCGTGCGAGCGAGCACAGGCGGACCCCCAACGGGTCCAATCGATCCACGATGGAAATCTATCGAGAAACGATAGGTGTGGCAAGTGGCGAGTCCGGCCTCACCGCCGCAGCGCCCCCGAGACCTCCGCGCGCGTGCGGACGTCGAGCTTGGCGAGGATGCGCTCGACGTGGGTGTCCACCGTCCGCTTGGAGATGAACAGGAGCTCGGCGATCTCCCGGTTGGACAGCCCTTCCGCGACGAGTCGGGCGACTTCCCGCTCCCGCGAGGTGAGGTCTCCGGCCGCCGCCCGGCCGCTTCGCGCCGGCGGGACGCCCCCGCCCGGCACGTCGGCGTCCGCGCGGACGGCCTCCAGCACCTCGGCGCCCGACATCCGCGCGCCCAGCCCGTGCCAGCCCTCGTACGCCCCGTCGCCGAGCTCCGCCCGCACCGCGGCCTTGACCGCGTCCTGCTCCTGGAGCAGCGAGGGCAGCATGGCGACGGGATCCCCGCTGAGCCGGCGCGCGCTCTCGGCGTACCCGAGCAGCCAGGCCGCCCTGGGGAACCGTTTCTGCCTGGCGGCGTCCCAGGCCAGCCCCAGACAGCACAGGGCCGCGACCAGTACGTCGCCGATCTCGCTCGCGGCCTCCAGTGCCCTGCGCAGCAGCGGTGCGCTGCGCGCGCCGCGGTCGGCGAGCCACAGGATGATGCCGTGCGCCATCAGGGTGGAGGCGTACAGCTGGCGCTCCCCGGTGCCCTCCAGGGCGGCGAGGCCGGCCTCGCACCATTCCAGGGCGCCGTCGGTGTCGCCGAGCACGGCCCGCAGCAGCGCGCCCTCGTAGTGGACGACGGCGAGGCCGCTACGGGATCATCGTGGGATGCGCCTCGGCGGACAGCGCCCGCAGGAGTCCGGTGAGCGGCATCGGCTGCGGCGGGCGCGGCCGGTCCCCGATGCCGGTCTCGATGCCGTCGGCCAGGGCGCGCAGCGCCTGCGCCGCGCCGGGCTCGGGGAGCGTGGGGTCGAGCCCCGCCAGCGCGCGCCGGGCGCGGCGCCAGGCACGGCCGCTGTGACCGCTGTGGTGGTCAGCCAGCGCCTGGGCGTAGCGGGCGGCCAGCATGGCCCAGTCGTCGTCGGTGATGCTCCGCTGGGCCAGCGCACGCCGGGCGGTGCGGCGCGCGGCGGCGGGCGCGAAGGCGGCCTCGGCCACGGCCTGTGCCGCCAGGGACACGGCCGGCGGGGGACCGGACAGCGGCCGGTCCGGGACGGTGCGGGCCGCCTCCCGGAAGTGCTCCGCCGCGGCCCGCGGTTCGCCCTCGTGGAGCGAGATGAGGCCTTGCACGTGGGCGAGTTGGCCGACCGTGACGTCGTCCCCGCTCAGGACCGCCTCCGGCCAGGCCCGGCCCGCCAGTGTCCGGGCGGCCCGCGGATCGCGGCTCGCGCTGAGCCAGGCCGCCAGCCACCGCCCGCGCCTCCCCGCCGGACTGTCCGCGGGGCACCGCGGCAGCAGCCGCAGCAGATGACCGCGCCCCTCGTCGGCCCTGTCGTACACGGCCCACCAGAACCACAGGCCGAGAACCGTCTCCAGCGCGGCCTCGGCATGGTCGGGACGGTTCACGGCCTGCCGGAGTATGGCGGACAGTTCCTCCCGCTCCTCGTGCACCAGCCCCACGGCCTGCGCCTGGCAGCCCGCCGCCCACAGCCCCTCCGCGACCGAGGCGACCTGCCGGCAGTGTGCCGCCCGGCGCTCCAGCGCCACCTCCGTCTCGCCCGCCTCGCGCAGCCGTTCGGCGCCGAACTCCCGCGCGGCCCGCGTCATCCGGTACCGCGGCTGCCGCAACCCGCCCGGGGGCCGTACGGTCTCCAGCGCGCCGACCGCCGCCAGCCGCACCAGCAGCGACGGCACGCGCTCCGACGCCACCGCGCCCCCGGTGCACAGGAACACGGCCGCGGACTCGTTGAACGCCCCCGCGAACGCGCTCGCCCGGCCCCACACGATCCGCGCCTCGCGGTCGCACAGCGCGTAGCACGCCCCGATGGCGTCCCGCAGCGAGCGGTGCCGCCGCAGCGCGGGCCGTTCGCTGTGCAGCCGGCACTGACCGCGCTCGACCGACTCCACCAGGTCGTGGAGCGACTGGCGCCCCAATGCCAGCTGGTCGGCGGCCAGTTCGATCGCCAGCGGCACTCCTTCCAGTCGCCGGCAGACGCCCTCCACCGCCCGCAGGTCGGCGGCGTCGAACCCGCGCGCGGCGCCCCGCGCCCGGTCGAGGAACAGCTCCACCGCGGGGGCGGGTCCCCGGCCGCCGGCCCCCTCGGTGTCCAACGGCGTCAGCGGCAGCACCGCCTCCTCGCCCAGGCCCAGGGCCTGGCGGGCCGTCACCAGCACGCGCAGCCCGGGCACGGCGACGAGCAGGCGCTGTACCAGGCCCACGCACTCCTCGTGGACGGGGTCGACGTCGTCGAGGAACAGCAGGACGCCGGCGGCGGGCAGATGCGCTGCGAGGTCCGGGACGCCCGCGTCCCCGCGCCGGGGCCGGCGGCCGGTGAGCGCCCGGTACACGTCGGCGGCCAGTGCCCCCGGTTCGCCGGGCGCGTTGCCCCGCCGGCGGACGCGCACCGTGCGCCGCCACGGTCCCCGGGTTCCGGGGGCGATGCCGTGGACCGTCTCGGCGGCCAGCCGGCTCTTGCCGACTCCGGTCCGGCCGGTCACCGACACCAGGTGGTGCTCCGCCAGCAGTCCCCGCAGGGTCGCCGACTCCCGTTCCCGGCCGATCAGGGCGCCGGCCTCCTCGGGATCGTCCGCCGGGGGCGCCGCAGGGTTGCCGACACACTTCCACACGTTCATGGCCTTCCGCACTCTCAGGGTTCCAGCAGGCGGTGACACCGCGGCCGGGGGTCGGCCGCCCCGGCGCAGAACCGTCACTTCTGCGGCGCCACGGCAACCCCAACGCGCCCGTCGGGCCCAAGGTGGCGTCGAGCGGCGGGGGATCACACGGACGGCGACGGCGCGAACGCCCGTGCGGTGCCGGCATCCGGCCCCGACGGGCGTGATGATCACCACACGGCCGGGGCCGGGGGTGAGCATCCGTACTGGTGTGCGGCATGGTTCGGGTGGGCAGGCATGCGCCTGCGGGGATGGAAGTCGTCGGTCCGGTGAGGGGTATCCGTGCGTGTGTGTGTGATCGGTGCAGGCCTGTCCGGGCTGGCGGCGGCCCGGGCCCTGCGCAAACGGGGCGTCGACGTGGTCTGCCTGGAGGCGACCGCGGGGGTGGGCGGCATCTGGCGGCGGCCCCAGGCCGGTGAGCCGGGGCCGGGCTATCTGTCCCTGCACCTGAACACGGCCAAGGACCTGACGGCGTACTCCGACTTCCCGATGCCGGCGTCCTACCCGCTCTACCCTCGCCACAGCGACGTCGCCGTCTACCTGAACTCCTTCGCCGCCTGGGCGGGGGTGCTGGACTGCGTCGAGCTGGAGACCGAGGCGGTCTCGGTGCGCCAGGACGCGGACGGCGCCTGGACGGTCGTCAGCCGCGACGCCGAAGGCGCCTCGCGCACGCGCCGCTTCGAGCACGTGGTCGTCGCCTCGGGCCACAACTCGCAGCCCAACTGGCCCGATCCGCTGCCGCCGGGCGCCGACGCGTTCTCCGGCCGGCTGCTGCACTCCCTCGACTACCGGGACGGCAGCGACTTCGCGGGCCGGCGGGTCGTCGTGGTGGGGCTCGGGGCGTCGGCGGTGGACATCGCCGCCGACCTGTCCCGGCACGCCGCCCGCACCGTGCTCTCCGTGCGGCGGGGCCTGCACATCCTGCCCAAGCAGTTGTTCGGGATGTCGCTGGACGAGATCGCCGAGGCCGCCTGGTGGAAGAGCATGACCTTCGACGCGCAGCGGCGCTTCGTGGAGCAGGCCCTGCACGTCGCCCGGGGCCGGCTCGGGGACTACGGCCTGCCCGAGCCGGACCATCCGATCTTCTCCTCGGCGGTGACCATCTCCGACGAGATCCTCAGCCGCATCCGGCACGGCGCGGTGGAACCCCGGCCCGCGATCGAGTCCTTCGACGGCAGCCGGGTGGTGTTCGCCGACGGGACGTCCACCGAGGCCGACGCCGTCGTGTACTGCACCGGCTTCCGGATGTCCTTCCCGTTCCTGCCCGAGGGCTGCCCCGCGGGGCCGGACGGCGCGGTGGAACTGTACAAGCGGGTCGTCGCCCCCGGCCTGCCCGGCCTGTACTTCGTCGGCCTGGTCCGCCCGCTGGGCGCGATCACCCGGCTGGTGGAGGCCCAGTCCGACTGGATCGCCCGGCTCGTCGCCGGCGAGGCGAAGCTGCCCGAGGCCGCGGTGATGCGGGAGGAGATCGCCGGCTACCTCGACGGCATCGCCAAGCGCTACGGGCGGATGGAGGGTTCCTCCATCCAGGTCGACGTCGGCCCCTACCTCGCGGACCTGCGGGAGTCGCTGTACGCGTGACGCGCGTAGTCGCAGGCAGGACGGCTCCCGGAACGAGTGCCGCAGGGAGCCGTCCGCGTCCGCTCAGATCAGCGCTTCTCGCCGATGCAGCGCCCGGGGCGGCCGGATCGCGTAGGCCTCGCAGGAGATGTACGCCGTCACCCGCGGCGGCCGCCCGTGCTGGTGGGCCAGCGCCAGGTAGGCGATCAGCCCCAGGCCCTCCTCGGGCCGGCGCCGGGTGACCGCGGCCAGGGCGGCCGTCAGCGGGGCGGGGTCCATGCCGCGAGCGCGCAGCACGTCCTCCGCGCGCGTCAGCGCCTCCCCGTCGTCGCGGGCGTAGTCCCGCACCGGGATGTGCAGCGTGAACCCGGTCGGCCGCGGCTCGCCGGCGTCGGTGAACGCATGACAGGTCAGGCCGGGCCGTCCGGCGAGGACGGTGTCCCCGCCGTCGTCGGCGGCGCCGGCGACGGTGTGGAAGAACTCCTCGATGCCCGCCGGGGCGGGGCCGGGAACCATGCGCGACAGCCGTCCGGCGCGGGCGGCCGTGAGGTTGTCGTGGCGCAGGTACACCTTCGCCCGGGGCGCGTCCCAGTCGCCCATGTCCAGGGCGAAGAACGGGTGCCCGTCGGCCTCCGGCAGCGCGTCGAAGCCGTCCCCGTGGCCGAGCCGGCGCAACGCCTCGCGCACCGTCCCGGCGGAACGTTTCACCCCGGAAGCCGCCGGATTGAGATACACCTTCAGCCCGGGCACGCCGCCCGGCCTGAGCTCCAGGGCGCACCACAGGGCGAGCGGCCCCTTGGGGGCGTCCGGCAGGAAGAGGTCGCCCAGCGCGTCGAAGGCCTCCGTGGAGAAGTTCCACCGCTCGGCCAGGGTACGGACGAAGGCCGCGCCCGCACGGCCGTTGCGAGCCAGGCTGCCTGCGCCGCAGCCCGGTTCCACCAGCACGCGCAGGGCGGGGCCGGCACCCGGGCGGAAGGAGAGGGAGAACTCCACCGGGGTGTGGTCGTCGGACAGGAACGTCCGGGTGGGAGGCGGGAGATCCAGTGGCCGCTCGGCTGCCTGTCCCAACGAGAAGGTCAGCAGGTTCGCATATGCCTCCACCTCGGAACCCGACAGGCCGGCGACCACGCCGAGTCTTCGCAGCTGACCGCTCGTGAACTCGCCGAGCGTCGGTATTCGGGGGCTCGTGCGCCCACCGGCCGGCGAACGGGTCACCGGGCGCCTCCGGCCGGGCCGGGACGGACAAGAAGATACCCGCCCGGCGGGGCGGGTATCCGCAGTGGATGCGGCAGACAAGCGGCGTCCATGGAAGGGAGATCCATGACACCTCCTTCACCTCGTGAACAACTCCAATACCGCGTTGCTCACTACCCCTGCCGCTGATCGATCATGCGGACGCCGAAGGCGTGATGGTGTTGCCTCCATCACGCCTTCCTCACCATTGCGTCACTTGGTGAGCCAGGTGAGGAACTGGCTCCACATTCCCCCGCGTTCGGGCTTGCGCGCCGCTGCCGGGGCGCCCCCGGAAGCGGCCGTGGCGGCGGGACCGGCGGCGGTCTCGGACCGCCTGGCCGGCTGGACGGGGGTGAAGCGGGCCGGAAGGGTGGCCAGCGCCCGGTTGAACGGGCCCGGCCGCCAGGTCAGGCTGTCCTCGGGGACGGCCAGCTCCACGTCCGGCAGCCGGTTGAGCAGGCTCTCGATGGCCGTCACCGTGATTTGCCGGGCGGGCTCCTTGGACGGGCAGGCGTGCGGGCCCGCGCTCCACGCCAGGTGGGCCCGGTTGCTGCCGGCCTGCCGCGAGGCCTTCAGCGCGGGGCCGGTGTTGGCGGCGGCGAAGCTGACCAGCATCAGGTCGCCCGCGCGCACCTGCCGGCCCGCGAACTCCATGTCGGTGGCCGGGTAGTGCGGCGCGTAGTTCGACATCGGCGGGTTGTCCCACAGCGTGTCGTCGATGGCCTCGTCGATCAGACCGCCCTCGTGGGCGTACCGGTCGTCGGTGAGCAGACGGTGCAGGGTGTTGCCGATGAGGTTGCGCAGCGGCTCGGCGCCCGCGCCCAGCAGCAGGGCCAGCTGGTGAACCATCTCCTCGTCGGTCAGCTTGGCCTGATGCTGCATCAGCCAGCTGGTGACGTCGTCGCCGGGCTTCCTGCGCTTGAGCGCGACCAGCTCGCCCGCCGCGTCGAAGAGCACCTCGGTGGCCTTCTCGGCATTGACGCCGTCGAACATCCCGGAGATGCCGAACAGCACCCGGTCGCCGATGTCGGCGGGGCAGCCGAACAGCTCGTTGAAGACGAACAGCGGCAGCTGCTTGGCGTAGTCGCCGAGCAGATCGGCCGAACCCCGGGCGCCGAACTGGGAGACGAGGTAGTCGGACACCTGGCCCGTGCTGCGGCTGAGCCGGCGGTCGTCGACGCGCGCCATGCTGTCGGTCACCGCCTGCCGCAGCCGCAGATGCTCGGCGCCGTCGGCGAACATGCAGTTCGGCCGGTACGCCAGCAGCGGCGCGACCGGGTTGTCCGGGGCGATCCTGCCCTCGTTGAATTCCCGCCAGCGACGGGCGTCCTTGCGGAACGAGGCGGAGTCCTGCAGCAGCTGGAGCGCCGCCGTGTAGTCCGTGACGAGGGTGGCCTCCACGCCCGGGGCGAGTTCGACGGGCGCGGTCGGCCCGAAGTGGCGCAGGTACGCGTAGTAGGCCTGCGGGTCGGCCGCGAACTCCGGCCCGTGCAGCGGCACCGCGCCGCCGGCGGTGTGGGCCGGGCACCCCGGCGGGGGGACCGGGGTGGTGTCGTGAGCGTTCATGTCTTGCTCTCAGTTTCTAGTGGGCACGGGCCAGCAAGTAGCGGACGAGGGTGGTCAGCGCGGCGGCCGAGGAGCTTTCGTCCCGGGCGTCGCAGGTGACGACGGGGGTGTCGTCGAGCAGGTCCAGGGCGTCCCGCAGGGCGCCCTCGTCGCGCAGCGGCGCGCCGTCGAAGTGGTTGACGGCGATCGCGTAGTCCAGGCCGTACTGCTCGATCAGGTCGATCACGGGGAAGGAGTCCGCGAGCCGCTCCGGATCGACCAGGACCAGGGCGCCCAGGGCGCCGCGGGCCATGTCCTCCCACATCTGCACGAACCGCTGCTGGCCGGGTGTTCCGAACAGATACAGCACGACGCGGTCGCTGATGGTCAGACGGCCGAAGTCCATGGCGACCGTGGTGGTGGTCTTGCCGTGGACGCCCTTGAGGTCGTCGACCGACTCCGCGGCCCGCGTCATCGTCTCCTCGGTCGACAGGGGCTCGATCTCGGAGATGGCGTTGATGAAGGTGGTCTTGCCCACCGCGAAGTGCCCGACGACCAGGATCTTGACGGCCGTCTGCGTTGCCCCGCCACGGACGTAGGCGCTTTCACCCAAACTTGGCGCGGAGACCATCGAGCACCTCCTGGAGGATCTCTCTGTCGGCCAGGGCGGCACGGGCCACCGGAGGCCGGGTGATGAGGTAGCCGCCCTCGGTGAGGGAGGCCAGCAGGATCCTCACGACGCCGAGGGGCAGACGCGTGTGGCCCGCGATCTCGGCGACCGAGAGGTAACCGGCCGAGCACAGGTCCAGCAGACCCTGCTCCTCGGGAGACAGCCGGGTCGGCCGCTGCCGGTGTTCGGGCGACGCCGTGACGAGGGTGATGAGCGAGAGCTGCTCCTCGTCGGGCAGGTCCCGCCCCTTGGTGATGACGTACGGACGCACTAACGGGGCGGCGTCCGGCTCCCAGGCGTCGTGGTCGGTCATGACCGGGCGCCGAGGTTCTCGCGCGGCGGCGTCGTCAGCTCCTTGCCGAGCTGGGCGACGAGCTGCTGCATACGGAAGGTGATGTCCGCCATGTCGACGTCGGGCGAGGCGGACACGCCGAGGTAGGCGCCCTCGCCGGCGGAGATCAGGAAGACCCAGCCGCCCTCGAACTCGACCAGGGTCTGCCGCCACTGCCGGGTGGCGTCCTCACAGAAGAACGCGAGGGAGCGGCTGAGGGACTGCACGCCGCTCATCGCGGCGGCCACGCGGTCCGCGTTGTCCTTGTCGAAGTCCTTCGTCCGGGCCATCAGCAGACCGTCGGCGGAGATCAGGACCGCGTGCAGGGCCCCGGGGATCTCCAGCGCGCTGTCCAGCATCCATGACAAATCGTTCACGAGACCTCATGTCCTCCGGTGCTTGCACCACGTGTGCTGCTCGTCTGGTCCGCGGTGTCGGGCCGCGCCTCGCGACCGGACTGCGTGCCGCGCTGGAAGGCGCCCATGATGGCCGCCGTCTCGGCGTCGGAACGAGCGGCCGGGCGTGCGGCCTGGGCGCTGCCGGGCACGATGGCCATGGGCCGCTTGCGCCGCCGCTTGGGCAGGCCGTCGGCCGTCGCGGACACCGCGGACGCGGGCTCGGGACCGCCCTCGAGGACCGGACCGGTGGCCGCGGCCGCGGCGGGGGCGGGGGCTTTCTTCTCCGGCATGGGAGTGAGCAGATCGTGCGGCAGCAGGACGACCGCGCGCACGCCTCCGTAGGGGGAGCTGGAGTCCACCGACACCTCGAATCCGAACCGTTCGCAGAGCACGCCGATGACCGCGAAGCCGAACTGCGGCGGGTTGCCGAGCCCCGAGACGCCGGAGACCCGCTCGTTGGAGAGCAGCTTCTCGGCGCGGGCGCGCTCCTCGTCGCTCATGCCGACACCCGCGTCGTCCACGACGATGCAGATGCCCTTGGGCACGGTCCGGATGTTGATCTCGACGATCGTGTCGGGGCTGGAGTAGCTGGTGGCGTTGTCCAGCAGCTCGGCCAGGGCCAGGGCGACCGGCTCGACCGCGCGGGCGGTGAGACCGAAGTCGACCTGGGAGAGGATCTCCACCCGGTGGTAGTGCCGGATCCGGCCCTGCGCGGAGCGGACCACGTCGTACACCGAGGCGATGTCCCGCTGGCGCCCCAGCCAGCCGTCGCACAGCACGGCGATGGACTGGGCGCGCCGGCCGAACTGCGAGTTGGTGTGGTCGATCTCGAGCAGGTCCTGAAGAATGACCGAATCGCCGTGCTTGTTCTGCAGCCGGGACACGACCAGCTGCTGCTCGGCGGCGAGACCCTGAAGCGTCCGCATGGCGGACTTCAGCACGGTCTTCGTCGCCTCCTCGGCCTGTTCCTGGGCCGCCTTCACGGACTGGGCGTAATCGTTCTCCAGCTGGGTGTAGTGGGTCTTCAACCCCTGGATCTCCTGCCGGAGAGCCCGGGCCGCCCTGCGTTGGTGGACAACGAGGGCGACCGCGGCGACCAGGGCGATGAGAAGAACCCAGACGAGCGGGTTCTCTATGTATTCCGTCATAAGACTCTCTTCAAGCGACTGACGGCGGGCTGCTGAAACTCCGTCAATGCGGTTGGACCGGCGGACCGCCCGCGGCGAGTTCCGCCCGGGCCGTCCCTGGAGTCGGAGATGCCGTTCACGCCTATCCGCCCGCTCCGCAGATCGCGGTGATCGTATCACCGGCCGAACAGGTGACCGGACGCCAAACCTCCGCACCCGCACGGCAGTTGCCGAGGCCCGGGGAGGGGCGAAAATCGGCCATCCCCGGTGCGGGCGGCGGTCGCCGGGGATTCTCCCGGACTTCACCCGCGCGTCAGCGCGGTGCGGGCGTGCGCAGGGCGAGGATGGCCACGTCGTCGCCGTTGCCGGACGGCCGGGTCCGCGTCAGCAGTTCGTCGACGTACGCCTCCAGCGGCCGCTCGATCAGGGCGGCGGCGTAGCGTCGCAGCCGTTCCAGCCCCACGTCGATGGACTGACCCGGCTGCTCCACGAGGCCGTCGGTGTAGAGCACCAGGGTCGCGCCCGGCGGCAGCAACCGGGTGGCGTCGGGGCGCGGGGCCGGGACACCGGTGCCGAGCAGCATGCCGTGCCCGTCCGTCAGGTACTGGGCCCGGCCGCCCGCGGTGACGAGCAGGGGCGGGGGGTGGCCCGCGTTGGTCCAGGACAGCTCCCAGCCCATCGTCCCGATGTCCGTCATCCGCCCGAGGACGAGGGTGGCCATGTCGGTGTCGGCCAGCCGCATGGCTGCGTGGTCCAGCCACTCGACGATCTTGCTCGGGGGCTCCTGCTGGGAGTGCGCGTAGGCGCGCAGCATGTTCCGCAGCTGCGCCATGTCCGCCGCGGCCTCCAGATCGTGCCCGACGACGTCCCCGACGACCAGCACCAGGGCGCCGTCCGGCAGCACGAACGCGTCGTACCAGTCGCCGCCGACCTGGGAGGCGTCGGGCGCGGGCAGGTAGCGGGCGGTCATCTCGACGTGCGGCAGCCGGGGCAGCTGGGGCAGCAGATGCCGCTGCATGGTCTCCGAGACCTTGCGCTGACGCTGGTAGAGGCGCGCGTTGTCCAGCGCGAGACCGGCCCGGCGGGTGATGTCCTCCAGCAGCGGCAGGTCGGCGGCGGTGAACGGGGCCGGCCGTTCGGAGCGGCCCAGGGTCAGGGCCCCGAGCACGGTGCGCAGGCCCCGGATCGGGGCGATGACCGCGGAGTGCATCCCGGTCGTGGCGAACAGCCGGGCCTGCTCGACCGCGATGCCCGAGTCCGGCTCGCCCTGGTAGGTCTCCGGGCCCGCCAGCGTGGAGGCCGCCCCGCGCAGCGCCCGTGACAGGGGCATTGGCGACTCGCCGGGGATCGGCGGCATGGGCCCGACCAGGTCGTCCCGGTAGCGCACGGTCCCGCCCTCGAAGTGGGCGACCGCGGAGCGCCACACCTCGTGCTGCTCGCTGATCAGGTCGATGACCGCCCAGTCCGCGAGGCGCGGCACCACCAGGGCGACCAGCCGGTGCAGGGCCTGCCCGGTGTCCAGGGTGGAGGTGAGCTGCGTCGTCAGCTCGGCGAGCAGCGCCAGCCGCTCCAGCTCGCCGATCTCGTCCTCGGCGGCCTCGCCGCCCGGGCCCGACTCGTCCTCCTCGGCCTGATGGAACAGCACCACGGCGCCCACCAGGCCGTCGGAGACGTACGGCGTCACCAGCCACCGCATGGGCACGAGCACGCCGTCGCCGCGCTCCACCCACAGGCCCGTGCGCTGGGTCGTGTGCCCGGCGAGGGTGGCCTGCCGTACCTCGCACCGGGTGCGGGCCACGGTCTCCCCGTAGCGGGTGCGGTGCAGCAGGTCGTGCGCGTCCTTGCCGACCAGCCGGTCGGCGGGCCGACCCAGGAGCCGCTCCGCCTCCGCGTTCACGGCCAGGATCAGGCCGTGGTCGTCCGAGACGTAGGCGGCGGCGCCGAGCGCGTCGAGGACGCGCGCGAGCCCGGCCAGCGCCTCTTCCCGCAGGCGCCGGTCGCCGTCGTCCGCGGTCCTGGAACCAGCCACGACACCACCTTCCCAGCAGCGCGGCGCATCCGCACGACAGTCACGGTGACCCTGCGTGACCGGCCTGCGGCGCGGATTCAGCGCTCGCCGGCGGCCTCGTCGCCCGAGACCAGGGCCGACCTCGGCGGGCCGTCGCCCTCCACGACCTTGGGCGTCAGCGTGACCCTGACCGTCTGGGTCTGCGCGTGGGAGTACTTCCCGTCGGCCCCCGCGTCCACGACCCACAGCCGCACCCTGGCGTTCGCCCCCGCCTCCCGGCCGACCGCGACCGTCGCCTCGATCTCCACGGGCCCCACCTCGAACCTGACGGCCTCCCCGGCGCCGTCCGCCAGCGAGGCGGCCAGCTGGCTGCGCAACTCACGGATCATGTCGGACAGTTCGATCATTCGTCCCCCTCGTCCCCCTCGTCCCCCTCGTCCCGCTCGTCCCCCTCGCGCCCTTACGCGCGCGTCGTTCCGTGACGCCGGGATGCTACCCGCGCGGGGCGGCCCGGAACGCGTCAGTCGCCATGGCCGCCGCGCCGCAGGTGCAGGGCGCGCAGGGCCGCCTCGATGGCGAAGCGGTGGTCAGGGTCGGCGAGGCGGGGGCCCAGGTGGGCGTCCAGGCCGCGCAGCCGGTAGCGGACGGTCTGGGCGTGCACGCCCAGGATCTCCCCGACCTGCTCGGCGGGCGCGCGGGTGGAGACGTGCACGCGCAGGGTCTCCAGCAGGCGGTCGCGGCGGCCGGCGGGCAGGCCGTCCAGCGGGGCCAGCTCGCGGGCGGCGAGGCGGGAGACGAGGGGCGGGTCGGACAGCAGCCAGAGGGTGACCAGATGGTCCTCGCAGCGCACCAGGGGCGCGTCGGGCACCACGCCCTCGTCGACGAGCCGGAGCACGCGGCGCGCCCAGCGCAGGGAGTCGGCCGCCTGCGAGGGCGGCACGGTCAGGCCCACCACGGCGTGCGTGCCGGCCAGGGCCGCGTCGAGCATGGTCAGCCGCTCCGCGGTGAGTTCCCCGGGGATCAGCAGATGCGGCTGAGGGCCGTCCAGATCGGCGAGGACGTCGTCCGGGAGTCCCGCCGCCAGGTGCTCGGGCAGGGACGGGCGCAGGGCGACCAGGGTGACGTCGTCGGGCAGGGGCCAGGCCGCCGCCTCGCACAGGCCGGGCAGGGCCTGGGGCAGCGGAGGGGCGGCGAGGATCAGGTGCAGCAGTCTCCTTCGCTGGGCCGGCACCTCGGAGGAGGCCCGCGCCTGCACCTCGACGTAGCCCTCGCGGGAGATCGCCTCCAACTCCTCGACGTAGGCGAACAGGGCGTCCGCGAAGGCGAGGATGACGGTGGGGGAGAGCCGGTACTGCCGGCCCACGGCCTTGGCGCGGCGCAGCGCGATGCGGGCGCCGAGGCGGTAGGCCCCCTGGAGGGTGTCCAGTTCGCGGCCCTCGTAGGCCTCGACCCGACCGAACCTGCGCAGCAGTTCGTCACGGAGCGCCGCGTTCTTGCCGGGATCGTCGACACGGTCCACGAAGGCGGACAGCGCCTGCTCGACGCCCTGGCGGATGGCGTCCGCGTTGGGGCCGTTGAGGAGACGGCCGTAGACGGGATAGGCGCGGGTGACCTCGATGCGGATCTCCTTCAGGAGACCGGGTAACTCCGGTCGCATGAAGGCCGCGAATTCCTTGGGGAGGGGTTCGAGCGGTTCACCGACCTCCGGCGGCTGCGTGGTGGAAGGCATGCGTAGTCGTCCCCTTGCTCTCCGATGCGCCCGGTGGGGGGTGCGGCCGGGTGCCGTCCACCCCGCGGGGGACGGGCGGCGCCCGGCCGGACGTCGGGTGCTGTCGCTGTCCGGTGCTTACGTCGTCCGGATGCTGAAGCTAAATCAAGTTCCTTGTGACGTACACCACTTGGACGGACTCCGGTGCGGCCGGACGCCGCGGGGCGGCAGGGACGGCCGAGAATCGTCGCTGAGCGGCCATTACCCGACGGTCGGGTAACGTCTAGTCGACCGCGGAGTGCCAGTTCCGCGCGAGGACCTGGCCCGCGTCGGGCGCGACGGTGCCCGGCGCCGTCAGGCCGGCCAGGTGGGTCTGGGCGTTGTTGAGGGTGAGGCTGTTGTTGCCGGCGGGCGAGGGCAGGCCGGTCTTGAGGTTGACCGCCGCGTCGATCAGGCCGAGCAGCCCGAGGCCGCAGCCGCTCGCCCCCGGAACCGCGAAGGTGCTGTCGTTCTGCGTGGCCCCGGTGAGGTTGATGCGGCTCATCTCCCCGTCCTCGGCCACCGTGCCGTCGCCCCGGAAGAACGAGAGGGAGAACTCGGGGTAGGTGAGGTTTCTGGGGCGCAGGACGATCGGGTTGGACTTGCTGCCGATGTAGCACCTGCTGCCGAGGAACGGGTTCTCGAGGTGGATGCGCACCGGTATGGCGACGATCGGCCGGTCCGTGAGGATGCCGGCGGTCTGGTCGAAGTCGTGGGGCGCGGCGACGGACTCGACGGTCGCGGTGATCTTGTTGAGGGTGCTGTCGCTCAGCTGTTCGCAGATCGCCGTCACCACGGGGACGCTGCTCGGGCACATCAGCCCCAGCAGTCCCCCTGGGACGGTCGCCGAGTCGGCGATGATCGCGCCCGCGGGCGGGGCGACGACGCTGCTGGTGCCGTCGGAGTTCTGGACGACGCCCATCTGGAGGTTGGTCCGGCCCGTCACCACGGTGGTCTTCCCCAGCTTGATGGAGCCGTTCGGCGAGGTGGACACCACGCACTGCGGGGTCTGCGCCAGACCGTCCGCGGCCAGCATCGCCGGTGCGTCCACGGGACAGCGGGTGAAGGGCGCCCACTCGCCGTTCGGCTGGGCGGTCGCGGCGGTCGCCGTGCCCATGGAGGCGAACGCGCCGAGGGCGGCGCCGAGCGCGGTGGCGGTGGTGGCGAGTCTCGTGCCGCGGGAGAACCGGTTCATGAAGGGGCCTTCCGTGAGGGGGGTGGGGGTTCAGCGTTCGGGGACGGGGATCTCGAGGGGCTCCAGGCCCGGGGTGCACTCGTCGGGGTTCGGCGTCTCGGTCGCGACGAAGCAGGTCTGGCCCTGCATCTGCTTGATGTAGTTGCCGGGTCCGGAGACCGAGGCGGTGAGCAGCCGGTCCAGGTCCTCGCCGCCGGCGCCGCAGCCGGTGAAGGCGGGGATGCCGACCTCGCCGGTCAGCGGGCCGCCGGACAGCAGCAGATAGCCGGTGGCGACCTCGCCGGTGACCTGTTCGCCCCTGCCGTGCAGGACCACGTGGTCGCCGGGGTGCTTCGCCGGGTCCGGCTCCGGAGAGGTGAGGGACTTCTCGGTACGGCAGTCGGGCCCGACGTCCAGCGGGGTCCCGTTCACCTCCAGCGAGGTGACCCGCAGCACCAGCGGCACCCGGACGTAGGTGTCGGTGCTGGTGAACAGGAAGTCGGTGGAGCCTGCCGAGTCGATGGTCAGGGGCCCGGTCTGCTCCAGGTGGAGGGTGGCCGTCGTCGGGGTGAAGCCGAACGTCAGGAACGTGGCCCTGAACGACGGCGTCCGCTTGCGGCCCTGGTGGTAGAGGTCCCCGGAGGAGTGCTGGGTGATGGTCGCGCCGCTGAAGTCCGGATAGAACTCGAACTGCGGCTCGCCCTGTTCGACGAGCGTGCACGACAGCGGGATCAGCGCGGCGCCCTTGAGCTTGTTCACGTTCGCGTAGCCGGTGATGTACGCGTTCAGCGACATCGGACGAGCCGGGTACTGGTCGTCGTACTTGCACGGCGGCGCGTCCCGGCGGGTTCCGAAACCGCCGGGCGGCACGGTCCCGGCGACCTCGGGGGAGCGGCCGGGCTGCCGGTCCGCGGGTTCACCGTCCGGGCGGTCAGGCGTCTCGGCCGGCGGCCGGGAGGGCGTCGCGCCGGGCGGCTGCGAGCCCGTGGCCGGGTCCGGGGTCCCGGCCGGTCCGACGAGTACGGCGGCCAGTCGGCCCCCGTTCGCGGCGTCCTCGGCGAGCGTGCACTCGACGGTGAGCGCGGCCGGCCCGGCGGCGGCGCCGTACTCGTCGGCGACCGCGCCGGGGTCGGCGGTGGCGCCGTCCGTGGGGCCGGGGGCCGCTGCGCCGTCGGCCGGGTGGAGCGCCAGGTCGACGGCCAGGTCGCCGGCGGTGAGGGTGAGTTCGCCCGCCCCGTGCCCGGTCACGGTCGGCACCTCGCCCGTCGCGGTGAGGGTCAGCGGCCCGGACGGCGGCAGCGGGACCGGCTCCCCGGTACCCCGCCAGGTGGCGCGCGCGGTGGCGCCGTGCTGCGTGAGGCCGACGTCGAGCCGGGTCTCGGCCCGGACGCCCGCCGCCCCGAGCGCGGCGAGGTCCGCGACCGCCTGCTGCGGGAACTCGACGCTGGCGGCGACGTCCGCCGGCCGGATCTCCTCGCCGACGTCCGCCCGGTCGGGAAGGGCGGCCAGGACCCGCACCGTCACCGAGCGCTCCCCGGACGGCAGGGCGCACACGTACGGCAGCGCGGTGTCGACGTCCTGCGTGCCGACGGCGACGGCCGTGGCCGGGAGGGTGGCGGCCAGCACGACGAACGCGGCGATCGCCGCGCTGCGGGCGCGGGACCGCGCCGGCGGCCGGACGGCGCTGCGGGAACCCCTCATCTCTTGCTCCGATGCTCGGCGGGCCGCGCCCGGTGACGTGCGGGCAGCCCGCGCGCCCGGCCGGGATCGCCGGCCGGACCGCCGCGAGCCGCCCGTGGCTTACGGGTTGGTGCCGACGATCTTCGGAATGGTGCTGGTGCCGGTGACCTTCACCGCGTAGTTGCCCCGGAAGGTGGGCTTGGTGGCGGTGGTGACCACCGTGCCGCAGCCGGAGGCGGAGGTGACGGTCAGTTCACCGGAGACGCTGTTGACCGCCAGGATCCCGGTGGAGTTGGTGTAGGTGGCGGAGGCCTTGCCCTGCACGTTGAACACGCAGGCGCCGGCGGTCACCTTCGCCTTGACGTTGCCCACGTAGCCCTTGGTGACGCCCGTCGAGGCGGTGTAGTCCTGCGCCACGACCGTCCACGGCGTGGTCGCCACGGTGGTGACGTTGCCGAGGACGCTGGTGCACGGCGAGGTGCTGGTGCCGAAGTTGATGGCGCTGATGGAGGCGACCGTCGCCGGGTTGCCGGTGGCGCTCTGCATGGTGCCCGACGCGGTCGACGTCGTGCACGTCATCGGGATGTTGGCGGTCAGCACGATGTTCCCGCTGTTGGTCGCCGTGTAGTTGGCGGGGGACGGGGTGACGGTCCACACCGTGGACGGCACCGCGGAGGCGGGAGCGACGGCCATGCCGAACGCGGCCGCACCCGCGCCCGCCACGACGGCGATTCTCTTCATGGGCTTTTTCATGACTCCGGGACTCTCCTTGTGGATTGGCCGGCAGAGGGGGGACCGCGTTCTGACTGAGTGAGGGAGAACGGACGGTCCGCGGCTCGGAAACCTCGGCCGCGAGCATCGACGTTACTTGCGGGAAACTTAGCCGAACAATGGAGCAGACCAAGATTCTTTGTGGAACGGAAAACATCTGCGGCGGAGTGAGCGGTCCGCGGAGCGTTTTAGTCATGCGCTGCCAAGGCGGGCCGTCCGGCAAGGGTGTTCGCCGACGCGGCGGTTTCTCACCCGATGACAAATCCGGTGCGCGGCTTTGTGTCCGCGGTGACAGGTCGGCGGCGGCCCCGCCGAACTCCGGGGGAAAACTGGGAATCGGCTCTTGCCCGCCCAGGTTACTCGACCGTAACCTGCGGAGGCCGGCGCTGATCACGCGTCGCACCGGCCTGACGTGCGCCGCGCCGGGTACGCCGGCCCGATCCCCCGGGAGGTGATGTGGGAATCGAAGTCGTGGTCGAGGGCCTGACCAAGTCGTTCGGCAGGCAGCGGATCTGGCAGGACGTCACACTCACCCTGCCCGCCGGAGAGGTCAGCGTGATGCTCGGTCCGTCCGGCACCGGAAAGACCGTATTCCTCAAGTCGCTCATAGGGTTGCTCAAACCGGAGCGCGGCCGTGTCCTCATCAATGGGGTGGACATGGTGAACAGTCCGGAGCGCGATATATACGAGACCCGGAAACTCTTCGGGCTCATGTTCCAGGACGGCGCCCTATTCGGTTCGATGTCCGTTTTCGACAACATCGCCTTTCCGCTGCGCGAGCACACCCGTAAGAAGGAGTCGGAGATCCGCCGCATCGTCATGGAGCGGATCGAGGTGGTCGGCCTCCTCGGCGCGGAGGGCAAGCTGCCCGGGGAGATCAGCGGCGGGATGCGCAAACGCGCCGGCCTCGCCCGCGCCCTGGTGCTCGACCCCCAGATCATCCTGTGCGACGAACCCGACTCGGGACTCGACCCGGTGCGCACCGCCTACCTCTCCCAGCTGCTGATCGACCTCAACGCCCGCACCGACGCGACGATGCTGATCGTCACCCACAACCTCGACATCGCCGCCACGGTCCCCGACAACATGGGCATGCTCTTCCGGCGCGAACTGGTCACCTTCGGCCCGCGCGAGGTCCTGCTCACCAGTGAGGAGCCGGTCGTCTCCCAGTTCCTCGACGGCCGGCGCGAAGGCCCGATCGGCATGTCGGAGGAGAAGGACGCCGCCACTCTCGCCGCCGAGGCCGCCGCCCCCCGCGCCGGGCAGACGACGCCGCGACGGATCGTCCCGCAACTGGAGCCCTCCCCGGGCCTCCCGCCCCGCCGGGCCGTCACCCGGCGCCGCGAACGCGTCCTGTCCCTGCTCGACCGGCTGCCACCCGCCGCCCGCGCCGCCATCGAGAGTTCCTACGCCACCACCCCGCTCCCCGTGACCACCCCGCTCCCCACGTCCGGGAGCGGCGCATGATCACCGGGGCCCTGCGGCAGACCGGGCAGCTCTTCGCCCTCGCCGCCGAGGTCGGCCGCGCGGTGTTCAGAAGACCGTTCCAGTTCCGGGAGTTCGTCGAGCAGTTCTGGTTCGTCGCCAGCGTCACCATCCTGCCCGCCGCGCTCGTGTCCATCCCGTTCGGCGCCGTCATCGCCCTCCAGGTCGGCTCTCTCACCGAGCAGTTGGGCGCCCAGTCGTTCACCGGCGGCGCGAGCGTCCTCGCCGTCGTCCAGCAGGCGAGTCCGCTCATCGTCGCCCTGCTCATCGCCGGCGCCGGGGGCTCCGCGATCTGCGCCGACCTCGGCTCCCGCACGATCCGCGAGGAACTGGACGCCATGGAGGTCATGGGCGTCTCACCCGTGCAACGCCTGGTCGTGCCCCGGGTGCTGGCCACCATGGGCGTGGCCGTCCTGCTCAACGGCCTGGTCTCGGTGGTCGGCATCGCCGGCGGCTACGTCTTCAACGTCTTCCTGCAGAACGGCACCCCCGGCGCCTACCTCTCCAGCTTCTCCGCCCTCGCCCAGCTGCCCGACCTCTACATCAGCGAACTCAAGGCCCTGGTCTTCGGCTTCATCGCGGGCATCGTCGCCGCCTACCGCGGACTGAACCCGCGCGGCGGCCCCAAGGGCGTCGGCGACGCGGTCAACCAGTCGGTCGTCATCACCTTCCTCCTGCTGTTCTTCGTCAACATGGTGATGACGGCCGTCTACCTCCAACTCGTCCCGCCGAAGGGAGGCTGACGCCCGTGGCCTCCCCGCTCCTGTGGCTGGACCGCTCCGGGGACCAGCTCCTCTTCTACGCCCGCTCGCTGCTGTGGGTCCCGCGCACCCTCGTCCGCTACTTCAGGGAGGTGCAGCGGCTGCTCGCCGAGGTCGCGTTCGGCACCGGCGGTCTCGGCGTCATCGGCGGCACCATCGGCGTGATGATCGCGATGACCCTGTTCACCGGGACGGTCGTCGGACTCCAGGGGTACGCGGCCCTGGACCAGATCGGCACCGCCGCGTTCACCGGGTTCGTCTCCGCGTACTTCAACACCCGTGAGATCGCCCCCCTCGTCGCCGGGCTCGCCCTGTCCGCGACCGTCGGCGCCGGCTTCACCGCGCAGCTCGGCGCCATGCGGATCAACGAGGAGGTCGACGCCCTGGAGGGCATGGGCATCCGCTCCCTGCCCTACCTGGTCACCACCCGCATCATCGCCGGCGTCGTCGCCATCGTCCCGCTCTACGCGATCGGACTGCTCTCCTCCTACCTGGCGTCCCGCTATGTCACGGTCCTCTTCAACGGCCAGTCCGCGGGCACCTACGACCACTACTTCAACCTGTTCCTGTCGCCCACGGACGTCCTGCTGTCCGTGCTCAAGGTGCTGATCTTCAGCGTGATGGTGGTCGTCGCCCACTGCTACTACGGCTACCGTGCCACCGGCGGCCCGGCGGCCCGGCGGGCGTCGGCGTCGCCGTCGGCCGGTCGGTGCGCAACGCCATCGTGCTGATCAGCGTCACCGACTTCTTCCTGTCGCTCGCCCTGTGGGGCGCCACCACGACCGTGAAGGTGGCGGGTTGAGATGAGCGAATCCCGAGGCGCGACGCTGCGCCGCCGGCTCGCCGGGGTGGTGTTCCTGCTGGCGCCCGCCCTGCTGGTGTGGCTGGCCGTCGCCGTCTACGACAAGAGGTTCACCGACTCCGCCCGGGTCGTCGTGGAGACCGGCAGCGTCGGCAACGAGATGCACCTGGGCGCCGAGGTCAAGCTGCGCGGCGTCGTCGTCGGCGAGGTCCGCGCCATCGACGCCACCGACGACGGAGCCCGGCTCACCCTCGCCCTGAGCCCCGGCGCCCTCGCCGACATACCGGCCGACGTGAGCGCGCAGATGCTGCCGACGACCCTGTTCGGCGAGCGGTTCGTCGCCCTCGTCCCGCCCGAGCGGCCCACCGTCGAGCGGCTCGCCGCAGGCGCGGTCATCCCGCAGGACCGCTCCGCGAACGCCGTCGAACTGCAGCAGGTCCTCGACAACGTGCTGCCGATGCTCACCGCCGTCCAGCCGCAGAAGCTGTCCGCGACCCTGTCCGCCGTGTCCCGGGCGCTGGAGGGCCGCGGCGAGCGGCTCGGCGCCACGCTCACCCGGCTCGACGCGCACCTGCGCGAGTTCAATCCCCATCTGCCGGCCCTCAACCGCGACCTGAAGGAACTCGTGAAGGTCGGCCACCTCTACGCCGACGCCGCACCCGAGGTCCTCACGGCGCTCACCGACTTCACCACCACCAGCGGCACCCTCGCCGAGAAGGAGAGCGAACTGGCCGGCGCCTTCGGCGCCACCACCCGGGCCGCCGAGGACCTGACGGCCTTCCTGCGGGCGAACGAGCGCACCATCATCCGGCTCTCCGCCGCTTCCCGGCCCACCCTGGAACTGCTCGCCGAGTACTCCCCGTCCTTCCCCTGCACCCTGCGCACCCTCGCCGACTTCGTCCCCGCCATGGACAAGGCGCTCGGCAAGGGCACGGACCGGCCCGGACTGCGGGTCGACGTCACCACCGTGCCCTCCCGCGGCGCCTACGTCCCCGGCCGGGACACCCCGTCGTACGACGCCGGCGGAGGCCCCCGCTGCCACCCCGTCCCCTACCTCGGCGTGCCCGCCGAACCGGCCGCGCAGCCCCCCGCGTCCGCCGCCCAGGACCTCGGGCCCGCCAACTCCCCGCAGGAGAACGACCTGGTCAACGAACTGCTCGCGCCCGGCGCCGGGAAACGCCCCGCCGACCTGCCGGACTGGAGCAGCCTGCTCGCCGGCCCCGTGCTGCGCGGCTCGGAGGTGACGCTGCGATGAGACCCCGGCACGGCAAGGACCGCACCGAGCGCTCCGCGCACACCCGCCGCCGCCCCCTGACCGGCCCCCTGCTGAAGTCCCTCGCCTTCCTGCTGGTGACCGCGACGGCCACGACCGTGCTCGGTCTGAGCGTCGCCGGCACCGGCGTCGGCGACGGCAGCCGCTCCTACAAGGCGCTGTTCACCGACGTCACCGGCCTCGTCGCCGGCGACAGCGTACGCATCTCCGGCGTCGAGGTCGGCGAGGTCACCGACGTCCGCGTGGTCGAACGGCGCACCGCACAGGTCACCTTCACCGTCGACGAGGACCGCACCCTGCCCCGCTCCACGACCGCCGCCGTGAAGTACCTCAACATGGTCGGCCAGCGCTACATCGCCCTGGACCGCGGCAGCGGAGACCTCGCCGGCTCCCTCGCCGGCGGCGACACCATCCCCCTCGACCGCACCGCGCCCGCCCTGGACCTGACCCTCCTCTTCAACGGCTTCAAGCCGCTGTTCGAAGGGCTCTCCCCGAAGGACGTCAACGAACTCGCCGGCTCCATCGTGCAGGTGCTGCAGGGCGAGGGCGCCACCGTCGACAGCCTCGTGCGGCACATCGGCTCGCTCAGCACGACCGTCGCCGCCAAGGACAAGGTGATCGGCGAGGTCGTGGCCCACCTGAACACGGTGCTGACCAGCCTCAACGACCGCGAGGCCGACTTCGACGACCTGGTCGACACGCTGCGCAGGCTGGTCTCCGGCTTCAACGAGGACCGCGAGCCGCTGGGCAGGGCCGTCACCGCCATGGGCGAGCTGACCACGGTGACCGCCGGCCTCCTGGACGAGGGACGCGAGCCGCTCAAGGAGGACATCCGCGAACTGGGCCGCCTCTCCCGCAACCTCGGCGACGCCACCGGGCGCATCGAGGACTTCCTCGCCCGGACGCCCGCCAAGATGACCGCGCTGGCCCGCCTGTCGTCGTACGGCTCCTGGTTCAACCTCTACCTCTGCGAGGCCCGGGTCGGCGGGGTCGGCACCTCGGACGGCTCCCGCCCGCCGACCGGGATCGCGGTCACCGAAGCGAGGTGCGGCGCATGAGACTCAAGCCCGTCAAGGAACGCGACCCCGTCGCCGTGGCGCTCGTCGGCCTGCTCCTGCCGGCGCTGCTGACCCTGCTCGCCTACAACGCCGACCGGCTCTCCCTGTCCGGCGGCACCGCCTACAGCGCCGACTTCTCCGAGGCGGCCGGCCTCGACGTGGGCGACGAGGTGCGGATCGCCGGCGTCAAGGTCGGCGAGGTCACCGGCGTCGCGCTGGACCGCGACCGGGTCAAGGTCGGCTTCGAGGTCGAGGATGCCTGGATCGGCGACCGCACCACCGCGGCCATCGCCGTCAAGACGCTGCTCGGCGACAAGTACCTCGCCCTCGACCCGCTCGGCACGGCCCGCCAGGACCCCGGCGCCCGCATCCCCCTGGCCCGCACCACCTCGCCGTACGACGTGACCCAGGCGCTGCAGGACCTCAGCGGGACCGTCGACGCCATCGACACCCGCCGGCTCGCGGAGAGCTTCGAGACCATCTCGAAGACCTTCGAGAACTCGCCGCCGCACGTCCGCAAGGCCGCCACCGGACTGTCCGAGCTGTCCGAGTCCGTGTCGAAGCGGGACCGGGAGCTGTCGCAACTCCTGGACGGCAGCGCCCGGTTCAGCCGGACCCTGGAGAACAAGAAGTCCAGCTTCGAGACCCTCGTCGAGGACGGCGGCTCCCTCCTCGGCGAACTCCAGGACCGCCGCGACGCCATCGACGCCCTGCTGGAGGGCAGCCGCGCCCTCGCCACCGAACTCGACGGCCTGGTCCAGGACAACAACCGCCAACTCGGGCCCACCCTCAAGGCGCTCGGCCGCGTCACCACGGTCCTGGAGCGCAACACCGACCAGCTCGACCGGACCCTGGCACTGGTCGGCCCCTACTACCGGCTGATCGGCAACACCCTCGGCAACGGCCGCTGGTTCGACAGCTATCTCTGCGGGGTCGTGCCCCGCGACTACCTGCCCGCACAGTCCCGGCCGGAGAGCGGATGCATGCCGCCGAAGCAGCCGGCGCAGGCCCCGGGAAGCGGTGAGCGATGAGCAGGCGCAGCAGACTCCTCGCGGCGGCAATCGCCCTCGCCGTCGTCGCCGCCGGACTGGCCGCCGTGCGGGCCCTCGACGACACCGGCCTGCGCCTGACCGCCTACTTCGACCGGGCCGTCGGCATCTACGCCGGGTCCGACCTGCGCATCCTCGGCGTCCGGGTCGGCGAGGTGGAGTCGGTGCGGCCGCAGGGCACCCGGGTGCGGGTGGAACTGGCGGTCGACGAGGGCGTACGGGTGCCCCGGGGAGCGCGGGCCGTGGTGGTCGCCCCCAGCGTCGTCGCCGACCGCTTCGTGCAGCTCACCCCCGCCTACCGGTCCGGGCCCGCCCTCGCCGACGGCGCGGTGCTGCCCGCCGACCGCAACCGCATCCCGGTCGAGATCGACCAGCTCTACGCCTCCATCACCGACCTGAGCAAGGCCCTCGGCCCCGACGGCGCCAACTCCGCCGGCGCCCTGTCCGAGCTGCTGACGACCGGCGCCGCCAACCTCGACGGCAACGGTGAGGCGATCGGCGACAGCATCGAGGAGTTCGGCAAGGCGGCCAAGACCCTCGACGGCTCCAGCGAGGAACTCTTCGCCACGCTCGCCAGGCTGCAGTCGTTCACCACCATGCTCAAGGAGAAGGACGGCGACGTGCGCACGGCACAGGAGCGGCTGGACACGGTCGTGACGTTCTTCGCCGACAACAAGGACGACCTGGCGGGCGCCCTGGAGGAACTCGGCACCGCCCTCGGCCGGGTCAAGACCTTCATCGAGGACAACCGGGGCGAGCTGAAGAAGAACACCGAACGGCTGGTGCCGATCACCGAGACCCTGGTCCGGCAGCGGGCCTCGCTCGCCGAGGCCCTGGACGTGGCGCCGCTCGCCGCGGGCAACGTCGTCGGCGCCTACAACCCCCGCACCGGCACGCTCGACGGGCGGGCCAACCTCAACGAGATCAGCATGGGCGGGCCGCTGCTGCCCCTGCCCGCGACCGGGGGGTCGCAGAGCGGCGATCCGGCGCCCGCGGGGGAGGAGCGGCGGTGAGGCGCGCAGCGTTCACGGCGCGCGGCGTGGCCGCGGGCGCCGGGCTCGGCATCGGCGGACTGCTGGCCCTCGGTCTCGGGTTCACCCTGGCCGTCGGCGCGCTGTCCGTCCCCCTCCCGCGCTTCGACGGCATCGAGGACCTGCCGCTGCCCGGCGGCGCCGACCTCGGCCCCCGCCCCTACACCGTCACCGCCGAACTGCAGGACGCCCTCAGCCTGGTCCCGCAGGCCGCCGTCAAGGTCAACGACGTCGCCGTCGGCCGCGTCACCGGCATCCGCCTGGGCGACGACTGGTCCGCCCGCGTCACCATGAAGATCAACGGCGACGTGCGGCTGCCCGCCGACGCCGGCGCCCGTCTCGAACAGTCCAGCCTCCTCGGCGAGAAGTACGTCCAGCTCGTCGCGCCCACCGAACCGGCCACCGCCGAACGGCTCCGCGACGGCAGCGTCATCCCCGTCTCCCGCACCGGCCGCAACACCGAGGTCGAGGAGGTCTTCGGCGCCCTGTCCCTGCTCCTCAACGGCGGCGGCGTCAACCAGCTCAGGACCATCACACGGGAGCTCAACGCCGCCCTCGGCGGGCGCGAACCCGAGGTGCGCTCCATGCTCGAACGGGTCGAGGAACTGGTCGCCGACCTCGACGCCCACCGCGGCGACATCACCGGCGCCCTCGACGCCGTCAACCGGCTCGCCGCGACGCTCGCCGACCGCGACGACGACGTCCGCACCGTCCTCACCGACCTCTCGCCCGGCCTGAAGACCCTGGAGGAGCAGCGCGGTTCGCTGCTGACGATGCTGCGCTCCCTGGACACCCTGTCCGGCGTCGCCGTCGCCACCGTCGACGCGAGCAAGGACGACATGATCGCCGACCTCAAGGCCCTCGCGCCCACCCTCGAGGCGCTCGCCGACGCGGGCGCCGACCTCCCCGACTCCCTCCAGGTGCTGCTGACGTACCCGTTCACCGACGAGGTGCTGCGCGGCGTCCGCGGCGACTACCTCAACGTGTACCTGACCATGGCAGCCGTCCCCGGCACGCAGGTGATTCCGCCCCTGGTGCCGCGGGGAACGGCGAAGAAGCCCTCCGGCGAGGGGAGGCCGGCGTCCCCGCCCGTGCCGCTGCCGTCGGTGTCCGCGCCGACGGGAACAGGAGGCGAACCGGGATGATCACCCTCGCCGTACGGCTGAAGAACCTCGCCTTCCTCGTCATCGCCGTCCTCGTCCTCGGCTTCCTCGGCATCCGCTACGCCGACCTCGGCCGGTACGTCGGCGTCGCCGACCACTACACCGTGGACGTGGAACTGCCGCGCACCGGAGGTCTGTTCACCCACTCGGACGTCACCTACCGGGGCGTGTCGGTCGGCCGGGTGGGGCCGATCGACCTCACGGCGGACGGGGTCGTCGCCGAACTGCGCATCAAGAAGTCCGCGCCCCGCATCCCCGCCGACACGCGGGCGGTGGTGGCAGGGCTGTCCGCGGTCGGCGAACAGTACATCGACCTGCGCCCCGACAGCGACGGCGGCCCTTACCTCGCCGACGGCGCGCGCATCGAGCGGTCCGACACCGAGGTGCCCGCGCCCGTCACCGACGTCCTCACCGGCGTCAACGACCTGACCACGTCGGTGCCGCTGGAGGATCTGCGCACGGTAGTGGACGAGTTCGGCAAGGCCTTCGAGGGCCACGGCGACGACCTGGAGGCGCTGCTGGACAACGGCAGCGCCTTCATCGAGGCCGCCGACCGCGCCCTGCCGACCACGACCCGGCTGATCACGGACGCCGAGACCGTCCTGCGCACCCAGGCGGAGGAGGCCGAGGCCATCCGCGGCTTCGCCACCGGCGCCGAGGAACTCGCCCGCGCCCTCAAGGGCTCCGACGCCGACCTGCGCCGACTGCTCACCGTGACCCCCGATGCCGCGACCCAGGTCAGCGGCCTCCTCCAGGACCTCGACCCCAGCCTGGGCGTCGTCCTCGCCAACCTGCTCACCACCTCCGAGATCGCGGTCACCCGCCAACGCGGCCTGGAGGAACTCCTCGTGAAGTACCCGGCGGCCGTCTCCGCCGGCGCCACCGCCGTCGAGGGAGGAAAGATGCGGCTCGGCCTGGCCGTCACCTTCTTCAAGCCCTTGCCCTGCACCGCCGGTTACGGCGGCACCCGCTACCGCAACGGCCTCGACCTGGGCACCGCCCCCGCCCTCAACACCGGCGCGTCCTGCACCGCGCCGGCCGCGAGCGGGGTCAACGTCCGCGGCTCTGCCAACGCCCCCAGGGGCGGACCGGTTCCCGCGCCGGCCAGGCCCGGCTCCCTGCCCTCGGGCAGCAGCCGGGCCGGGACCGGCGCACCCGCCGCGTCGCTGCCGGGCGCGCTCGCCCTGCCGGGGACGGGCGGGAGCATCCGCCCGGACGGCCTGGCCGGGCTGCTGGTCCCGGACCCGGGGGCGGGCCGATGACACGGGGCCGACTGCTCACGGGCACGATGCTGGCGCTGGCGCTGGGCTTCTGCGGGGCGGGCGCATGGAGCTACGCCCAGGCGCGGGGCGACGACTCCCTCGCTCACGGCCGGGCACGCGACGCGGCGCTGGCCGACGGGCGCGAGGCCCTGGCCGTGCTCCACACCCTCGACGCCTCGTCCCCGCAGCGCGCCCGGGCGGGCATCCGGGCCTGGCGCGCCGCCTCGACCGGCCCGCTCGGCGACGAACTGGCCCGCACCGAGGCCAGGTCGGGCGCATCCGCGCGGGGCACGGTCACCGAGGCCGCCGTCACCGCCCTGGACGCCCGGTCCGGCACGGCGAAGCTCATCGCGACCGTGCGCGTGGAGGTCACGCCGGCCGGCGCGAAGACGCCGACCACGGACCGCAAACGCCTGGAGGCCGTCCTGGCCCGCACGGGCGACGGGGAGTGGAAGGTCAGGGCACTGAGCGCCGTACCGCTCGCGCGGACGGCGGGGGAGGACGACGGCCGATGACACGGCTCCTGCACATCCGGCGGCCGTGGGACGAGGCCGGCGACGGCCCGGACGCCGAGACGGTCGCCCAGGGCGACGGGGCCGGGGGCGCTCCGGACGCCGACACCGTGGCCGGGGGCGACGGGACCGAGGGCGAGCAGGGGAAGGAAGCGAGCGCCCCGCGCCCGTCACGCACTCGCCTGCGGCTCGCCGCCCCGGCCACGGCCGCCGTCGCGCTGGTCCTCGCCGGCTGCGGATTCTTCCACCACGCCCACGAGCTGAGGACCGATCCGTCGGCGCGCAACCGCGCGCTGACCGACACCGAGGCCACCACCCGCGTCGCCGGGGACGTCGGCAGCGCCCTCGCCCGCGTCTTCTCGTACGCGCCGGACGGCCTCGCCGCCACCGAGCGGTCCGCGCGCTCCGTCCTCACCGGACGCGCGGCCCGCCAGTACGCCGAGCTGATGGAGCGGGTCCGCGCCGACCTCGCCGGGCAGCGCGTCACCCTGAGCACCCAGGCCGTCCGTACGGGAGTGGTCGAACTGGACGGCGACACGGCGACGTTGCTCGTCTTCCTCGACCAGATCTCCCACCGCGGCAAGGAGGAGCCCACCACCGCGGCGGCCCAGCTCACCGTCACCGTCCGCTGGCAGAACGACCGGTGGCGGATCGCCGACATCAAGGCCCGCTGAACGCACGGCGGAGAGGGGAGACCACCATGCAGCGCACAGCACGCGCCTCGGCAGCGTTCCGGTCACTGCCGGTCGTGGCAGCCCTCGCCCTCACCCTCGTCGCGGGCGGATTCGCGGCGTGGACGGGCTGGGGCTGGTACGACGCCGCGCACGACGACTCGGCCGCCTACGCCGCCCAGCGCGACCAGGCCCTCGCCGCCGGTGAGCAGGCCGTCCAGAACCTCAACACCCTGGACCACCGCAGCCTCGACCGGGGCCTGGACCTGTGGGAGTCGTCCACGACCGGCGAACTCCACGACCAATTGGTGGCCGGACGCGAGGAGTTCGCCGACCAGGTGCGGAGCGCGAAGACCGTCACCACGGCCCGCGTCCTGTCCGGCGCCGTCACCGAACTGGACGACCGGGCCGGCCGCGCCCGCATCCTGGTCGCCCTGCGGGTCACGGTGAAGGCGCCCGGAGACGCGAGCACCGACAAGGACAGCCGCATGCTCGGCGAACTCACCCGCACGGGCGGCCGGTGGAAGCTCAGCGCCCTGGGCCAGGCCCCCGTCGGCGGCACCCCGGCCGGCTGACCCCGGCCGCCGCACGAGAGGACGACACGCCATGCCGACGACCCGACACCACATCAACAGCCGGCGCCGCCGCCAGGCCCGCGAGGCGACCCGGACGCCCCTGCCCACCCCCGCGGGCGCCGCCCGTGTCGCCGCACTCCCGAAGCGTGCCGCCGCCCCACCCGCGCCCACGGACGGCGGGCGCGAGCGCACAAGACCCCGCTCCCGGCCGCAGGCCCCGCTCTCCCTGGTGCTGCTGTGCCTGCTGACCCTCGCCCTCGGCGGCTTCGCCGGCTGGGCGCACGCACGCGCCGAGAGCCTGCGGGACGACCCGGCGACACGCAACACGGCCCTGACCGACGCCGCCCGCACCAGCGAGATCAAGGGACAGACGGCCAAGGCCGTCGCCGCGCTCTTCTCCTACGACCACGCCGACCCCGCCGCCTTCGAGAAGGCCGCCCGGGAACTGCTCACGGGCCGGGCCGTCGCCCAGCACCGGACCCTGCTCGACGCCGTCCGGGCCGGCGCCCGGCAGCAGAAGGCGGTGATCACCACCACGGTCACGGACAGCGCGGTCGAACGCATCGACGGCGACCGCGCCCGCGTCCTGGTCTACGCCGACCAGAGCAGCGTCAGCACCGCCGGCACCAAGGACGCCGCAGGCGAGGGGGCCGACCGGGGCACGTACGCCGGGGCGATGCTCGCCGTGGACGTCGTACTGCGCGACGGCCGCTGGCTCGTCTCCGGCATCGACACCTTCGGCCGCTGAACACGGCAGGCCGCCCGGCCGGACGGCCGCCACCGGAGACGTCCGTGCCTCGGCCATCGAGGACGTCCGCGCCCTGCTCGACCGTTTCCGGGACGACATCGCCCGGCACCGCGCCGAACTGCCACTGGCGGACACCCTGACGGCCGTCGCGTCGGACGTCGACAGCCGCCTCGAAGACCCCCCGGGCTCCAACGAGGCGCCTTTGCGGGCCGCCGCCCAGACGCTGCCGGCCCCGGTCGCGGGCACGGTCGTGGCGGAGGGCGGCCAGGCGCTCGCGACGGCGCTGGGCGGCCTCCTCGGCTGACGAACTCCCCAGCCGGCACACGCGTTTCCCCGCCCGCCCCCGGGTACGTTCGTGACGTGCCCGCCCGAGCGGGAACCACCGGGCCCCGCACCCGACCTGGGAGGCCTCATGCCGCTGCCCGCGCGCGTGCCCGTGCTGCCCGAGGGCGTCGACCCCGCCTGGCTCCCGCCGGCCGTCTTCCGGCCGCTCGGCTCACGGCGGACGCTGATCCGCGGCTCGGGGCCGCCGGTGGACGCCGTGCGCGCTGAAGTGGCCGATGCCTGCGCCCGGTTCGGCGGGCAGATGACGAGCGACGACGCAGGCGCGGCGACGCCCGCACACGACCTCGTGCTGGAGGCCGGGGACGCGAAGGGCCCGGAGGGGGAGGAGTTCACCTGCTCCCGCCGCGACGGCACCACCACCGTGACCGCCGCCGGACCCGCCGGACTGCTGTACGGCCTCTTCCACGTCGTCCGGCTAGGCGAGGACGCCTTCCGCGGCGCGTGGCCGCCCGAGACGCACCGTCCGGCCGTCGGCCTGCGAATGCTGGACCACTGGGACAACGTGGCCGTGCATCCGGTCATGGGCCAGGTCGAGCGGGGTTACGCGGGCGGGTCGCTGTTCTGGGCTGACGGGCGGGCACGCGGCGAGTCGGAGCGGGTGCGGGCCTACGGCAGGCTGCTCGCCGCCTGCGGGATCAACGCGATCACCGTGAACAACGTCAACGTGCACGAGACCGAGGCACGTCTGCTGACCGACCGGATCGGTGAAGTCGCCGACATCGCGCGCGCGTTGCGTCCCTACGGCATCCGCACCCACCTGTCGGTGACGTTCGCCGCGCCGGTCGTGCTGGGCGGGGAGGGCACCGCCGATCCGCTGGACCCGGCGGTGCGGCGGTGGTGGGCCGACGCGACCCGCCGCGTCTACCAGGCGATACCCGACTTCGGCGGATACGTCGTCAAGGCCGACTCGGAGGGTCAGCCCGGCCCGTTCGCCTACGGCCGCAGCCACGCCGACGGCGCCAACATGCTGGCCGCCGCGCTCGCCCCGTACGGCGGCACCGTGCACTGGCGGGCGTTCGTCTACGACCACCGCCAGGACTGGCGGGACCGGACCACGGACCGGGCCCGTGCCGCCCACGACCACTTCGTGCCGCTGGACGGCGAGTTCGCCCCCAACGCCGTGCTCCAGGTCAAGCACGGGCCGATGGACTTCCAGGTGCGCGAGCCCGTCTCGCCGCTGATCGGAGCGATGCCCCGCACCCGGCTCGCGGTCGAGGCCCAGGTCACCCAGGAGTACACCGGGCAGCAGCGGCACGCGTGCTGGCTGGGGCCCATGTGGAGCGAGGTGCTGCGCTTCCGTCCGGACGGGCGGGGCGCCACCGTGGGGGAGCTGGCGCGCGGCGGGCTCGTCGCCGTGTCCAACGCCGGCGACGACCCCTTCTGGACCGGCCACCCGCTCGCCCAGGCCAACCTGTACACGTTCGGACGGCTCGCCTGGCAGCCCGGCGCCGACCCGCGCGCCCTGCTCGGCGAGTGGATCCGCCTCACCCACCCGGACGCCCCGCAGCGGCTGACCGACGGCCTGCACACGGTCCTCGACGGGTCCTGGCGGACGTACGAGAAGTACACCGCACCGCTCGGCGTGGGCTTCATGGTGCAGCCGGGGCACCACTACGGGCCGAGCGTGGACGGCTACGAGTACAGCCCTTGGGGCACCTACCACTTCGCCGACCGGGACGGCGTCGGCGTCGACCGGTCCCGCGCCACCGGCACCGGATACGCCGGGCAGTACGCCGAGCCGTGGGCGGACCTGTACGAGTCGCCCGGCACCTGCCCCGACGAACTGCTGCTGTTCTTCCACCACGTCCCCTACGGGCACGTGCTGCACAGCGGCCGGACCGTGATCCAGCACATCTACGACACCCACTTCGAGGGCGTCGAGGAGGTCGAGGCGGCCCGCGAGGTATGGGCCTCGCTCGCCCATCTGGTCGAACCCGCCCGCCACGCGCGGGTCGCCGAGCTCTACGAGGAGCAGCTGCACAGCGCCCGCGAGTGGCGCGACCAGATCAACACGTACTTCTTCCGCAAGTCCGGCGTGCCCGACGAGCGGGGCAGGCCCATCCACTGAGCGCGAGCCCGTCCGTGGAGCGCGCGTGCTTCCCGGACCGGCGGCTCCCGGTCCCGGTCACACGGTGAAGTCCTTCCGGGTCTCGGCGATGACCGGGCGGCTGCCGTGCAGCAGCGACAGCAGCAGCGGGGCGGCCAGCAGGGCGGGCAGGGCCTCGGTCAGCAGGGCGGTGCCGGCGGCGGTCAGGACGAGCAGCGAGGCCGCGGCCAGGGTGGCGCGGCCGTGCCGGAGCAGGAAGTACGCGGCGAGGCGGGCCGTGTCGCGGGCCCGGAAGGCGAACAGGGACGTCAGCACGAGGGCGTGTGCGCCCCACAGCAGGGAGCCGGCCCCGATCCCCGCGAGCAGTACGGCCCACCAGCCGGGCAGACCGGTGGCGGCGAAGTGGGTGAGCGTGAAGGCGATCACGGTCAGCCAGGCCAGCAGGGACGCCCACAGCTTCAGCGCCGGCAACGCGTTGAGCCGCCAGCCCCGCCAGTAGGTGCGCGCCGGGTGGAGGTCGGTGAGGTCGTGGCCGCGGTGGTGGAGGGCGTACAGGGCGGCGGACAGGGCCGGGCCCAGCGGCAGCAGACAGCACGCCGCCAGGGGGAGGCCGGCGGTGTCCGGGCGGAGCAGGAACAGACCTGCCAGGCCCGGGGAGGCGGCCAGGAGGAGCAGCGCCTCGACCGTGACGACGGTGTGGACCAGGGCGGCGGCCCGCGACAGGGGGCCGGCGCCGAACGACGCCTGCGAGGCGCTCACCGCGGGCCCCCGGCGGCCGGCCCCGGGAGGGAGGGGAAGGCCCGGTGGCGCCGGCCGCCGCGCGGCGTCGGGCCGGGCCGCCCGGCCCCGGCCCCGGCGCGGGCGTGCCCGGCGTCGGGGCTGGGGCCGGCCGGCGCCGCGGGGACGCGGATCACCCGTTCTCCTTCCGGAAGCGTTCGTACGCCTTGTTGTGCAGGTCGACCAGCTGCTGCATGTTCTTCGCCTTCAACTCCGAGACGTACGCGCCCCACTCGGACAGCGGGCGCTTGCCGAGGGCGAACTTCAGGGTGTTCTGGGTGACGTGGTCGCGCAGCGGGGTCTCCCAGAGCGAGGCCTGCTCCTGCTCGACGGACTGCAGGGGGTGGGCCGGGGCCACCGGGAGCTGCTCGCGCACCACCATGGCGTCCTGGAACCTCTTCTCGTCCGGGCCGAACGACGAGGACACCAGCTCCCAGCTGCCGCCGTAGGTGAACACGCCGTTGAAGAAGCCGTAGTCCTTCTGCAGGTCCTTGGGCGCGTCCGGGTCGGAGCCCATCAGACTGATGCCGGGCTTGAGCGCGTACCGGCTGCCGGAGCGGGTGTAGGTGACGTCCTCGACGCCCCACTTGGCGAACCGCTGGCCCTCGTCCGAGTAATACAGCCAGTCCACGAACTGCATCAGCGCGACGAAGCTGTCGCTCTCGAGCGCCCTGCTGGAGATCATCACGCCGTTCTCCAGCCGCGCGCCGCCCAGCACCACCGGACCGGCCGGGCCGAGCGGCACCGGGATCATCTCGATCTTCGCGCCCTCGACCTGCTTCTCCAGGTTGAAGCGGTAGTTCTGCACCAGCTCCTGCGGGTTGGCGCTGATCGCGAACGCCTTCTCACCGAGGAGCTTCTGCACCGCCTCGTCGTCGGTCTGCGTGAAGCTCTCGGGATCCATCAGCTTCTCGGCGACCAGCTTGTGCAAGAACTCCACGACGTGGTGGAAGCCGTCCGTCGCGCCGGTGAAGACGAACTTCTCCGCCTGGGAGTCGAAGCTGATGTTGTCGTACGTCCAGCCGGCCCGGACGCCGAACGACTGGCCGAGGTAGCTCATCAGCGCGCCCACCGGGAAGGGCGTGTTGGTGCTCCAGCGGTCGGTGAAGGGGTAGCGGTCGGGATACTCCTCCTTGATCGCCCGGAACACCTGGTGCACCTCGTCCCAGGTGGTCGGCAGGGCCAGCCCGAGCCGCTCCAGGACATCCGTGCGCAGCGCCAGCGAGTAGTTCGACCGGACCCTCTCGTGCAGGCCGGGCAGCAGGTAGAACTTGCCGTCGGACTGGCGGATGGAGTCCAGCTCCGGCTCCAGCTTCCACTGCCTCACCTTCGCGCGGAAGTTGGGCATCAGATGCACGTAGTCGCTGACCGGGAGGATCGCCCCGGACGCCACGAACGCGACCTCCGAGGGGTGGTACGTCTTCGGGATCAGGAAAGGCGCGTCGCCGGCGCCGATCATGACGCTGCGCTTCTTCTCGTAGTCGCTGAGCGGGACGCCGATCGGCTTCAGGGTGACGCCGGTGCGGCGGGTCAGCTCCTTCCAGAACAGCCAGTCGCGCTTGAGCGGGTAGACCGGGTTGTCGTTGTGCAGCAGGTCGAAGTCGAGGGGTTTCGACGCCTTGAACTGCTGCCCGGCCCGGTACTCCTTCATCGCGCCGTTCTGCTTCTTCGACAGGTCCTTGCCGTCCCCGCCGTCGTCGCCGCTGCCGCAGCCGGTGACCGACGCGAGCCCCGCGAAACCGGCCGCGGCCAGGACCTGACGCCGCGACAGCCCGCCGGTGTTGTTGCGTCTTGCGTTGCGCACGGGTACTCCCTTGTTCCTGTTGGCCAGTTGACGAGAGGGGCGCGCGGTCAGCCCTTGACCGCGCCGAGCATCACGCCGGAGACGAAGTAGCGCTGGACGAACGGGTACACGCACAGGATGGGCAGCGACGTGAGCACGATCGTGACCGCCTGGATGTTCGCCGCGGTCTGGCTGAGCTGCTCGGCCCCGGCGCCCGCGTTGGAGCCGCTGGTCGCGCCGGCGATGAGGTTGCGCAGATACACGGTGACCGGCATCAGCTCGGTTCTGTCCATGTAGAGGAACGCGCCGAACCACGAGTTCCAGAAGGACACCGAGTAGAACAGCACCATCGTCGCCACGACCGCCTTCGACAGCGGCAGCACGATCCGCAGCAGAACGCCGTAGGTGTTCAGCCCGTCGATCTGCGCGGCCTCCTCCAGCTCGGTCGGCAGACTCTCGAAGAAGGCCTTCATCACCAGCAGGTTGAACACGCTGATCGCGTTGGGCAGCGCCAGCGCCCAGATGGTGTTCTTCAGGCCGAGGCTGGTGATCAGCACGTAGTTGGGGATCAGGCCGCCGGTGAAGAACATGGTGAACACCGCGGCCCCCACGAGGAAGCCGCGTCCCCTGAGCTGCTTCTTGGACAGCACATAGGCGTAGCAGGTCGTCAGGACCATGGCGACGGCGGTGGAGACGACCGTGTACAGCACGGTGTTGCCGTAGTTCCGCCAGAACATGCCGTCCCGGAACACGATCTCGTACGTGGTGAGGTTGAACCCCCTGGGCCACAGCGTGACCTCGCCGGCGCGGATGTGGCGTTCCCCGCTGAACGAACGGGCGATGATGTTGACGAAGGGGTAGAGGGTCACGGCCACGACGAGGGTCAGGATCACCCCGTTGACCGCCTGGAAGACACGGTAACCGCGCGTCGGCCGGTCGACGCTCACCACAGGCTCGTCCCCACCGTGCGGCGCGACAGCTGGTTCGCGGAGATGATCAGGAACAGGCCGATGACCGCCTCGAACAGGCCGATCGCGGCGGCGTAACTGAAGCTGTTGGACTCCACGCCGGTGCGGTACAGGTAGGTGGAGATCACGTCGGCGGTGGGATAGGTCAGCGGGTTGTACAGGAGCAGCACCTTCTCGAAGCCGACCGCGAGGAACGTGCCGATGTTGAGGATCAGCAGCGTGATCATGGTCGGGCGGATGCCGGGCAGTGTGACGTGCCAGATCTGCTGCCAGCGGTTGGCGCCGTCGATGCGCGCCGCCTCGTACAGGTCCTCGTCGATGGTGGTGAGCGCGGCCAGGTAGAGGATGGTGCCCCAGCCGGCGGTCTGCCAGATCTCCGAGCCGACGTAGATCGTGCGGAACCACTCCGGCTCCTGGATGAACCGGATCGGCTCGTGCCCGAACCAGCCGAGCACATGGTTGACCGGGCCGTCGGTGGCGAGCATCTGCAGCGTGATGCCCGCGACGATCACGATCGACAGGAAGTGCGGCAGATACGAGACCGACTGCACGAACCGCTTCAGGGACCGTCTGCGCACCTCGTTGAGGAGCAGTGCGAGCACGATCGGGATCGGGAAGCAGAAGACGAGGGTCAGGCCGCCGAGCCACAGGGTGTTGCGGAACACCTGCCAGAAGGTGGGATCGCTGAGGAACATCTCCACATAGCGCAGCCCCACCCATTCCTCGCCGAAGATCGACCCGCCCGGCTCGAAGCGGCGGAAGGCGATCACGTTGCCGATCATCGGCAGATAGCGGAAGACCAGGAAGAACAGCAGCGGCAGCACGACCAGCGAATACAGCTGCCAGTCGCGGCGCAGCGTCCGTCGCAGGCCGGTCCTGGCCAAAGGCCGGTCGCGGCGGGCGGTGCGTGCCGGAGGGGGGTCCTGGGCGCCGGGCGGGGGAGCCGGCCGGACGGAGGTGCTCATGCTCGGGCCTCTCACATGCGGGGGGAACGCAGTTGACCGAAACTTTCGAGCTTCTTCCCGTAACTTCGCGGCAACTTAGGGGTGGCTGTAAGCGCTGTCAATGGGTGTGGCAGGCAGGGTTTCTGAGGCGACGACACCTGGCTCGCCCTCTTGGCCGTCGGCTCACGACGTGGTGGGATCGGCCGACAGGTCTGAAGTTTCCGAGTCGGGATCGAAACAATCGGAGCGGGTGTGAGGCGTCTCGTGCTCGCCGTTCGGTGCGCGCCGAGCAGGGTCGGAGAAGGTCACGGGCGACGGCCGGGGCGGCGCCCCGGCCCGGCCGACGGGCCTGGTTTCGGACTGACTTCAGCCGTCTGGCGATATCCACTGGTGACCGGGGCGATCGCCGTGTAGCGTCGCTGTCAGATGTCTGGTTCGCCGTACCCGCCCGCGCTCCGGTGCGGGCGTTTTGCTGTGCAGGGCCCGAGGACCAGGACCATCACCTTCGGGTCCGCGCGGTGCGGATCCGTCACCGACCGAGAGGTACTGGCATGGCCAGCGGAACCGTCAAGTGGTTCAACTCCGAAAAGGGCTTCGGCTTCATCGCGCAGGACGGGGGCGGCCCCGACGTCTTCGCGCACTACTCCAACATCAACGCCAGCGGCTTCCGCGAGCTCCAGGAAGGCCAGGCCGTGACCTTCGACATCACCCAGGGTCAGAAGGGCCCGCAGGCGGAGAACATCACCCCCGCCTGACGCAGCACCCATCAGGCCGTGGCCCGCACAGCGATCGCTGTGCGGGCCACGGTCCGTGGACGGTCCGTGGGCAGGCCCGCCGGGCGGCCGGCTCGATCGGCGAAGGGGGAGCGAGTGAAGCGGACACGACGGGGAGCGGCCGGATTCGAGCCGGTTCTCGACCTCCAGTACGAGACGTACGCGCCTCTGCTGGCCGAGATGCGCCTCCCGGTGGACGACATGCCGACGCGGGCCGACGTCGAGGCGCTCCTGACCCCGCCGGTGCGGGACTGGCTCATGGTGCGGGCGCGCACCGGCCACCACGACGACCTGGTCCTCGCGCCCAGCGTGCGGCGTCTCGGGGGCTGGCGGCGTTTCCGGGAGCTGATCGACGGCGTCCCCTGGGCCGTCTTCGACGACAGGGCGCCCACCGGACCCTTCCGCTACCCGCTGGAACCGCCGGAGCGCCGTCCGCCCACGCTGGGGCGGTTGTCGGACGGCGTACGCGGCGCCCTCGGCCGTCCGCGCCGCGCCGCCGCGATCGCGGCGGAGCGCGCCCGGTACGCGGCCCGGCACGACGACGGGCAGCGGGCCGACTGGCTCGTCGGCTTCGTCCTCGACACCCGCCCGCGGCCGGACCGGCCGCAGGAGGAGCGGGGACTGCACTGGACCACACTGCACTGGCGCGGGCAGGCGGAGGCCATCCGGAAGGCCGACGAGGAGGAACACCGGCCGCACGGACGGCGCGTCGGCTCCCTCACCGTCCCGCAGTACTTCGTGTGGCAGGCCATGCGCCACCGCACCGGCGTTCCCCCGGCCGACACGCCCACGGAGAAGCCCTTCCTCGACATGGGCACGTCGGTGACGGTCCGGTGGGGTACGCGCTTTCCGTACTACCCCACCGCCGACTACCGCGTGCCCACCGACGACCACGCGTATCCCTTCGGGCGCACGGACGTCTACGGTCTCGTGGGCTCGGCGTCGCCGGACGGCGTGATCTCCGTCCGCGCGCGGGAGGGCTCCGACCGGGCCGTGCAGCACGAGGGCGTCAGGCTCGTCCTGAGACTGGCCTGACGCCCCCGCTCCCCGCTGCCGGTGCTATCCGGCGTAGGTCTCGAACTCGGCCACCCTCGGGGTGCCGGACGAGCCGGTGATCTCGAAGGTGACCTTGGTCAGCGAGGTCCGCGGGAAGGTGATGACGCCCGCGCCGCTGCCGGAGGCCAGGACGGACCCGGTGCTGCCGTTCAGCAGCCGCCAGGAGCCGATGTTGCCCACGGCGCCCGCCGCCTCACGGATGTTCACCGAGGACACCGCGGTGGCGGAACCCCACTTGACCGAGACCGCGCCGGTGGAGCCGGCCGGCGACCAGTAGGTGCTCATGTTGCCGTCGCGCACGTTGCCGTAGCTGGTCCCGTCGGCCTTGCTGGTGCCGTCCGCTCCGGCGCCGATGCTGAGGTTGGTCCCGCTCGGCTGGGTCGGCGTCGGGGTGGGGGTGGTCGGCGTCGGCGTCGGGGTGGTCGGCGTGGGAGTGGGGCTCGGCGTCTGCGGGGTGCAGCTGCCGTCGGACACCCGCAGGCCCTTGTTGGCGCCGGCGGTCTGGCTCACCACGCTCGGCACGCAGTTGGCCGGGTCGAGGCTGAAGGCGTACGGAATGCCGACCGTGGTGTTCGACGTCGGGTTGGGCCCGGCGGGGTAGTTGTCGGTGCCGGGGCTGGACCAGGTCACGTTGTCGAAGATGTTGCCGCCGACCTGCCAGTAGCCCTTGGCGTCGGTGTAGAAGGTGCCGAGGACGTCCTTGGAGTCCTCGAAGTAGTTGTTGTCCACCTTGGCCCTGGCTCCGGCCCGGGAGTTGATGCCGGACTCGTTCAGGCTCTTGTAGTGGTTGTTGTACATGTGGCCGATCCCGCCGCGCAGCAGGGGCGCGCGCGAGTCGATGTTCTCGTACAGGTTGTGGTGGAAGGTGACGTACCCGTTCGACAGGTCGCTCTCGCTGGAGCCGACGAGTCCGCCGCGCCCGGAGTTGCGCAGGATGCTGTACGACAGGGTGACGTACTGGGTGTTGTTCTTCATGTCGAAGAGGCCGTCGTAGCCCTCCGACTCACCGCCCGACGCCTCCAGCGTGGTGTGGTCCACCCAGATGTTGCGGACGTTGTCCTCCATGCCGATGGCGTCGCCGCCGTTGGACAGGGGAGAGCCCGACTTCTTGACGTTCCGGACCGTCACGTTCTGGATGATGATGTTGCGGGCGTCGCGGATGTGGATGCCCAGCTGGTCGAAGACGGCGCCGCTGCCGACACCGACGATCGTGACGTTGCTGATGCCCTTGAGTTCGATGCGGTCGGCGGCCGTGCTGCAGCCGGGGCCCGAGACCTGGCTGGTGTTGCCGTGGTTGATGGTCCCCTCGACCTGGATGACGATCGGGGTGCTGGTGCTGGCGCGGTTGCACAGGGCCGTGTGGATCGCGGTGCCCGTGGTGGCCCGTACCGTCTGGCCGCCGGCGCCGCCGGTCGTCCCGCCGTTCTGGGTCGCGAAGCCGGTGGCGCCGGCGGTCGCCGCCGATGCGGTGGGCATCGACAGGGCCACACCGGTCGCGGCGGCAACGGCCCCCGTGGCCAGCGCCGCACAGAGTCGCAGTGCGACTGGTCGTCTCATTGTTGCCTCGTCCTTCGTCCTTGAATTGCCGAGTGTGGTGGTGCCGTGGGCTGCGCGGCCACGTCCCAGCTGTGTTGTGGGCATGACAGTGGCCCGCTCGACGGGAAGCGGATCGGCGATGCCGCGGCAGCGTGGAACCGCTCTGCTCGGGTGCGTCCCCGTCCCGTGGTGCGTCGACAGCCCGGGCGGCCTCGCGCCGGATCTGCAGCGGCTCCGCACGAGGGCGCGGCAGGCGCCGCGATGAGCGCGCCTCCACCGGAACGACCCCTGAACCGGGAAAGCGCTTTCCGTCGGTGAGAATAGGATGGCGTCGGCGGGCTGACAAGGCTCCGCGCAATTTCGGAGTATCAACTTCCGGATCGTCCGGCGCACTTGCGCGCGGACCGGGCCGCATGGGTCGGTACCTGTTGTGCGGAGATGCGACTCCGATGTGCTGCCGATGTGATGCCGGAGTCCCTGCTTCGCCGGCGAAGAGCAAGCGCACCGGCAGGGCATCCGGACCACGTCGTGTGCAATCCCACCCTGCAGTGCGGCGACCCGGTGGCCCGGCGTTGTCCGGTGGGTGGGGCCGGTCGCGCAGTGGGGTCGAGTGGACTGGTGCGCGACATGCTCGTCGCTCCCCGGTGGGCTGGAGCGAGCGATGTGCGTGGGCCCTGTCCCAGGAGGGCCGGCAGGCGCTCGCTCGGCGGAGGGACCGCCGAGCGGGCGATGGGCCCCTGTTGCCCGTGGGTCGCCCGGACCGATGCGTGCCGTTCCCCGTTCAAGGAGGGTCCGTCCGCCGGATGCCGGGGCAGGGTCGTCGTCGAGCGTGCGTGTCGGGCTGTCGGCGGCGGTCCCGGAACACCGCACCGCAGACCCCTCCGCCCCCGATTGTCAGTGGCTGTTGGTAGAACTGCGGTCATCACCACACGCACGCCCTCACTCTGCACAGGAGCAGCCGCATGACCATCACCGGCCACCTCGACGCGCTGTACCGGCTGCCCGCCTGCACGTTCCCGGGGCCCGATGAGCGCACGGACGACCTGCCCGAGGCCGACTCGTTCGCCTGGCGGGTCACCAGTGACGTGTACGACGCCGACGAGGAGTGGACGGCGGCGTTCGCCCGGTTCTGCGCTGCTGTCGACACCACGCGGGTGCGGGCGCTGATCGTCGGCGCCTGGCAGGAGGCCTACGACAGCGACCCGTCCCCGGTCATCGAGGCCCTGCTGGCCGCGCGCGAGCGCTTCCCCGCGCTGCGGGCGCTGTTCCTCGGCGACATGGAGATGGAGGAGTGCGAGATCTCCTGGATCCACCAGACCGATGTGACGCCCCTGCTCGAAGGGTTCCCCGCACTCGAGGAGTTCGGCGTCCGGGGCGGCACGGACCTCGCCTTCACGCCGCTGCGTCACACGGGCCTGCGCCGGCTGACCGTCGAGACCGGCGGGCTGCCCGCGCAGGTAGTGCGCGGGGTCGGCGCCAGCGACCTGCCGGCGCTGGAGCACCTCGACCTGTGGCTGGGCACCTCCGACTACGGCGGCGACAGCGAGATCGCCGACCTGGCGGAGATCCTGTCCGGCGCCCGGCTGCCGAGCCTGCGCCATCTGGCGCTGCGCAACAGCGAGATGCAGGACGCCGTCGCCGCGGCCGTCGCCGCCTCGCCGGTGGTCGACCGCCTGGAGGTGCTGGACCTGTCGATGGGCGTTCTGACCGACGAGGGCGCCGCCGCGCTGCTGGACGGCCGGCCGCTCACCCATCTGAAGAAGCTCGACCTGCACCACAACTACCTGAGCGAGCCGGTGAAGGAGCGGCTCCGGCAGGCGCTGGAACCCGCGGGCGTCGAACTCGACCTCGACCGCGCGGACGCCGACGAGGACGTCGAGGGCGACGGCAGCGTGTGGCGCTACGTCTCCGTGGGCGAATGACCCCTCGGCACGTCCCCGGCACGCGCTTCGCGGTCGTCGGCAACCCCGGCAGCCGCCGGGTGGCCCTGTTCGGCGACGCGGTGCGGGCGGCGGGCCTGCCCGCCCCGCGCCTCGTCGCCTGGCGGGACGTCCTGCGCGCCCAGGGTGCGGAGTTCGGGCCGGACGAGGTGGTCCGGCTCGACTCACCGGGAGAGGACGCGGAGGTCGACCGGCTGCTGCGCGGTGCCCCGGACCCGACCCGGGTGGAGGGCTCGGCGCGCTGGTACGCCGGCTTCCTCGCCGCCGTGCGCACACTGCGCGGCGGCGTCCGCCTGGACGATCCCGACGAGCTGGCGGTGCTGTTCGACAAACGGCGCTGCCATGCCGTCCTCGACGCGGCCGGGGTGCCCGTCCCGGCCTCGCCCACGTCGGGCGCGGGGTCGGCGCATGTCCGCGGCTGGGACGACGTGCGGGCGCTGATGCGGGAGCACCGGATGCCCCGGCTGTTCGTCAAGCCCGCGCACGGCTCGTCGGCCTCCGGCGTGCTCGCCGTGGAACGCGGCGGCGCCGGCCGGATCCGGGCGACGTCCTCGGTGGAACTCACCGGGGACGGCCGTCTGTTCAACTCGCTGAAGGTGCGCCGCTACGAGCGGGAGCAGGACGTCGCGGCCATCGTCGACGCGCTCGCCCCGGACGGACTGCATCTGGAGCGCTGGCTGCCGAAGGCCTCCCAGCAGGGGCGCGCCGCGGATCTGCGGGTCGTCGTCGTGGCCGGCCGGGTCACCCACGCGGTGGTGCGCACCAGCCGCTCTCCCATGACGAACCTGCACCTCGGGGGCGCCCGTGGCGACCTGGATGCCGCCCGGCACGCCGTCGAGGCCGCGGGCGCCCGCTGGACCGACCTGCTCGGCGTGTGCGAACGGGCCGCCGCCTGCTTCCCCGGCACCCTCTGCGTGGGCGTCGACCTCCTGCCCGCGACCGGCTGGCGCCGGGCGGCCGTCGGCGAGGTCAACGCCTTCGGGGACCTGCTGCCCCGCCTCACCGGCCTGCCCGGCAGCGACGCCGAGGGCATGGACACCTACGCCGCCCAGGTCGCCGCGGCGCTGCGCCTGCACGCCGGTCCGGCCGACACGGCGGACCGCCCGCACACCCCGGACCGCCTCTGGGACCCGCCGCCCGCCCCGCACCACCGCACGCCCGCCCCGCCCACCCCGGACGACCCCCCGCAGCCCTCACCCGCCCCGCACCCCGCACCCGCCCGGGGTCACCCGCAGCCGCATCCTCCACCCACCCCGCACGCCCCTGACCCTCCGCACCCGCACGCTCCGCACCCGCACCAGCCCCGAACCACAGGACCCGGCCATGCCCTCGCCCGCCCCAAGCCCTGAGCAACTCCCGCCCCCCGCCCCGGCAACGGCCGAGCCGGACATGAACGCGGTCGTCGGCAGTCACGACCTGCTCCTCGTCACGCTCGACACCCTGCGCTACGACGTCGCCGCCGAGCTGGCCGCCGCGGGCCGCCTCCCCAACCTGGCCCGGCACCTGCCCGGCGGCCGGTGGGAGAAGCGGCACGCCCCGGGCAACTTCACCTACGCCTCCCATCAGGCGATCTTCGCGGGCTTCCTGCCGACCCCGGCCGGCCCCGGACCGCACCCCCGCCTGTTCGCCGCGCGCTTCGCCGGCAGCGAGACCACCGCCGAGAAGACGTTCGTCCACGACAGCCCGGACCTGGTCGCCGGCCTGGCCGCGGCCGGCTACCGCACCGTGTGCATCGGGGGAGTGGGGTTCTTCAACAAGCAGGGCGCGCTCGGCTCGGTGCTGCCCGGACTCTTCCAGGAGTCCCACTGGACGCCCGAGTTCGGCGTCACCTCACCCCGGTCGTTCGAGAACCAGGTCGCCTGCGCCGAGCGCGTCGTCGCCGGACTCCCCGCACAGCAGCGGCTGTTCCTCTTCGTCAACGTCTCCGCCCTGCACCAGCCGAACTGGTTCCACCTTCCCGGCGCGACCCGCGAGGCCGGCGACACCCGGGAGACCCACGCCGCCGCCCTTGAATACGTCGACCGGCACATCGGGCGGCTGTTCGCCGCCGCGAGCTCCCGGCGCCGCTGCCTGGCCATCGTCTGCTCCGACCACGGCACCGCCTACGGCGACGACGGCTACACCGGCCACCGCCTGGGCCACGAGTCCGTGTGGACGGTGCCCTACGCCCACTTCTTCCTCGACCCCACGCCGACCGAGGCCGCCCGATGACCACCGCCGCCCTGCCCGCCACCCACCTCGGCCCCTACCAGAGCTACGTCTACGCCTACCCCCACAAGACCGCCTACCGCAGGCTGCCCGACCGTCCGGAGCTGGCATCCCTATGGGCGGCCGAACCCAAGCACGCCCTCTCCCTCTACCTGCACATACCCTTCTGCGAGGTGCGCTGCGGGTTCTGCAACCTGTTCACCCGTATCGGCGCCCCCGACGGCCTGACCGGCGCCTACCTCGACGCCCTGGAACGCCAGGCGGACGCCGTGCGCGCCGCCCTCGGCGACGGGGAGGCAGTCCGTTTCGCCACCGCCGCGTTCGGCGGCGGCACGCCGACCTTCCTGACCGCCGCCGAACTGGAGCGGCTCTGCGACATCGCCGAGCACCGCATGGGCGCCGACCTGCGCGCCGTCCCGTTGTCGGTGGAGGCCTCGCCCGCGACCGCCACCGCCGACCGGCTCGCCGTGCTCGCCGAGCGCGGCGCCACCCGGCTCAGCCTGGGCGTGCAGAGCTTCGTCGACTCCGAGGCCCGCGCCGCCGTACGCCCCCAGCGCCGCGCCGACGTCGAGGCGGCCCTCGGGCGCATCCGCGACGCCCGCGTGCCGGTCCTCAACATCGACCTCATCTACGGCATCGACGGCCAGACGGAGGAGTCCTGGCGGCACTCCCTGGACGCGGCCCTGCACTGGCGGCCCGAGGAGCTGTACCTCTACCCCCTCTACGTCCGCCCCCTCACCGGCCTCGACCGCCGCCGCCCCGGCCCCGACCCGCAGTGGGACGAGCAGCGGCTGCGCCTCTACCGCGCCGGACGCGACCATCTGCTCGCCCACGGCTACACCCAGCAGTCGATGCGTATGTTCCGCCGTGCCGACGCCCCCGCCCAGGGCGCCGACGACTACGCCTGCCAGACCGACGGCATGATCGGCCTCGGCTGCGGCGCCCGCTCCTACACCGCAGGACTGCACTACTCCTTCGACTACGCCGTCGGCATGCACCAGATCCGCGGCATCATCGACGACTACGTCGCGACGGCCGACTTCTCCCACGCCGAGGTCGGCTACCGCATGAACGCCGACGAGACACGCCGACGGCATCTGCTCCAGTCCCTGCTCCAGGCCGAGGGCCTGCGCGTGGACGACTACCGCGCCCGGTTCGGCGCCGCGCCCGCCGACGACTTCGCCACCGACCTCGCGCGCCTCGCCGACCGGGGCTGGCTCGCGGACACCGACCCCACGACCCTGCGGCTCACCCCCGAGGGCCTCGCCCACTCCGACGCCATCGGCCCCGAGCTGTTCTCCCCGGCGGTGCGGGCCGCCATGGCCGCCTACGAGCGGAAGTGACCGCCCGGCCATGGATCTGACCCTCCTCTACCGGGGCCCTCTCGCCTCCTGCGACTACGACTGCCCCTACTGCCCGTTCGCCAAGCGGCGCGACACCCCCGCCCAGCTGCGCGCCGACCGCGCGGCCCTGGAACGGTTCGCCGCCTGGGCCGAGGGCCAGACCGGCGACCGGCTGTCGATCCTGTTCACGCCCTGGGGCGAGGGCCTGGTCCGCTCCTGGTACCGGCGCACGCTGGCCCGCCTGTCGCACCTGCCGCACATCCGCCGGGTCGCCATCCAGACGAACCTCAGCTGCCGCACCGACTGGCTCGCCGACGCCGACCCCGGCACGCTCGCCCTGTGGTGCACGTACCACCCCGGCCAGACCCCCTACGACCGTTTCCTCGCCAAGTGCCGGGACCTCGCCGAGCGCGGCGTCCGCTTCAGCGTCGGCGTCGTCGGCCTGCCCGACCACCTGCCGCACGCCCGCCGCCTGCGCGCCGACCTGCCCCCGCACGTCTACCTGTGGGTCAACGCCGCCGAGGGCCACGTCTACACGGACGCCGACGCCGACCGGTGGACCGCCCTGGACCCGCTGTTCCCCTACAGCCGCCACCCCCACGCGAGCGCCGGACTGCCCTGCCGCACCGGCGAGTCCGTGATCTCGGTCGACGGAGAGGGGACCGTCCGCCGCTGCCACTTCGTGCCCGCCCCGCTCGGCAACCTCTACGACGGCAGCTACCGTGCCGCCCTGCGCCCCCGCGGCTGCCCGCTCGCCGCCTGCGACTGCCACATCGGCTACGTGCACCTGGAAACCCTGCCGCTGTACGACGTCTTCGCGGGCGGCGTCCTGGAACGCGTCCCGGCCGTCCTCGATGGGAAGACGCCGATCCCCAGGCCGGTGATCGAGGTCATGAACTGAGCAACGCGAGCTGAAACGCGCTGCGGTGCGAGATGACCCTGCTGTACCGCGGGGGCCGGGGGAGGAAGCTGCTTCACGAAGCATTCCGGACACTGTCCGGACGTCGCGCACGACAGCGTGCTCCACGGCGCGAGGGTGGTGCAGGCCCACTGCTCGGCGCCCGGATACCACCAGCTCCGGCAGCTGCAGAACCGGTAGTCCGGGCCGAACGACCGGCGCCGGTCTGTCCCACCGCCCCGGGATCCTCCACCATGAGGCGAGCGACCGTACGACTTTGCCGCCTCGCCTGGAGGATCCGTGAGACAACCGTCCCTCGCCCCGGCCGTGTCGACCGTCCTGGCGCTCCTGGCCGCCTGCTTCCTGGGCGCAGCCCCCGCCCACGCCGCCGGCTCCGTCGGCGCCCAGCAGGTCGTCGTCCGGGGCGGTGACCTGCTGTACGGCGACAACGGACGCGTGTGCACGGTCGGCTTCAACGCCCGCAGCTCCACCACGACCTACGCGCTCCTCGCCGGGCACTGCCTGTCGACCGGCACGACCTGGTACGCGGACCCGGGTCGCACGATCCCGGTCGGCGTCACCGACGCCGTGTCCTTCCCGTCCGACGACTACGGGGTCGTCCGCTACACCAACCCCTCCGTCGCCCGCCCCGGCGAAGTCTCCCTGGGCGGCGGCGCGGTCCGCGACATCACCGGCGTCACCGCTCCGCGCGTCGGCCAGAGCGTCTGCCACGTCGGCCGGGTCGGCGGGCTGCGCTGCGGCACGGTGACCGCCATCAACGTCACCGTCTCCTACGGCGGAGGCACGGTGTACGGCCTCTTCCGCTCGAACGCCTGCCTGGAGCCGGGCGACACGGGCGGCCCGGCCTTCTCCGGCACCACCGCCCTCGGCCTCCTCGTCGGCGGCAGCGGCAACTGCTCCTCCGGCGGCGTCGCCTACTACCAGCCGGTGGTCGAGGTCCTGTCGGCGTACGGGCTGACCGTCTACTGAGCGCCGTCCCGTTCCCCCCGCCCGTCGCGGGCCAGGGCGCTGGGCCACCATGCCCGGGGACCGATGTCGATCATCAGCGCGGGCACCAGCAGCGAGCGGACGACGAGGGTGTCGAGCAGAACGCCGAAGGCCACGATGAACGCGATCTGCACCAGGAAGGCCAGCGGGATCACCATGAGCGCCGCGAACGTCGCGGCGAGCACGACGCCGGCCGAGGTGATCACGCCGCCGGTCGTGGTGAGCCCGCGCAGCACGCCCTGTCGGGCGCCGTGCTCCAGCGCCTCCTCCCGGACCCGGGACATGAGGAAGATGTTGTAGTCGACGCCGAGGGCCACCAGGAACACGAAGCCGTACAACGGCACCGACGCGTCGGCGCCGCCGAAGCCGAGGAGGTGCTCGAAGACCAGCGTCGACACGCCGAGCGTGGCCAGGAAGTTGAGCGCGACGGTCGCCACCAGGAGCACCGGCACCAGCAGTGAGCGCAGCAGGAGGACGAGGATCAGCAGGATGACGCCGAGCACCACGGGGACGATCACCGTGCGGTCCCGGGCGGCGGTCCGCTGGGTGTCGTACTGCTGGGCGGTGTACCCGCCGACCAGGGCGTCCGCGCCCGGCACCGCGTGCACCTCGGCGCGCAGCCGCTCGACGGTCTCCTTGGCGGCGTCGCTGTCCGCCGCCGCCCGGAGGGTGGCGTCGATGCGCACGCGGCCGTCGACCACGAGTGGCTCGCCGCCCCCGGGCCGTCCGGAGGCGGAGACCGGGTCGGCCGTCGCCACGCCCTCGGTGTTGCGCGCCGCCGCCGTCACCTGCGCGGCACGGTCCGCGTCGGCGATGATGACGGCGGGGTTGCCGGATCCGCCGGGGAAGTGCTCACCGAGCGTCTCCTGGGCGGCGACCGAGGGGGCCTCGCCCACGAAGACCTCGTCGAGTGGCACGCCCTTGGCGGACAGGGAGGGCGAGAACGCCGCGAAGAAGGCCAGCACGAGGGCGGTCACCAGCCAGGTCCAACGCGGCCGGCCGTCCACCTCGGCGGCGACCCGGCGCCACACCCCGTGTCCCTTCGCCGAGGCGTCCGACGCACGGGGCCGGGACGGCCAGTAGGCGGTCCGGCCCAGCAGGGCGAGCACGGCCGGCAGGAAGGTCAGTGTGGACAGCACAGCGCACCCGATGCCGATGGCGCCGACCGGTCCGAGGGCGCGGTTGTTCGTCAGATCGCTCGCCAGCAGGGCCAGCAGGCCGAGCGCCACGGTGGCCGCGCTCGCCGTGATCGCGCCGAACGACCTGCGCACCGCCGTCGCCGCGGCGGCGGTCCGGTCCCCGCGGACGGCGAGCTCCTCGCGGAAGCGGGCGGCCAGCAGCAGCGCGTAGTCGGTGGCCGCGCCGATCACCAGAATCGAAAGGATGCCCTGCACCTGGCCGTCCACCCGGACCACGTCCCGGTCCGCGAGCGCGTAGACGACGGCGCTCGCCAGTCCGAGGGCGAACACGGAACCCAGGATGATCACGAATGGGAGAAGGACGCTCCGGTAGACGAGCAGCAGGATCAGCAGCACGGCGCCGAGCGCCACGCCCAGCAGGAGGCCGTCGATGCCCGCGAAGGCGTCCGACAGGTCGGCCTGGCTCGCCGCCGGTCCGGCGATCTGCACCGTCGTGTCCGGGACGCTCTCCGCCGCCTCGCGCACCCCGTCGAGCACCGTGGGCAGTTCCTCGCCCAGGTCGGGCTCCAGTTGGACGACGGCCTGCAGTGCCCTGCCGTCGTCGGAGAGCAGGGCGGGGGACGGACGGCCGACGACGCCGGGGGCGCCGGCGAGCGCACCGACGGCGTCGGTGGCGGTCGTGCGCTGCGCCCCGGCGACCCGCTCCCCGTCCGCCGTCCAGACGACGACGGCGGGCAGCGTCTCCGCCTGGTCGAAGGCCTCCCGTTCGTCGAGCACCCGGGTGGATTCGGCGCTGCGCGGGAGGAAGGCGGCCTGGTCGTTGGTGGCCACCTCGCCCAGTTTCCCGGCGTACGGCCCGAGCGTTCCCCCGATGCCCAGCCAGACGAGCAGCAGGAGCAGGGGCACGAGCCGGCGGGCCCGGCGGGGTGTGATGTTCATGAGCATCCCGGAAGTGGACGGAGTGACCGCGGCGTGATCATGCCTCGACAGTAAAGTATGTCAATCATTGAGAAACCTTATACTCAAGACATGAGCGGTTCCGGCATGCCCTCGCCATCACTTCCGGCGGACGACCCGACGGGGTTGCAGTCCTTCGCGGTTCTGCTGCGTCGCATGAACGCCGAGTTCAACCGCATCGCCCAGGACTTCGCCCAGGCGCAGGGCCTGCACCTGACCGACGTGCAGGCCCTCATCGCGATCCTCGACGCCGACCCCGACGACGGGCCCATGACGCCCGGCCGGCTGCGGCGCCGGCTCCACCTCACGTCCGGCGCGGTGACCGCGTGCGTCGACCGGCTGGAGAAGGCCGGTCACATCCGGCGCGTCCGCGCGGCCGACGACCGCCGCGTGGTGCACCTTCACTACGCACAGGCGGCCAGAGCCGTCGGCCGGGACTACTTCCGGCCACTGGCCCGCGGCACCGACGCGGCGCGCAGCCGTTTCACCCAGGAGGAACTGGCCGTCGTCGTGCGGTTCCTCGCCGAGCTGAACCGCGAACTCGACGCCCTGCGCCCGGCTTCCGCCGACTGAACGACCCGAACGCTTTCGAACGCCCCGGCTGTCCGTGTATCGCCTTTGCCGCCGGGCCCCGCACCGCGACAATGGCTGCGTCGGCGGGGGAGCCACGAGCCCGGCGGAGCGGGCCGCAGTGTTCACCCGGCGCATTGCTGACGGTCACACACCTCACGGCGCCTCAACACCCACGGAGCGTCAACTGAACGCTGACCCCTGCCCGCCGGAACGAGAGCGAAAGAAGTCAGCCAGTGTCGTTCCCTCCTGATCCCGCCGCCCCGCGCACGCGGACCGCGAGACGGCGCACCCGCGTCGTCCTCGCCCTGGCCATGGCACTCGGCATCGGCGCCGCGACGGTGACGACCGCTCAGGCGTCGGCCCCCGACGACGTCGTGGCGGCCCCGCACGGCGCGCCGGGCGCGGGCGCAGCGCCCCGCCTGATCCCGAGCACTCCCGGGGAGTCCATCGTCACCCGGGAGGACCGCACCCCGGTCGCACCCGGCCTGACCCTGACCCGCTTCGACCGGTTCGGGGCGAGCGGATGGGTCCGCGGACAGGTGCTCGTCGCGGACCTCGCCGACGACCGGCTGAGCGTCGACCACATCTCCTCCGGCACCGTCACGGGCAAGTCACGGGTGACCGAACAGGCCCGGCGCACCGGAGCCGTCGCCGCGATCAACGGCGACTACTTCGACATGAACGACACCGAGGCCCCCATCGGCGCCGCGGTGTCCCGGAAGGACGGTCTGGTCAACTCGCCCATCCCGGGCCGCGGTCAGGCGGTCGCCATCGGGGCCGACGGCATCGGCCGGCTCGCCCAGGTCCTCCTGGAGGGCCGGGTCACGGTCGGCGGGACGCGGACCCTCGAACTGGCGGGCGTCAACTCCCCGGTCCTGAAGGCCGGCGGCATCGGCCTGTTCACCGACCAGTGGGGTCCCTCGCCCCGCACCAAGCCCGTCAGCGGCGCCGGCCGGGTCGCCGAGGTCCGGCTGCGGGACGGCAGGGTCACCGACGTACGCACCTCCGTCGGCGGCGACCCGGTCCCCGCGGGCGACTCCGTGCTGCTCGGGCGGGAAGCGGGCGCCGACGCGCTCGCCGGACTGCGGCCCGGCGACGCCGTCGAGGTCGCCTACCGCCCGCGCGCCGACTTCGGCGAGGTGGCGGTCGCGGTCGGCGGCGGGCAGGTGCTGGTCGCGGACGGCGTGGTACGGCGCTTCACCGAGGGCGACACCGTCACCGCCACCTCGCGCACCGGTGCGGGCTTCTCCGCCGACGGCCGCACCATGTACCTGGTCGCGATCGACGGCAAGCAGACCGACAGCCGCGGCATGGACCTCAACGAACTGGGCGCCTTCATGAAAGGGCTCGGCGCCGTGGACGCCCTGAACATGGACGGCGGCGGCTCGACCACCATGGCCGCCCGCCTGCCGGGGGAGGACACGACCGGCCTGGTCAACAGCCCCTCCGACGGCTCGGAACGGCAGGTCGCCAACGGACTGGGACTGTTCGCCGCCCCAGGATCGGGCGCCGTGCACGGCTTCCGCGTCCTGCCCGCCCTGACGGCGGACGGCGCCGACCGGGTCTTGCCCGGACTGCGCCGCACCGTGCGCGCCCTCGCCCACGACGAGACGTACGCTCCCGTCTCCGCCGGCCGGGTGCACTGGCGCGCCGAGGGCGGCCGGCTGTCGGTCGACTCGCGCGAGGACGGCACCGCGGTCGTCACCGGCCGCCGCTCAGGCACCGCCCGCGTGGTGGCGTCCGCCGGGCACCGGGCCGACGGGCACAAGGAGTTGACGGTGCTGGCCCCCGCCGTGCGGATCGCCCCGAGCAGCAGCCTGGTGGCGCTCGACGGCGCCGGCAAGGAAGCGCGACTGACGGTCACGGGTTACGACGCCCTCGGCCACTCCGCCCCGATCGAGGCGTCCGACGTCCAGGTCACCGGAGGCCGGGGAATCGTCGAGGTGCGGCCCGCGGACGACGCCACGTTCACCGTGCGAGGCCTGGTCGACGGCGCCTCCGCCACCCTGCGCCTGACGGTCCGCGGGATGACCACCGACGTCGCCGTCACGGTCGGCCTGGCCGAGACGCCCTTCGCCGACCTCTCCGACGCCGCGTCGTGGACGTCCGCGCACGACCGCGCCCCCGGCGGATCGGTCGCCCCGGCGCCCGGCCACGACGGCGCGCCCGGTCTGCGGCTGACGTACGACTTCACCCGCTCCACCGCGACGCGCGGCCAGTACGCCGTCCCGCCGCTGCCGATCCCACTGCCCGGCCAGCCGCAGGCCGTCACCCTGTGGATCCACGGCGACGGCAACGGCGCCTGGCCCCGGCTCCAGTACCGCACCGGCTCCGGAGTGACCGCCAACCTCGACGGCCCCACGATCACCTGGACCGGCTGGCGCAAGGTCGAGTTCCCGGTCCCCGCCGGCACCGCCCACCCCCTGACCTTCCAGCGGATCCGGCTCCTGGAGACCAGCGCGGTCCGCTCCTACACCGGCGCCGTCACGGTGAGCGACCTACGGGTCAAGGTCGCCCCGGACGTCGAGCTGCCCGACCCGCCCGGGGTCGCCGACCCGGTCGTGGTCACCGACGGAACCGTCGGCGGCCGTCCGCTGCGGGTGGCCGTCATGTCCGACGCCCAGTTCGTCGCCCGCGCCCCGGACAGCCCGCTGGTCGAGGCGGCCCGCCGTACCCTCGCCGAGATCGCCGAGGCCCGCCCGGACCTGCTGGTCATCAACGGCGACCTCGTCGACGAGGGGTCCCCGGCGGACTTCGCCCTCGCCCGCACGCTGCTCGACGAGTTCGACGCCCGCACCGGCGGGAGCGTCCCGTGGCGTTACGTCCCCGGCAACCACGAGATCATGGGCCCGGGCTCGACCCGCAACTTCGAGGCCGAATTCGGCCCCACCACGTCCGTGTTCGACATGAAGGGCACCCGCTTCATCACCCTGGACTCCTCCACCGGCACCCTGCGCGGCGGCGGCTTCGGCCAGCTCCAGACGCTCCACGACCAGCTCGAGGCGGCGGCGGGCGACAGGTCGGTCAGCGGCGTCGTCGTCTTCCAGCACCATCCCACGGACGACCCGCTCCCGAACAAGGCCAGCCAGCTCGGCGACCGCAAGGAGGCGGCCCTGGTACGGCAGTGGCTCGCCGGCTTCCGCGCCGAGAGCCACAAGTCCGCCGCGTTCGTCGGCGCCCACGCGGGCGTCTTCGCCGCCTCCTCCGTCGACGGCGTGCCGTACCTGGTCAACGGCAACTCGGGCAAGAACCCGGCCGGCACGCCCGACGGCGGCGGCTTCACCGGCTGGACCATGCTCGGCATCGATCCGGGCCGGGGACGGATCCACGACCTGTACGACGTCCCGTCCGACGACTCCGAGAGGTGGCTGCGGGCCGAGGTGCACGCCCGTACCGACACGGTGACGCTCAACGCTCCGCAGACGCTCACCGTCGGAGAGCGGGCCGAGGCGGCGGCCACGCTCACCCAGGACGGCGCCCGGAGCGTCCCGGTGGCCTGGCCGGTTTCCGCCGACTGGAGCGGAACCCGCGTCGACGTGGCCGGGGACGGGGAGCGCGGCCACGACGGCGGAGCGCCGGTCGTCTCCTACGACCCCGTCTCGGGAACGCTCGTCGCACGCCGTGCCGGCACGGCGGTGCTACGGGTGACCGTGAACGGCGTCGGCGCCGAGCGGCGGATCACCGTGCACCGGGACTGACGTCGGGTCCGGGGCTGCTTCGACCACCGGGTTCGGCGCCCTCACGGGGGCGTCGGGCCCGGTGCCGGTTTCCCCGTCACCGGCCGTCCTGCTGGGCCCGGCACCGGCCTGTGGGAGGTGCGCGGCGATGGCGAGGCCCGCCGCCACCAGCACGACGTTCTTGATCACGTACTGTCCGGCCATGGTGGGCACCGCGACGTTCCCGTCCCACACCTCCGAACGCAGGACGACCAGCGCGGTGAACGTCCCGGCCATGTGCGCGAAGAACACCAGCAGCGTCAGGCGCGGCAGCAGCCCGGTGACCAGCCCGGCCCCGATCAGAATCTCCATCAGGGCGACGAGCGGCCGGGACACGTCGGCCGGCACGGCCCCGGAGGTCAGCTCGTGCACCACGCGGGTGGCCATGTCCTCGGCATGGCTGACGTCCGGCAGGAACTTCAGCGCCCCGAACCACACGAACAGCAGCCCCACGGACACCCGCAGCACGGTGAAGCTGTGCTGCCGGTAGCGGGCGGGGAGGGTGCGCAGACCGCTCGTGGCGGCAGAGCTCGATGGTTCGCGCGTCTCGACCGCGCTCCGCCTCCGGCTCATGCGGGCCGCCTCGAAGGAGGAGCCGCGCGCCGCCCGGACGGTTCGGGGGTGGCTGAACGTAACCGGCAGGAACTCATGAGTGCCTCCGATGAGGGGGGTGAGTCGGCGGAGGTCATGGGAGCGCTCCCATGGCTGCTCAGCGGAGCGTACGGTCAGGTGCGCGGAGCTGACAAGACACGCTGCACGGACTTTTCGGCCGGTGCCGCCCCCGCGCCTGCCGCAGCGGTTCCGGGGCATACGGGAGTCACCGAACCCGAACGGAACCGAACCGAAGTGAACCGAACCGACGTCAGGAGACCGACATGATGGCGATCATCGCAGCGGTGCTGTTCTTCATCGCGTTTCTGATCAACGCCGCGGAACTGAGCACCAACGACGTGTTCTCCTCCACGAACCTGATGCTTCTCGGCCTACTGGCGCTGGCCCTCCAGCTGGCGGGGGTGGGGGCCGGATGGCGCGGCGCCAGAAGGTGACCGCCCATGTCGCCGCCGGGGTGGGCGCGGCTCAGTGGACGGAGAACCCGCCGTCCACGCAGATCGACTGCCCGGTGACATAGGCGGAGGAACGGCTCGCGAGGAACACCGCCGCACCCGCGAAGTCCTCGGGCAGCCCGTTGCGTCCGACCATCGTGCGCCCGGCCAGCTCCGCCGCCTTCCCGGGGTCGGCGGACAGCCGGGCGTTCAGCGGCGTCATGACGATGCCGGGCACGAGGGTGTTGCAGGTGACGCCGTACGGCGACCAGGCCTCCGCCTGCGATCGGGCCAGCGACTCGAGCCCGCCCTTGGAGACGCCGTACGCCCCGCTGTCCACGAAGGCCCGGTGCGCCTGCTGGGACGTGACGTGGATGATCCGGCCGAAGCCCCGCTCGGCCATGCCGGGCCCGAAGCGCTGCCCCAGCAGGAACGGCGCCTCCAGGTTCACCGCCATGGTGGCGTCCCAGACGTCCTCGCCCAGCTCGCCCATCGGCGGACGCAGGTTGATCCCCGCGCAGTTGACCAGGATGTCCGGCTCGCCGAAGGCCCCGGCCGCCTCCTGCGCCGCCGAGCGCACGCCGTCGCGGCTGCCGAGGTCGGCGCGGACCCGGGCCGCCCGGCAGCCGTCGGCCGTCAGCTCGGCGACGGTGGCGGCCAGCCGTGCCTCCGTGCGGGCCACGACCACCACGCTCGCCCCGGCGCGCGCCAGCGCCCCGGCGATCGCCCGGCCGATGCCGGAGCTCCCGCCGGTCACCACGGCGACCAAGCCGTCCAGCGAGAACAGCCGGGAGAGGTAGGGCTGTGAGGTCATACCCGCAGCGTAACCCCCGCCCCGGCAGCCCGTCGGTCGGGGCCGGAAGGGGCGGTCCGGGGTCCCGGAAGAGGGCGGTTCGAGGCGGGACGGGGAGGATTCGGAGCCGGACGTCGCGACGCTCAGGGAGCGCCCGCCGCGACCGGCCCGCGTCCGCCTCCGCGCCGCCGGTTCATGTCGCGTCGAACAAGGCGCTCACCGACTCGCCGTTGTGGATGCGCCGGACCGCCTCCGCCAGCGCCGGGGCGATGGACAGGACGCGCAGCTTGTCCGTGTGCTCGCCCGGCGGGACCGGGACGGAGTTGGTGCACACGATCTCCAGGACGTCGGGCTGCTCGGACAGCCGCTTGAGAGCCCCCGCCGAGAACAGCCCGTGCGTACAGGCCACCCGCACCGAGCGTGCGCCCAGCTCCCGCAGCCGCTCCAGGAGTTCCAGCACGGTGCTGCCCTTGGCGATCTCGTCGTCCAGCACGATGACGTCACGGCCGGCGACGTCCCCGATGACGGAGCTGATGCTCACCCGGTCGTCGGCGAAGCGCTGCTTGGCCCCGGCCGCCACCTTCGCGCCGAGCATCCGGGCGAAGGCCGCCGCCTCCTTGGCGTTGCCCAGGTCCGGCGAGACGACGGTGGTGTTGCTCAGGTCGTAGCGGCGGAAGTGCTGCGCCAGCTCCCGCAGCGCGTGCAGATGGTCCACCGGGACCGAGAAGAACCCGTGCACCTGCGGCGAGTGCAGCGTCAGCGCCAGCACCCGGCTCGCGCCCGAGGCGACCATGAGGTCCGCGACCAGCCGGCCCCCGATCGAGATCCTCGGCGCGTCCTTCTTGTCGGAGCGGGCGTAGGCGTAGTGCGGCATCACCACCGTGATCCGCCGGGCGGACGCCCCGCGCGCGGCATCGCACATGAGCAGCAGCTCCACGAGGTGCTCCTGCACCGGAGCGACCAGCGGCTGCACCAGGAACACGTCCCGCTCACGGCAGTTGGCCTGCAACTGCACTTCCAGGCAGTCGTTCGCGAACCGGTTCACCCGCACCGGGCTCAACGGCACCCCCAGGTGCGCGCACATCTCGGCCGCCAGCTCGGGATGGGCGCTGCCACTGAACACGGCGATCTCTCGCACGACGCTCCTCTGTTGATCAATTCGGTGCAGCCACATGCTAGTGGCCCGTGGAAACCGGTCACGGTCCGGTGCGCCGCGGTGAGCCCGCCCGCGTTTGGACCGGTGGATCACGCCGTCTTTGGCTCTGTCGGCCGGTCCATGCCGGCACCAGGCTGGGACCACCTCGAACGAACCCCAGCGGAGGTCCCCCTTGAGCATCGCGTTCCTGCTCACCACCCTGATCGTGGTGGTGACCCCCGGCACCGGCGTGGTGTACACCCTCGCCGCCGGACTCGCCCACGGCCGCCGGGCGAGCCTGATCGCCGCGTTCGCCTGCACCGTCGGCATCCTGCCGCACCTGGCGGCGACCATCAGCGGCCTCGCCGCGCTGCTGCACACCAGCGCCGTCGCCTACGAGACGGTGAAGTACCTCGGCGTCGGCTACCTGCTGTACATGGCCTGGTCGACCCTGCGCGACAAGGACGCCCTGGTCGTCGAGGGCGGTGCGGAGCGGCAGCCGGCGAGCCGCGTCATCGTCTCCGGGGTGCTGCTCAATCTCCTCAACCCGAAGGTCACGATGTTCTTCGTCGCGTTCCTCCCGCAGTTCGTCCCGGCCGGCGAGTCCGGCTCCGTCGCCGCGATGCTGCGGCTCAGCGCGGTGTTCATGGCGATGACGTTCGTGGTCTTCGCCGCCTACGGGCTGTGCGCCGCCGCCGTGCGCGACCGCGTGCTGTCCCGGCCCGGGGCGATGACGGCGCTGCGCCGGGTGTTCGCGGTCTGCTTCGCGGGCATGGGCGTGCGGCTGGCGGTGGCCTGATCATGCGCTTCCGTCATGCCGACGCCATCTGGTCCGCCCACCCGCACCTCACCGTCGGCGCCCTGTACGCCGCGGGCGTCGACGCCCGCGCCGACACCGGTACGCGCGCCGCCGTGCACACCGAACGCGCCGCGGCCCGGCTGGCCCGCGCACCCGAGAGCGAGTTCCCCGAAGTGCTGGCCTGGAGGCGGGCGTTCTCCCGGATGGGACTCAAGCCGACGCAGTACCGGTGCGCCTCGGAGTCCCTGCTGCGACGGCTCAGGACCAAGGGCGACCTGCCGCGCATCCACCCCGTGGTGGACCTGTGCAACGCGATCTCCGCCGCCTACGGCGTCCCCGTCGCCGCCCTCGACGCCGACCGCATCACGGGACCGCTGCTGGAGGTGCGTCCCGCCCGCGGCGACGAGCACTACACCGCGTTCGACGGCAGCCTGGAGCACCCCGCTCCCGGGGAGGTGACGTTCGTCGACTCGGCCGGACGCTCCCACGCCCGCCGCTGGACCCACCGGCAGAGCGGTCACTCCGCGGTCGGCGAGCACACCCGCCGCATCCTCGTGGTCACCGAGGCCATGCACGACGACGGCGGGCGGATCATGCCGGACCTGCTCGGGACGATCGGCGGGGAACTGACCGCCCACTGGCCCGCCGCCCGCACCCACACGGCGATCCTCACCGCGTCCGACCCGGAGTTCGCGTTCGAGGACCGGCACGCCGCCGTATGAGAGCAGGCGCCTGCCACGCGGCTCGAGTCGGGGCGTGCGGCTGGGGCCCGGCGTGCGGCTGGAGCCCGGGTGCGCGGGCTGGGGTCCGGATGTCGGGCTCCCGCGCGAGCGCGCGCACGGCTCAGGTCCCGCGGAAGAAGCCGCGTCCCGTCACTGGCCGACGCGCCCGTCGACGCACTCGCGCAGCAGATCGGCGTGGCCGCAGTGGCGGGCGTACTCCTCGATCCGGTGCACGAGCAGTTCCCGGACCGACGTCCGGTCCTTCCCCAGGCGCTCGCCCAGGTCCGGATGGGCGGCCAGCGCCGTGTCCGTCGCGGCCTGCTCGCGCTCCAGGTCGGCGAACGCGGCGTCGACCACGGCCCGGTCGGCGACGGCGCCGTGGAAGTCCGCGTCGCGCTCGCCGTACAGCTTCGGCAGCGGATCGCCGTCGGTGATCCAGTTGCGCCAGTCCCGCTCCACCTCGGCGAGGTGGCGGACCAGGCCCAGCAGCGACATCGTGGACGGCGGCACCGACCGGCGGGCGAGCTGCTCCGGGTCCAGGCCGTCGCACTTCATCCGCAGGGTCAGGCGGTAGCCGGAGAGGAAGTCCTCCAGCGTCGCGAGCTCCCCCTCCGGACCGGGGCCCTCGGCGTGGCGGGGGTCGTGGTCCGGGTCGGTCCACATGTCGGGGTAGACGGTCGCCTGCGTCCAGCGCTCGGGTTGATCACTCATGGGCACATCGTCGTCCAGAACTCGTCCGGCTCGCCACGCCTTTACGACCGCGGCCGTGCCGCACGGGCCCGCCGCCGCGCTTGCCCTGGAGAGGACTCCAACCCGTAGGGTCGCGGCGTTCCCCCCGACAGGACGACGGCCAAGGAGAGTCGCATGAGGCACCGTGTACTGGGCGGGACCGGCATCGAGGTCAGCGCCTACTGCCTCGGCACGATGATGTTCGGTTCCGTCGGCAACACCGACCACGACGACTGCGTCGGGATCGTCCACGCCGCGCTCGACGCGGGGATCAACTTCGTCGACACCGCCGACATGTACTCGGCCGGGGAGTCGGAGACCGTCGTCGGCAAGGCGCTCAAGGGCCGCCGCGACGACGTGGTGCTCGCGACCAAGTTCCACTTCCCCATGGGCGACGGCCCCAACCGGGGCGGAAACTCCCGGCGTTGGATCGTCCGGGCGGTCGAGGACAGTCTGCGGCGGCTGGACACGGACTGGATCGACCTCTACCAGGTGCACCGGCCCGACCAGACCACGGACGTCGAGGAGACGCTGTCCGCGCTGACCGATCTCGTACGGCAGGGCAAGATCAGGGCGTTCGGCTGCTCCACGTTCCCCGCGCACGACATCGTCGAGGCGTACCACCTGGCCGACCGGCGCGGCCTCCAGCGGTTCCGCACGGAACAGCCGCCCTACTCGCTGCTCGCCCGGGGAGTGGAGCGGGACGTGCTGCCGGTGGCGCAGCGCCTCGGCATGGGGGTGCTGACCTGGAGCCCGCTGGCCTCCGGGTTCCTGACCGGCCGTTACCGCAAGGGCCGCCCGCTCGACCTGAGCAGCGGCCGCCCCACCCTGCACCCGGCCCGCTTCGACCCGGCGGCGCCGCGCACCGTGGCGAAGCTGGAGGCGGTCGAGCAGTTCGTCGCCGTGGCCGAGGAGGCCGGCTGCACGCTCCCGGAGCTGGCCGTCGCCTTCCCGCTGGCGCATTCCGCCGTCACCTCGGTGATCATCGGCCCGCGCACCATGGAGCAGCTGCGCGACACCCTCAAGGGCGCGTCCGTGACGCTGGACGACGCCGTACTCGACCGGATCGACGCCGTCGTGCCGCCCGGAACCGACGTCTACCCGCCGGACGGCGTCTGGAGCCCGCCCGCGCTGACCACGCCGGCGCTGCGGCGGCGCCCGGCGGAGTCGAGGACGGCCGCCTGATACGGGCACCGGGCCGGCGGTCGTGGACGGGCACCGGGAGCGTCGTCCGCCGGCCGGCATGACAGCATGTCCCGCGGTGAACGACGAGAGGACGGGATCTGCGGTGGCGGCCGAGTCGACGGGCGACGCACTCCCCGCCCACGGCTCCGACTTCCTCCAGCTGGACATCGGGGACGCGCCCGCCGGAGGCAAGGCGCAGTGGCTGGCGCGGCGGCTGCGGCAGGCGGTGGCCGACGGCCGGCTGGCCGTCGGCAGCAGACTGCCGCCCACCCGCGTGCTCGCCGGCGAACTGCGCGTGTCGCGCGGCGTGGTCACCGAGGCGTACCGCAGGCTCGCCGAGGAGGGCCACGTCGAGGGACGCCGACGCGGCGGCACGGTCGTCGTCGCGGCGCCGCACCTCGGTGGCGGCTCATCGGACTCCGCGGCATCGCGGCTCCGACCGGCCACGCCCGGCCCCCTGTTCGAGGGCGAGCCCGACGCCGCCGTGTTCGACGCCCTGCGCGCGACGCCCGCCCGCATCGACTTCACGCCCGGACAGCCCGACCTCGCGGCGTTCCCCCGAGCGGCCTGGCTGCGCGCCGAACGGGCCGTGCTCGCCGAGCTGTCCGCCGAGCACCTCGGCTACGGCGATCCTCGCGGCGCACCCCGACTGCGCCGGGCCGTCGCCGACTGGCTCGCACGCAGCCGCGGGATCCGGGTCGAGCCGGACGATGTGCTGATCGTCGCCGGCACCGCGCAGGCGCTCACCCTGCTCAACCCCGTCCTGCACGCGGACGGCGTCCACGCCGTGGCGGTGGAGGAACCCGGCTCCCTGGGCACCCGCCAGCACCTGCGCAACGGAGGGATGGCCACCCCGCCCGTGCCCGTGGACGAGCACGGCGTACGCGTCGACGCGCTGCGCGCCACCGGCGCCGGCGCCGTACTCCTCACGCCCGCCCACCAGTTCCCCACCGGTGTGGTGACCAGTGGTGAGCGCCGCCGCGAGCTGCTGCGCTGGGCCCGGGACGGCGGGCTGATCGTGGAGGACGACTACGACGCCGAGCACCGCTACGACCGGTCGCCGGTGCCCGCGCTGCGCGCCCTGGTCGCCGAGCAGGTCTGCTACACGGGGAGCGTCTCCAAACTGCTCGCGCCCGCCCTGCGGACCGGCTGGATGGTGCCGCCGCCCCGCCACCGCGACGCGCTGACCGAGGCCAAGCGCTTCACCGACCTGGGCAACGCCGTGCTGCCCCAGCTGGTGCTGGCCCGGCTGATGGAGTCCGGCGACCTGGAACGGCATCTGCGGCTGCTGCGGGGCCGGCACCGGCGACGCCGCGACGCGATGATCGCCGCGCTCCGCGCGCACCTGCCCGGCGCGGTCGTGCACGGCGCGGCGGCCGGCCTGCACCTGACCGTCACGTACGGGCCCGACGTCCCGGACACCGCACTGGCCGCCGCCGCACTCGCCCGCGGCGTGAAGTGCCAGCCCCTGTCGTGGCACCGGCAACTGCCCGGCCGCCCCGGCCTGGTCCTCGGCTACGCGGCCACCCCGCCCGGCGTCATCCCCGACGGGATCGCCGCCCTGGGAGAGGCGCTGCGCGGTCTGGCCTGACGGCGTCGCCCCGGCGCCGGGGCCCGCCGATTGACGGATTGGCGCCCGCCGGAGGTGGGCAGGGAGCCCTCCAGTACGTGTCATGAGCACGCCTACCTTCCCCCACAAGGAGGTCGACCATGCACTCACGCACCTTCGTCCATGGCCTCACCGCCGCGCTCACCGCCGTCCTCACCCTGGCCGGCGGCCAGGCCTATGCGGCGGCGACCGGACCGGACGCCCAGCCCCTCGCGGCCCGCGTCGTCACCTACGACGCCAGCGCGTCGGCCGAGTTCAGGGCCGCCGTCGACCGGGGCGCCGCCATCTGGAACGAGACGGTGGACAACGTCGAACTGCGCCCGGTCGCCGCCGGCCAGCGCGCCAACATCCGCGTCATCGCCGACAACGGCTGGCCCCGCGCCCTGACCACCTCGCTCGGCAACGGCACGGTCTACATCGGCCGGCAGGCGACCAGCCAGGGCTACAACACGGTCCGGATCTCGTCCCACGAACTCGGCCACATCCTCGGCCTCCCGGACCGCAAGCCCGGACCGTGCAGCAGCCTGATGTCCGGTTCGAGCGCCGGCGTCTCCTGCACCAACCCGTACCCGAACGCGGCCGAACGGGCCGAGGTCGAGGACAACTTCGCCTTCGGCCTGACCAACTCGGTGTCCTCCACGCGCCCCTTGCTCACGGTGGACTGACCGCGCGGACGCGCGGGGACGGCCGCGTCGTCGTCCCCGCGCATCCGCCGCCGCCCCGCGATCAGCCGGTCAGCGGCTCCCACCGGTCCTCCAGATCAGGGCGGACGCTGCTGAGCCACACCAGCGTCCCGCCGATCAGCCCCGGCTTGTCCCCGGCGGCCAGTTCGGGGGCCTCCAGCGCGTCGGCGGCCTCCTCGAGGTAGGTGACCAGCGTGTCCACCTCCTCGCCGGGAGGCTCGTCGAACCGTGACCACCGGCCCAGGCGGCCGGTCGCGGCGTCGAGATACAGGCCGTACACCGTGTCGGCGGGACTGAGCGAGACCACCGGAATCCAGGTCGGCCGCCACGCGACGACACGCTCCTCTTCGGGGAGGCGGGCGTTGCGGACGTCGAGGTCGGTCTGGACGTCGGTCTGCAGCCGGTGCACGGCCTCCACCGACTCCAGCGGCATCAGGGCCATGTTGCCCGGAAGGCAACCCCAGCCGTCCGACCCGTCGTCACCGGCGGTCAGCATCCACAGGACGCGCAGCTCGACGGGTATCCGGACGCCGAGGGCGCTCTCCAGCGCCGCGATCTCCGCGGCACCGGCCCCGGCGCGGAGCGCGGCGTACGAGTCGGGGGCGTGGTCGCGGAGCCGGCGCGAGATGCGGTACCAGGCGTCGGCGATCTGCCGCACGGCGACCGCGGCGCCGGCGGGATCGACGGGCGGCGCCTCGCCCCGCCCGCCCTGCCCCTGCTCCTCCTCTTCCCCCTGCCCGTCCGGGGCCTCGGGGGAGGGGACGGCCTCGAGATACCGGATCTCGATCCGGTCCGGCTCACGGATGTACCCGACGTACAGGTCGGGACAGTCCTCGAACATGCCGCCGTCGACGGTCACGGTCAGAATGCCGGGCAGATCCGAGGGCCGGCCCATGTCGGGGTCGTCGGCCAACTGCCCGGCGAGTGCCTTCAGCGCGTAGGGGGCGTCGGCGCCGAGCCGGGCGGCGGTGTCGCGCAACAACGGGTCGATCTCGATGCGCACGGCTTCCTGCTTCCTAGGGTGGGATGTCGGGTGTCGCGGTGGGATGTCGAGGATCGCCGCCCAACGTAGTCGGAGCCACTGACAGGCTCCGATCCGGTGACTGCCCGGCGACCGGGGCTCCGTCGCCTCGCGGACCTCGCGGCGAAGAAGCGGGGCGGAGCGGATCGTCGCCACCCGGCGCGGCCGGAAGGGCGGCCGCCGCGAGCGCCCCTGGGCGGCCCGCCGTGGCGCAGTTGAGTAGGAACACTCAGGCGGCGGGTCGGGGGCCCGGGCGAGGATGATGATCGTCATCGCCCGGACCCCTGGAGAACCCTCATGCTCAGCGACCTCGCGGACGTACTGGTGCCGGCCTGCGGCCGTCTCACGGTGACCACGGACCCGGACGCCGACTTCGCACCCGGCAGCATCGTCGCCGCGAACCACACCTCGCTCGCCGACCCGGCCGTCGTCCTGGCCGCCCTGCACCGCCTCGGCGTCCGGCCGGTGGTCATGGCCGCCGCCGGACTGTGGCGCGCTCCGGTCCTCGGCCGCGCGCTGGCCCGCGAGGGCCACATACCGGTCCACCGCAACGACCCGCGCGCCGCCCGCGCGCTCGACCTCGCCGCCGACGCGCTGGACAGCGGCCGCCTGGTCCTCATCTACGCCGAGGGCGGCATCCCCACCCGCAGGGACGCCGCCGAGGCCGAGCCCCGCCCCTTCCGCAGCGGTCTGTCCCGGCTCGCGGAACGCACCGGCGCCCCCATCGTCCCGGTCGGCCAGGCCGGCGCCCGCAGGATCACCTCCGGCGGTGCGGTCAAGCAGCTCGCGGGCGTGCTCACCGCGCCACTGCGCCGCCCGCGCCTGCACGTCCACGTGGGCGCGCCGCTGAAGCCGGCCGGCGACCGCGCGGCGCGCACCGCGCAGGCGCACGCCGCGGTGACGGCCGCCTGGCGCGTGGCCGCGGCGGGCCGGGGCGAGCACACGGCTCTGGCGGCCTGACGTCCACGGCCGCTTCGGTGGGATGTCCGGCACTCGAACCGCTCGACGCGCAGGGGGTGGACACCGCGTCGTCCCGGTCGAAGCCCCGCGCCGGGTCCGGGGGGCCACCACCGCGCCGTCCTGCGGGAACCCGTCGCCGATCCCCCTGGCATGCGTCCCTGGGCGAGGTCCTACTGAGCCACCCCCGACAGCAGCCAGCGCCGCACCGAGACCTCGATCAGCACCCGCTCCGCGCCGGGGCGGTGCGCAGCCGCGGCGTCCCAGCCGTACTTCACGGCGAAGGCCGCCGTGACCTCCTCGGGGAACCGCCCCCGGTGCACGACGGCGTCCCCCTCGGCCACGACGGGATGCCGGCCGTCCTCCAACGCCAGGGAGACCCGAGGACGCCGCTCGGCATTGCGGACCTTCACCGACCCGGAGTCCGCGCCGATCCACCAGCGGCCCCGCAGGAACACGAACCTGACCGGCGTCACATGGGGCGATCCGTCCTGCCGCACCGTGCACAGCCAGGCGTTCCTCTCCCGGGACAGCCGGTCGCGCATGGCCGTGCCGGTGAACGCGGTTTCACTCATGCCCCCATCCCACCGCAGACGCCCGCCGCAATGCCTCGGTCCCGCGACCCGGGCGCCTGCGACCTGCGGCCTAGGTCCACGGGCCTCCGACGCCGCTCGGGGCGCCGGAGGCCCGACGACGCCAGGGGCGGGGAAACAGGGTCCCCGCCGGTCCCGTCAGGGGCGGGCGTACGGCCGGGTCATGATCTCCATGTTGTGGCCGTCGGGGTCGTCGAAGTAGGCGCCGCGGCCGCCGAACAGGCGGTTGACCCGCCCGGGTTCGGTGTGGTCCGGGTCGGCGTAGTAGGTGACGCCGGCCGCCTCCAGGCGGGCGACCATGGCGTCGAAGTGCTCGTCGGGCACCAGGAAGGCGTAGTGCTGCCCCTGGATCGGCTCGTCGCGCTTCTCGTAGTAGTCGAGCGTCACGCCGTTGCCGAGGTCGACCGGCAGGAACGGGCCGAACGGCGCGGCCACCTCCAGGCCGAGGATCGTGGCGAGGAACTCGGCGGAGCGCTGCCGGTCGCTCGCGAAGACGACGGTGTGGTTCAACTGGACGTGCGGGTACTGCTGCTCGTCGGACATGGGTGGGGCCTCTCCGGTCTCGGGATCCGCTGGAACGGCGCCGCAGGGGCGCCGGGAACGAGGACGCGGTGGGCAGGGGCGGGCCTCTCGCCCGCCTCGGGCTCACGCCGAGGCCGGGAGCCCCACTCGTGCTTGGCCCAAGGCCGACCCGGCAGTCACCCGGCCGACCTTAGTGATCGTCGAGGGCCGGGGCAACCGTGTTCACGGCCTGCCGGCCGGTGGGCCCGCCCGGGCTCGGAAGCGTGTTCCCCCGGCGACGGGGCATGCGGTGTCCCACGGACCAACCGGTCCGGCGTCCGCATCCCCACTCCGGAGGCATCTCATGATGGTCGTCGGCATCATCGCCGTGTGCGTGGTCATCGCCGTTCTGGCGTTTCTCGTCCCGCGCCTGTCCCGGCACCCGCAGAACGGCGCCCAGCGCACCCTCGGCATCGGGTCCTGGGCAGGGTCCAAGGCGCCGGGTCCGCTCGGCCGCCTCTTCAGCAAGCCGTTCCGCTCCAGCTCCCGCGCGGTGGGCCGCAGCGGTTCCGCGGGGCGCCGGGCGCGTGGCCGACTGCCGTTCTGACGTCGGGCGCCCGGCGCGGAGCCGCTGGAGGACGGGGCTCACGGCACGGTGATCACGGCCTTGCCGCGGGCGTGGCCCCCTTCCAGGTGGCGCAGCCCCTCGGCCGCGTCGGCCAGGGCGTAGGTCCGGTCGACGACGGGGGAGAGCTCGCCGGCCTCGACCAGGGCGGCGACGGCCGACAGGTCCTCGTGGATCGGCCCGTCCGGGGCCGCCGGCAGGATCACCTTCAGCCGCTGCCGTCGCACGACCACGCCGGTCGCGAGCACGCCCAGCATGGAACCCACCGCGCCGAGGACATGGCCGGGTGAGCCGCCCCCGTTGGCCACCAGCGTCCCTGTCGGCGCGAGCGCGCGGCGCAGCCGGCGCAGCGGCCGGTTGCCCACGTTGTCCAGGATGACGTCGTAGCGCACGCGCCCCTCGGTGAAATCCTCGTGTGCGTAGTCGATGACGTGAGCGGCCCCCAACGAGCGCACCAGTTCGGTGTTGCCGGCGCTGCACACCCCCGTGACCTCGGCGCCAAGGCCCGCGGCCAGCTGCACGGCGAACGTGCCCACGCCCCCGGCGGCCCCGTTGACCAGTACCCGCTGCCCGGCCCGCGCCCCGCCCACGGTGCGGATGCCGCGCAGGGCCGTCACCGCCCCCATCGGCAGGGCGGCGGCCTGCTCGAAGCCCAGGCGCGCGGGCTTGGGCACCAGCAGATCCGCGGTGGTGCAGGCGTACTCGGCGAAGGAACCCGGACAAAAGCCCAGCACCTCGTCGCCGGGCCGCAGCCCGCGCACGTCGGAGCCGACCGCCTCCACCTCCCCGGCCGCATCGATTCCGGCCACCCGGGACTTCGGCCGGGTCAGCCCCACGGCTCCCATGAGCCGCGCCACATACGGGTCGCCGCGCAGCAGGTGCCAGTCGTACGGGTTGAGCGCGGCGGCGCGCACCCGCACCAGCACCTGGCCCGGCCCGGGTTCGGGCCGGTCGACCTCCGCCAGCCGCAGGACGTCCGGCGGGCCGAACCTCTCCTGGACGATCGCCTTCATCGGGCTCCCCCTCACCTCCGGCCGCCGACGGCCGACGGCCCGGCTGGATGAGCGTAGTGCCGCAACGACCCCCGCCACAGGGACGGTTCGAGGGGCGATACACGCGGCTGCGTGCCGTGCCGGAAGTGCTGGACGCGTTGACGGGGGCGCGGGGAGAACCTATCTTCTGGCCGACGTGACGAACCATGTTCGAAATCCCGACCCGAAGTGTGGACGCCCGTCGGCGCCCGTGAGCGGGTCGTATCTCCGCCCCCCACCCAGAGGGAGTAGCCCCGTGAGCCCTGCGCCCACCCGCCGAACCGTCCTCGGCGCGATGGCCGGCGCTGCCGCCGCCACCGTCGCCGGCGACCCGTCCGGTACCGCCCACGCCGCCGCTCCGGCGTCCCCCGGCGTGACGTACACCAACAGCCTCGCGGAGCAGCGGGCCGACCCGCACATCTGGAAGCACACCGACGGCTTCTACTACTTCACGGCCACCGTGCCCGCGTACGACCGGATCGTGCTGCGCCGCGCCACCACCATCCAGGGGCTCTCCTCGGCCCCCGAGACGACCATCTGGACCAAGCACGCCGACGGCCCGATGGGCGCCCACATCTGGGCTCCGGAGATCCACTCCATCGACGGCAAGTGGTACGTCTACTTCGCCGCCGGGGACGCCGGCGACGTCTGGAGGATCCGGCCGTACGTCCTGGAATGCGCCGCCGCGAACCCGCTGACCGGCGCCTGGACGGAGCGAGGCCGCATCGCCCTGCCGCTCGACACCTTCTCCCTGGACGCGACGACCTTCGTCGTCAACGGCGTCCGCTACCTCGCGTGGGCGCAGAACGACCCGGCCGTCGGCCCCGGCACCAACCTCTACCTCGCGCGGATGTCCAGCCCGTGGGCCATCACCGGCACGCCGGTCATGCTCAGCAGGCCGACCGCCTCGTGGGAGACCGCCGGAGGCCAGACGGTCAACGAGGGCCCGGCGGTGATCCAGCGGGGCGGCAGGGTCTTCATGACCTTCTCGGCCAGCGCCACCGACGCCAACTACTGCATGGGCCTGCTGACGGCGTCCGCCTCGGCGAACCTCCTCGACCCGGCGTCGTGGACCAAGAACGCGGGCCCGGTCTTCGCCGGCAACACGGCCACCGGCCAGTACGGCCCGGGACACAACCAGTTCACGGTCTCCGAGGACGGCAGGTCCGACATCCTCGTCTACCACGACCGCGGCTACCGGGACATCAGCGGCGACCCGCTCCGGGACCCCAACCGCCGCACCCGCGTCCAGAAGCTCTACTGGAAGGCCGACGGCACCCCCGACTTCGGCATCCCGGTCGCGGACGGCGTCACCCCGATCAGGCTCTCCTCCTACAACTTCCCCGAACGATTCGTCCGGCACTGGGAGTTCCGCGCCCGGACCGACGCGAACGTCGCCCCGCTGGCCGACTCCCAGTTCCGGGTCGTCACCGGACTGGCCGGCGGCGGCTCGATCTCCCTGGAGTCGGCCAACTTCCCCGGCCACTTCCTGCGCCACCGCGACTTCGAGGTGTGGCTGGAGAAGAACGACGGGACGGCCCTGTTCCGCGGGGACGCGTCCTGGACGGCCCGGCCGGGGCTCGCCGACCCCGCCGGAGTCTCCTACGAGTCGGCCAACTCACCGGGCCGCTACATCCGCCACTACAACCACCTGCTGCACGTCCAGACCCCCGGCACCGCGACCGACCGGGCCGACGCCACCTTCCACACCCAGTGAACCGCCGGCCTCGGCGACGGGCCGGCCGCCCGCGCGTACCGGGCGGCCGCGGGACGCCGGCCCCGTCGCCGGGGCCGGCGCCGGTCACTCGGCGCCCCGCTCCGGCAGGGGCGAGTAGCGCGTGGGCCCCGGTGTCCGGCCCTCGGGCGGATAGTCGCAGTCGAGGCTGGAGATCTCGTAGTCGTCGTCCTCGTTCTGCTCCTGGTCGACCACCACCGCCGCGGTGCACACGCGGCCGTGCTCGTCGGTGAACGTGACGATCTCGCTGTAGTCCGTGGGGGTGCCGCATCCCGCGAGCAGCAGCACCGCCACCGCCGTCGGGCCGGATCCGCCCAGCCGTTTCATCCCTGCCCCCTCCCGTTGCGGCGACGCCGACCGACCGGCTGCCGCGCTCACACGGTAGCCGCGTACCGACGGGACCGGTCACGGGGTCGGTCGCCGTCGGGACGGAGCGCGAGGAGTCCCCGGCCGTCGGGCCGGGGACTTCGCACGGGCTCGGGCCGTCGGGCCGAGGGCCCCGCCTCGCCGGATACCCCGGCGGGCCGGGCCCCGCGTCGGCGCCGGCCGGCTCAGCGCCCGGCCTGGAGGGCGCTCCAGGTCGCCGCGCCGACGACGCCGTCCACGCTCAGTCCGCGCGAGCCCTGGTAGTCGCGCACCGCCTGCCCGGTGGTCGCTCCGAAGACGCCGTCCGCGGAGACGGTGCGGGCCAGTGCGGCGGTCAGCGCCCGCTGGAGACGCTGGACGGCCTCCCCGGAGGCGCCCTGGCTCAGCACCGGACGGGTGCCCGCCGACAGCAGCGCCGTCCAGGTGCGCGCCCCGACCACACCGTCCGCGCTCAGCCCGCGCGCCGTCTGGAACGAGCGCACCGCCGCCGCCGTCCCCGACCCGAACTGCCCGTCCACCGCACCGGCGTTGAACCCCTGGGCGTTCAGCAGCCACTGCGCGGCCTTGACCTGGTCGCCGGTGGAGCCGGTGCGCAGGGTGGCGTACGAGGCGAAGCTGAGCTGCACCGGCCCGGCCGAACTGCCCCCGACCAACTGCATGTAGCGGTTCCAGTCCCAGTGCGGGCCGGGGTCGGTGTGATCGTTGCCCGGGACCTCCACATGGCCGACGATGTGCGCCCGGTCCTTGGGGATGCCGTAGCGGTCGGCGATGGAACGGGTCAGCGCCGCGGAGGAGCGGTACATGGCGTCGGTGAACCAGGCCGGCTGGTCGACGTACCCCTCGTGCTCGATGCCGACGGAGTACGGGTTGGCGGAACGCGCGTGCCAGGCGGTGTCCTTCTCACGGACCATCTGCGTGATCTGGCCGTCGGAGGAACGGACCACGTAGTGCGCGCTCACCTGGGCCGAGGGGTTCTGGAACCAGCTGACGGTGCCCGCGTACGACCCCTGGGTGACGTGGACCACGATGGTGGTGACGGCGGCGCTGCGGCCCACCGCGTAGTTGGCGGTGCTGGCCGGCACCCACAGTGCGGCCGGGTAGTCGGGGGCGGCGGCCAGCGGCGCGGCGTCGGCGTAGGCGCCGCGGTCGGGCTGGACGGCGTCGGGCCGGACGGTGACGGCGGAGCCGTCCTCGGCGCGGGCGGCGATGCCCTGGGCGAGCAGGTCGTAGACGCCGTCGGCGTAGAAGCGGGCGGCACGCGGGTCGGACGAACCGCCGTACCGCGCCACCGCCTCGTACCAGGCGGCCGGGTCGGCGCGTTCCTCGGCGGTGAGGCCGGCCGCGTCGGCGCGGGCGCGCAGCACGGCGGCGCCGCCGCGGATGTTGGCGGCGGTGTCCCGGCGCAGGACGGAGACGGGGAGGCCGGTGAGGGCGGAGGCCTCGCGCAGCGTCTGCCTGCGCGGGTTGTCCACCAGGTGCATCACCCCGTATCCGCGGGCCTGGCTGGGCTTTCCGTCGTGGCCGTCGAGGCGGCTCTCGCCGTAGCCGACGGCGACGAGGACGTCGCGCGGGACGCCGAACTCGGTGGCAGCCCCGGTGAAGGCGTCGGCCACGGTCGGGGGCGCGGGCCGGGCCTGGGCGGTCGGCGCGACGGCCGCCAGGGTGAGGGCGAGGGTGGCGGTCAGAACCGCCGGAACGGTGTGCCGCGTCGGTGCCGTACGTCTTCTCACGGTGCCTCCGTCGAAGGGCGTGGGGGGGAGCGACAGGGCGGTGCCCGACCACTGAACCGGTAGCCCGGCGCCGCCGTCAACGGTGCCTCAGCCGCCCCCACGGCCCCACAACTCCACCTGAACCCACGGGAGATGGGATTTACCTCCGTGCGTGCGGGCCGTGCGTTCTGAGAAGCTTCCGGCCATGACGTCCGCGGGCGGGGCCGGGCGAGCCGGACTCCCTCCGACGGACCGAACGGACGGCGGGCGACCGGTGATTCTGCGCCGACCGCTCGCATGAACGGCCCGCTACCGGAAGGACGCGACGATGACGGGGCCCACGCCACCGACGCCCGACGAGCGCGGCGCACTGCTGGAGGGCGTGCGCCGTGCCCGCCGCACGCTGGAGACCGCATGCGCGGGACTGGACGCCGACCGGATGGCCCGGCGCTCCGTGCCGCCGTCGACGATGTCCCTGCTCGGACTGGTACGGCACATGGCCGAGGCCGAACGGACCGTCCGCCGGATGTGCGGCGAGGACGCGCCCAGGATCTACCGCACCCCGCAGGACCGCGACGGCGACTGGAACGGCGCTGTCGCCGATCCGGCGGTCGTGGAGGACGCCTGGCGCCGGTGGCGCACGGAGGCCGCGCTGACCGACCGCTTCACGGCCGGCCTGCCCGACCTCGGCACCCCGCCCGGAGGGGAGGCGCCGCTGCGCGAGATCCTCGCCGCGCAGATCGTGGAGTACGCGCGGCACTGCGGCCACGCCGACCTGCTGCGCGAACGGATCGACGGGCGGGTCGGCCGGTGATCACCGCGGGCCGGCGGTGAGCCGTACGTTTCGTCACGCAGGTGTGGGACGAGGGCGGGCGCAGGGATGACAGATTCCTCCCGACCTGGGAGGGATCAATCCTCGATGACCAAGAAGCGTTTCGGACACATGCTGCCGGCTGTCGTGGGCCTGGCCGCGGCTGCCCTCGCCGCGAGCGCCTGCGGCCCCGGCGGCGACGGCGCCGGACACGCGGAGACGGACCGGCTCCCGGGATCGGTCCGCTTCACCGGCTGACGGCCGACGGCTGGGCCGCACAGCGCCGGGCGGCGGTCCGGGCGCGCACGCGGTCCGGTCCCGGACGAACACCTGGCCCACGTGGATGCGCCCACGACAGCCGGACCCAGTGCCCGCGACCGGCTTCAGCGGTCGGCTCCGGCCTCGTCGAGGTGAGGAGGCCGGAGCGACGGCCTCTCCCGCGCACACCGGGACCCGCCCACGACCCGACCGCAGGCCGACGGGGCGCTCAGCCGGTGGTGGCGATGCGGTCCAGCCACTCGGTGAGCAGGGCGCGTTCGGCGCTCGTCAGGGCACTGGTTCGCGGGAGGGCGGCGCGCAGGGCGACCGCGGGTCCGACCGGGCCGCCGTCCGGGAGCACGTGTCGCGGGGAGTCGGTGGTGACAGCGGCGATGACCGACTCCCGGGCGATGGTCGACAGGGACATGTCGCGTTCGTTCTCGGGCTGGGAGATCAGGGCGAGGGTCACACCGCGGCCGGTGGAGTGGATGAGGAAGGCGGCGCGGTCCTCGCTCATCCGCAGACGCCCCGCCTCGGCGATGCGGCGCACCATGCCGGCCAGGATCTCGGACGCCTCACGCGCGGCAGGGGGCTCCACGCCCGGCCGCTGATCTCCGTAGATCAGTGTGTAGAACGCGGGGTTGGCGAGGCCGAAGCCGATGTGGAGGTCCCATCCGCGGCGCAGGTCCGCCACCGGGTCGTCGGTCGGCCGGTTCGCGGTCTTGCTGCGCAGGTAGGTCGCGAAGCCGTGGCTCGCGACGGCGTCCAGCAGGCCCTGCTTGTCCCCGAAGACGCGGTAGATCGCCGGCGCCTGCACGCCGGCCGCGGCGCTGACCGCCCGCGTCGACACGGCGTCCCGGCCGCCCTCGGTGAGCAGGGCGGCGGCCGCCTCGATGATCCGGTCCCGGTTGTTCTTGACGTCCACGTTTCCAACGTTAACAGAGTGACGATATCGATATGTCGCTCCGTGGCGCCGCTGCTGCGTCGGCGATGACGTCTGTCCCCGGGTGCAGCGCGCCGGCGGTGTCGGACAGGCGGAGACCGGGACGCCCGTGCCGGAGCAGGAGGATCTCGGCGGCGATGGACACCGCCGTCTCCGCCGGGTCGGCGCCGCCGAGGTCGAGCCCCACGGGCGAGCTGAGCCGTGCCAGCCGGCCGTCCGGGAGCCCCGCGGCCCGCAGCGACGCCCTGCGCTGCTCGACGGTGCGCCGGGAGCCCATGGCGCCGACGTAGGCCAGGTCCATCCGCAGGGCCGCCTCCAGCAACGGCAGCTCGAACTTCGGGTCGTGCGTCAGCGAGACGACCGCGGTGCGGGCGTCGACACGCCGTGCCGCCGCTTCGGCGGCGAGGTGGCGGTGCGGCCAGGCCACGACGACCTCGTCGGCGTCCGGGAATCGGTCGGGGGTGGTGAACACGGGGCGGGCGTCGCAGACCGTGGTCCGGAAGCCGAGCAGGGCGGCTTGGCGGACCAGGGCCGAGGCGAACTCGTTGGCGCCGTAGACCAGCATGCGGGGCGGGGACGCCAGGCAGTTGACGAACACGCGCGGGCCGCTGCCGGCGTCCGGGCCGGCCGACGACAGGCGGACGGTGCCGGAGCGGCCCTGGGCCAGCAGCCGCCGGGCCGCCGCGGCCGCCTCACGGTCGAGGGCGGGGCTGCCGGTGCTTCCGGCCGTGCCGTCGGCCCAGCAGACCAGGTGGGCGCCCTGCCCCGATCGGTCGGGCTCGATGACGGTGGCCACGGCGACGGCGGTTGCGGAACGCAGGTGCGAGAGGAGGATGCCCAGTTCGGGAAAAGACTGCCGGTCGACCCGCTCGACCAGGACCTCCATGGTGCCGCCGCAGGTCAGGCCGATGGCGCCGGCGTCGTCATCGCTGACGCCGAACCGTTCGAGCACGGTGGTGCCGTCCTGGACGGCCTGTTGGGCCAGTTCGTGGACGGCGCCCTCGACGCAGCCTCCGGAGACGCTGCCGCTGACCGTGCCGTCCGGGGCGCAGATCATGATCGCTCCCGTGCGCAGCGGGGCCGAGCCGAAGGTGGAGACGACCGTGGCCAGCCCGCAGGGCGCGCCGGACTCCCACAGCCGGTGCAGGTGCTCCCACAGGGCGTTCATGGCGTGTTGGTCCTTCGGATCAGTTTGTCCGGGGTGATGGGCAGGTCGCGGATCCGGATCCCGGTGGCGTGGTGGATCGCGTTGCCGATCGCCGCCGTCATTCCGGTGCCCGGGGTCTCTCCGAAGCCGCGTGCCCCGAGTGCCTCGCTGGTCGGGTCGGGTTCGTCGATGAAGACGGTCTCGATGCGGGGGATGTCGGCGTTGACGGGAAGCAGGTAGCCGGAGAGGTTCGGGTTGACGATCCGAGCCCGGTGGGGGTCGACCAGGGTGTGCTCGGTGAGGGCGAATCCGACCGCGCAGACGGCGCCGCCGATGGCCTGGCTGCGGATGGTTCTGCGGTTGAGGACCCGGCCGGCGTCGTACGCCCCGAGCATCCGGGTCACCCGCACGCGGCCGACGCGGGGGTCGACGCGCACCTCGGCGAACTCCGCGCCGACGGAGTAGCCGTGGGGAATGGGCACGGGGTCGGTGGTAACCTCGACCGGTTCGGCGTGCCGGGCGAGGACCGCACGGACGGCTTCGCGGCGCCGGGGCCTGCCGGTCTCGTACAGGATCCCGCCCTCCGCGCTCACCTCCTCGGCCGAGGCGCCGTACAAGGGGGAGAGGGGGTCGGCGACCGCGATGTCGATCACCGCCCGACGGGCCGTCGTGCAGGCCCGGTTGACCGCGGCGCCGACGCCGGGAACGGTGGCGGACGCGACGGACATGAAGGCGAAGGGGTAGTCGGTGTCACCGAGCCGGAACTCGACGTCGTCCAGATCCAGCCCCAGGGTCTGCGCGGCTATCTGGGACATCACCGTGTACGTGCCGGTGCCGATGTCATGGGTGCCGACCCGGATCACCGCCTTGCCCGCGGTGGAGATCACCACGTGGGCGCCCGCGCCCGGCCGGCCGCCCGTAGTGTGCGCCGCGGTGGCCATGCCCCAGCCGATCAGAGTGTCGCCGTCGCGCATCGACCCCGGGCGGGGATCGCGTTCGCTCCAGCGGAACCTGGCCGCGCCCTGGCGGTAGCACTCGATCAGGTTCTTGCTGCCGAACACGGCGCCCGCGGGGTCGGGGTTGACGGCGGTGTGGTTGCGCAGCCGGAGTTCGACCGGGTCCAGGTCCAGTGCGTAGCTCAGTTCGTCGAGGGCCGACTCGAGCCCGAAGGAACCGACGGACTCCGGTGGCCTCATGAAGCTCGGCGTCGGCAGGTCGAGCCGTACCGCCTGCTGGGCGACGTGCACGTTGGGGCAGGCGTACAGCATGGTGGTGGAGTGGCTGTGGGAGAACACGCCCTGCTCGGTGCGGCTGACCTGGTGGGTGCCGACGTGGTCGATGGCGGTGAGGACTCCGTCCCGCCCGGCCCCGATCCGCAGGCGCTGGTGGGCCTCGCCGCGATGCCCGTTGGAGGTGAAGGTCTGGGCGCGGGAGAGCACCAGCCTGACCGGACGCCCCAACTCGCGGGCGACGGCGGCCGTGAGCAGGGTGTGCGGCCACACCGGGCCCTTGGCCCCGAAGCCCCCGCCGAGGAACGGCGACAGCACACGCACGTTGTCGAGGGGGACGCGGAGTGCCTGGGAGAGGCAGATCCTGGTGGCGTGGCCGCCCTGGGCGGATTCGTACACCGTCACCCGCCCGCCGTCCCAGTCGGCGGTCGTCGTGGACGGCTCCAGGGGATTGTGGTGGTGCATGGGTGTGGTGTACGTGACGTCGATGCGGACATCGGCCCGCGCCAGCCCCGCCGCCACGTCCCCGCGGGTGCTCTCGTTGGGACCTGCCAGGCCCGCCGGAGGCACGAAGGCCTCGTCCATCGCGTCGGCGACGGCCGCCCGGGGCCGGCGGACGTCGTCGTAGGAGACGTCGACCAGCGCCGCCGCGTGCCGGGCCTGCTCCAGCGTCTCGGCGACGACGTAGGCCACGGGCTGTCCGCTGTGGTGGACGTCCGGATCCTGCAGGGGCAGGTAGCCCTTCAGGAAGCTGATGTGCTGGGGGCGCGCGAGGCGCGGCATGTTCCGGTGGGTGAAGACGGCGACCACACCGGGCGAGCGCTCGGCGTCGCGGGCGCCGATGCCGGTGACGCGTCCGGAGGCGACGGTGCTCATCACCAGGAAGCCGTGCAGCGTCCCGCGGACCTCGGCGTCCGCGGCGTAGGCGGCCGCACCGGTGACCTTGGCACGCCCGTCGATCCGCGGAACGGGGCTGCCCACGATCGGGCTCATCGGTTGCCTTCCAGGTCCTCGAGGATGTCGGCGAGGGCGCGCTGCACCAACTCGACCTTGAACGCGTTGTGCTCGCGCGGCTTCGCGCCGCGCACCAGGGCCCGGCCCGCCGCGGCGATGGCGGCGTCGGTCAGCGGCCGGCCGCGCAGGGCGTCCTCGGCCGCGGCCGGGCGCCACGGGCGGGGCGCGATGCCGCCGAAGGCGAGCCGGACGTCGGTCACCACCGAACCGCGCAGGGTCAGGGCGGCTGCCACGGAGACCACGGCGAACTCGAACGACGCCCGGTCGCGCAGCTTCAGATAGCGCGAGGTGCGGGCCACCGGGGACTCGGGGACCTCGACCCCGGTGATCATCTCGCCGTGCCGCAGCGCGGTCTCCCGGTGCGGGGTGGCGCCGGGCAGGAGATGGAAGTCCCTGAGCGCGATCGAGCGCCGCCCGTCCGGACCGAGGGTGTGCACGACGGCGTCCAGGGCGCTCAGCGCGACCGCCAGATCGGAGGGATGCACGGCGATGCAGTGATCGCTTCCTCCCAGGATCGCGTGCCGGCGGTTCTGTCCGTCGATGGCCGCGCAACCGGTGCCGGGCTCACGGCGGTTGCACGGACTGCCGACGTCGCGGTAGTACCAGCAGCGGGTGCGCTGCATGAGATTGCCACCGATCGTCGCCCGGTTGCGCACCTGTGGGGACGCCGACATCAGGAGGGCCTCGGAGATCACCGGGAACCGCTGGCGGACCACCGGATGATCCGCCACCTCCCGCATGCGGGCCGTGGCCCCGATGTGCAGTCGGCCGTCGCGCAGTTCGACGCCGGAGAAGGGGAGTGCGGCCACGTCCACGACCAGGTCGGGGGCGAGGACGCCGTCCTTCATCAGGTTCGTCAGCTCGGTCCCCCCGGCGACGAACGCGGCTTCGTCACGGGATGCGACCAGGCTGACGGCCTCGGACGGACGTGAAGCGCGGGTGTACTCGAACGGCTTCATCGCCCGGCTCCCTTCGCGGCGTCCCGCACCGCATCGACGATGTTCGGATAACAGCCGCAGCGGCAGAGGTTGCCGCTCATCCACTCGCGGATCTCCTCGTCCGAACGAGTGTGGCCCTCATCGATGCAGGCGACGGCCGACATGATCTGCCCCGGGGTGCAGAATCCGCACTGGAAGGCGTCCCGGCGGATGAACGCGTCCTGCACGGGATGAAGGTCGTCGCCGCGGGCCAGGCCCTCCACCGTGGTGATCTCCCGGCCGTCCTCCATGACCGCCAGGGTCAGGCACGACTTCACGCGCTCACCCTCGACGAGCACCGTGCAGGCGCCGCACTCGCCGCGGTCGCAGCCCTTCTTCGTGCCCGTGAGACCGAGACGCTCGCGCAGCGCGTCCAGCAGGGTGACCCGGGCCTCGACCGTGAGCGGATGGTTGCGGCCATTGACGCGGAGCCTGACCGCGACAGCCGACGCCGGGGGCGCCACGCCGTCCGCGGCGGCGGGACGAGCCGTGGCGGCGGGACGAGCCGTAGCGGCCGTCGCTCCCGCCATGGTGACCAGCATGCCGGTGGTGGCGCCACCGGCTTTGAGGACGTTGCGGCGGCTGTGTCCGGCCGGCGGCGCCTGCTCGTTCTCTGACATGCCTCGCTGCCTCCTCGGCGGTTGACGGCTGACGGGATGACGCAGGGGGCGTTATCGGTGTTAACGAAACCACGTTATCGACGTTCGCGCAACAATGGAAACGCAGATTTGTTATCGTCGATACCGTTTCGGCGTCCGCCGCGCTCGCCGACACGGACGGCGGCCGGCGACGGGCCGGACCGGCGCCCGCATCCATGCGGGTATGGAGGCTCTGCGGAGACCGTGAGTAACACCTCCCTCACGCAGTAGATTCGTCCCAGGTGCGGGCCGCACGGCCGCGCGCCGTCCGGCCCGACGCGAGGGGGAGGAATACGGTGCGTCCCGGAGACGAACTGGCTGGCCGTTATGTCGTGAAAGAGGTCATCGGTGTGGGGCGGGGCGGCGAGGTGTGGCTCGCCCACGACACCGTGGTGGGGCAGGACGTCGCACTGAAACCCGAGCGGATCGAGGCAGACCGCGAGACCGCGCTGCGGCTGCTGGGCGAGGCGCGGGCACTGGCCAAGTTCCGCGGCCATCCCCATGTCGTGACGCTGTTCGACGTGGTGACCGAGGCGCCGGAGCAGAACGCCGCCACGACGTACTGGTTCGTCATGGAGCACGTGCCCGGCGGCGGCCTGGACGGCAAGCCGTCCGTGCCGCCCCGGCAGGCGGCCCGCATCGGCGCCCAGCTCGCCGACGCGCTGGCCACGCTGCACGCGGCCGGGGTCGTCCACTGCGACGTCAAGCCCGCCAACATCGGGCTCACCCGGCACGGCACCGCCAAGCTGCTGGACTTCGGCGCCGCATACCGCGTCGGCGGCGCCGAGACCATCACGGCCAACGGCCCGTACAGCTTCACCCCCGACTACGCCGCTCCCGAACTGGCCCGCGGGAACATCCCCCTGCCCGCCTCCGACGTGTTCTGCCTGGCCGCCACGCTCCACGCACTCGTCACCGGCGCCCCACCACGGGGAGACGCGGCGCGACGGGCCGGCGGAGAGGACAGCGCCCGACTGGCGTACTGGAAGGCGGAACAGGGTGTCGTGGAGATCGACGCCCATGCCGTGGGGCCCCTGTACCCCGTGCTCTCGGCCATGCTGCGGCGCGATCCACAAGAACGCCCCGAGGCCGCCGAGGCGCGGCGGCTCCTGGCGGCCGTCGCCGACGGCAAGGTCCGGCGCCCCCGCCGGTGGTTACCCATCGCGGCGCTCGGTGCGAGCGCCGCGGTGGCGGTCGCCCTGCTCGCCCTCTCCGGCGACCGGGACGACCGGGGCGACGACGCCGCGGGAGGGACCGGGAGCGGTTCCGCCCAGCGGCAGCTTCCCGGGGACTCCTTGCACGGCGCGGCGCGGTCCCTGATCGGCGATCCGCACACCGCGGACGTGTGCGCCCTGGCCGATCCCGCGGCCTTCGACCGGTTCGGCGACAGCCGCGTGGACGTGGACTACGGCAACTTCGACCGCTGTGACGTGCTCGTCCAGACCGACGACGAAAACCGCATCGACGTGTCGTTCCAGCTGCGCGACGGCTCGCCGCCGGAGTTGACGGTCCCCTCCCGGACCATCGGGGGCGTCGCCGTCCGGGAGGAACCCCCGGCCGAGGACGAGTGCGCCCTGCTGCTGTCCCACGGGAAGCCGGGCGAGGCGGGCGACGTCGTCCGGATCCGCGTCGACATCGACGACGAGGGCACGGTGGACGGCGGCACGGCCACGTTGTGCGCGGTCGCCGAAGCCGCCGCCCGCAGCGCCGCCGAGGTGCTCAACCGGGGCCCGCTGCCACGCCGTACGCCCGCCTACCCCGCCGAGTCCCTGGCCTGGGCGGACGCCTGCGCGCTGCTCGACGCCAAGGCCCTGTCCGCCGTGCCGGGCATCAAAGCCGACGCGCCCGAGGCGGGCGTCGCCCACTGGAGCTGCGAGTGGTTCAGCGACGTCGACGACCTGGAGACGCGGATCGCCTTCTTCCGCGACCAGCCGAAGTCCGCGCGCGACGGCGACCCCGTCCGGCTCGGCGGCCACGACGCCGTCGTCGTGCCGAAGGGCGACGGCGACGGAACCTGCACGGTCTTCGTCGTCCACCGCGAGTACGGCGGCCACGACGCCGAGACGGCCGCCGAGATGCTGCGTCTGTACGTCGGCGGCAGGCGGCCCCTCGGCGACCTCTGCGACATGGCCACCGACCTCGCGGCCTCCGCCGCCGCGAACCTGCCCGCCCTCTGAGAATGGTGCCCAGCACGTTCGGGAGGGGTCCCGAACAGGTTGGCGCAAACTGGCGGGCACGTCCGGCGGAGCCGGTCGCCCCGAGGCCCCGCCGTGTCGAACCACAGGCGTCCTCCGCCCTCCGCACCGAGGAGACCCGCGATGTCCTTCTCCACCAGCCTCGCGCGCGGTGTCGCGCCCACCGCGCCCGGCACCCTGCACGCGCGCACGGTCACCGGCGACCTCTGCGTCCCGCCCAGCCCCGGACGGACCGTCCGCTTCGGGCGGGGCGAGCGCCCCGACGTGGACCTGGAGGTCGGTATCGACGATCTCCGGGTGAGCCGCCGGCACGGGGAGCTGACGTTCCGCCAGGGCCACTGGTGGCTGCGCAACACCGGGCTTCAGCTCGTGCGGCTGCCGCGCGGCCGGATGATGCACAGCGCCACCGAGCCCCTGCCCCTGAGCACCGGATACACCCCTCTGTTCGTCAAGGGCTCCGGCTACCGCGAGCACCTGGTCGAGCTGTACGTCGCCGACCACGACGACCAGGGCCCCGTCTCCCGCCGGCGGGCCGACACCCTGCGGCCGCAGACCTGGGCCCTCAACGACGACGAACGGCTGCTTCTGGTCGTGCTCGGCCAGCGGTACCTGCTCTACGAGGAGGATCCGCGGCCCCTGACGTACTCCATGGCCGCCCGGCAGCTCGCCCATCTGCGCCCGGACGGCAACTGGAACGAGCGCAGGATCGAGCACCGGATAGAGGCCGTACGACGCCGGCTGCACGGCACCGGCTTCCGCTACGCGCTGATGCACGACAGGTCCGGGGAGCGGCCCTCCGACAACAGCCTGCTGCACAACCTGCTCAAGGGCCTGGTCGAGTCGACGACCCTCGTCCCGCCGGACCTGGACCTGATGGACGACGTCCCCGGCGGCCCGGACGGCGCGCCCGGGGGACAGCCGTAGTCACGCGCTCGACGCGCAGCCGGCGCCGCCCGGGCCCGCCGGGAGCGCCGGACCGCAGTACCCCGCGCGACGGTCAGGACCGGTGACGGGGGTCGGCCCGTCACCGGTCCTTTCGCCTGTCCTACGCGGCCCCGGGGCCGACGTCCACCGCGGTGAGCGGGGCCCGTGCGACCGTGGACGCCGACCGCTCGTCGGCGCCGACGTCGACGCCGCCGGAGCGGGCCTGGCCGTCCATGTCGTCGGTCACGAAGAGGTGGCCGCCGGTGCCGGAGTCGATCGCCGGGCTTCCCGCGCCGATCCGGTAGAGCGAACCGTCCAGGGCGAGCAGCGGGTCGACCGCCCTGACGGAGCCGGCGGGCACGGACACGCCGAGGGTCGCCGATCCGGTCGGCCAGGCCACGTTCCCGGAGTAGGTCATGTTCAGGGGCTTCCTGACTTCGTTGATCAGCTTGCCCCGGCTGCCGGTGACGACGTTGTCGGCGATGACGGAGTCGACCGGGGGAAGGCTGTAGTTGGCGCCGATCTCGATGTTCGACACGTTGTTCACGAAGGTGTTGTTCACGACGGTCGCCCGGTAGACGCGCCAGTGTGCGTTCAGCGCGCCCGAGGTGTCCACGTCGCCGCCGTCGATCTGCAGCGCGGCGTCGTGGCCGGTGCCGGTCAGGCCCTCGAAGTAGTTGTTGTAGACCTTGTGGTCCTGGCCGTAGAGACGGATCCCGCCGGTCTCCGCCTTGCCCTCGCCGAGGAAGAAGTTGCCGTGGAAGACGCCCCGGTTCCCGTGCCGCTGGGACAGGACGCCCTGGGAGGCGCGGAAGGTGTTGTAGCGGACGACGTTGTCGTTGCTCTTCACGGAGACGATCTCCGGGTCACCGTCGCAGTTCTCGAAGAGGTTCGACTCGACGACGGTGAATCCGCTCGACCGGGAGATTCCGCTCCAGCCGACCCGGATGGCCTCCATCTCGTTGTCCGCGCGGGGGCCGATGTCGCGGAAGTGGTTGTGGTCGATGCGGTCGTGCTGTGACTGCTGGGTCTCGGATCCGTCGATGGTGATGAAGTTCCCGAGCTGGTGCTTCTCCTCGAACAGGTTGTGATCGATCCGGTTGTGGTGGCTGCCCGCACCCTGGATGATCACCCACTTCAGTGAGGACTCCTCGGTCAGCCGGAAGTGGTTGCGGGTCAGCCGCACATGGTTCGACCTGGTGATCTTCAGGGTGTCGCTGTTCGTGAACTTCAGGCCCTGGAAGGTGACGTAGGAGGAGTCCGCGACTTCCAGCTGCCCGTCGCCGATCACCGCCCTGCCGCGGTTCTCGGCGACCACGGTGATGGGTGCGGCGGCCGTTCCGTTCTTGCCGGTCATGCCGCCGATCGCGTACGTGCCGTCCGCGAGGACGATGCGGTCACCGGCCCGCGCGTCCCCGAACGCGCTCTCCAACGCGTCCGAGTCCGCCACACGGACCGTGCGGACAGGGGTCGGCTCCCCGTCGTCCCCGCCGCCGTCGTCTCCGCCGCTGCTGTCGGCTCCGTAGATGTCCGTCTCGGTGATGCTGGTCCAGTCGTTGGTCGTGTTTCCGTGGCCGACGATCCGCACGTAGCGGGCCGGGGCGTCGGCGAAGTCGTACTTCTCCTGCTGAAGTGTGGTGCCGCTGCTGGTGGTTCGTGCCAGGACGGTCCTCCACGAGGCCCCGTCCTCGGACAGCTGGACGTCGAACGTGTTCGTTCTGCCGACTCCCTGGTGCCAGGCGACCGACGCCGACCCGACGGTCCGCGTCGAGCCCAGGTCATAGCGGATCCACGCCCCGTCGCCCTCGGACGACCAGCGGGTACTCAGGTCGTTGTCCAGGGTGTTGGCGGGGACGTTGCCGTCATCGGGACTCGCCGAGACGCCGACCACCCGGACCGGCAGGTCCTCGCCGGGATCGCCGGGATCGCCGCCGGCGGGCTCGATGTCGTACGTCCGGACCCAGTCGACCTCGAGCACGGCCGGGCGCAGCCCGCTGTCGCCGGTGAAGTTGTCGAGCTGGATGTTCAGATGCCCCGAGGGCATCGTCTGGATGTCCCCCCGGTCGGCGTCCGCGCCGCCCGACTCCCGGAACCACTCGACGCCGTCGACGTAGCCCACCAATGCGTCCGGCGTCCACTCGAAAGCGAAGTTGTGCCACTGCGTCATGTCCACCGGGCAGTGGTCGTTGCGTTCCTTCTTGTCCGTCGGGCTCTTCGGATAGTGCAGGAAAGCGGTGAGGCACTGGGCTTCGGGGTCGGACGTCTCGACCCAGTCGTACTCCCCGTTCTCGAGCCGGTTGCCCGCGGTGGGCCAGATCAGGTGCAGCACGTGGTAGAGCCCGCCGGCCGAGCCGGTGTTCCGTGAGCGCGAACGGATCTCCCACCGGCCGTACTGGGCGTCACGCCGCTGCCGCAGCCAGCCCGTGTCGCCGTTCGCCTCGCCGCGCATGGTGAGCATGCCGTTGGCGACGGTGCTGTTCTCGGCGCAGCGGCGGCCGTTCCCGGCGTGTCCTTCCCAGCATCCCTGCGTGCCGCCGACCTCGCCCGTCGGCACGGCCCATTTGGCGGGGTCGACCGCGCCGGTGTAGTCGAACTCGTCGGAGACCGGCAGCGGGGCGCCCCAGCCGTACCGCTCGGCGGCCTCGGTCGAGTCCCCGGAACCTCCGCCCGCGCCGTCGCCGTGTGTGACGTCGAGGCCGTAGATCTTGACCTCGCCGTAGTTGTCCGCGCTGCACGGATCCGCGTTGCCGCAGTTGGCCTGCGTGTACGCGCCGGCCTTGAAGTAGGCGCCGGAGTAGTCCCTCGACAGCGTGGTCTGCAACGCGCCGTTGTAGTAGACCCTCGTCTCGCCGTCCCTGACCTCGAACTTCGCCTGGAACCTCGTGCCCAGCCGGTAGGTGTCCGTCACCAGATGGTGATGCGACGTGTCGCCGTCGGTGATGTAGAGCCTGCTGCCTTCGAGGCGGAAGACGGTGACGTCGTCGGAGGCGTCGTGGATCTGCCCGGCGACGACGTACGGCCTCTCCTCGGGAACGGCCGTGATGGCCTGGTCGATCACCATGGTGTGGGTGCCGGACGTGGACGACCAACTTGCCTTGGCCGTACCGGAGTCCGTCATCTCCCGCAGCTCCGAGCGAGGGTAGCTGGAGCCGCTGGTGGTGACCCCGTTGACCGGTGCCCGGAACCGGACGGCCGAGCAGTCGTCGGCCGTGACGAACCACGGGTCGTGCCGGTACGTGGCGAGTTGCGGCTGGTAGACGTTGGTGGGGGACTCCTCGTCGCCCACCGGCAGCCCGATGTACCAGTTCGTCAGGTCCAGCACGTCCGCCGGGTACGCGCAGGAGCCGCCACCGTCGCCTCCGCCTCCGTCGGCTCCGTGGATGTCCGTCTCGGTGATGCTGGTCCAGTCGTTGGTCGTGTTTCCGTGGCCGACGATCCGCAGGTAGCGGGCCGGGGCGTCGGCGAAGTCGTGGCTCTGCTGCTCAAGAGTGCTGCCACCGCCGGCTTTCCGGTTGACGACGGTGGTCCACGACGATCCGTCCGCGGACAGCTGGACGTCGAAGGTGCTCTGCCTGCGGTCGCCCTGGTGCCAGGCGACCGACACCGACCCGACGGTCTGCACCGAGCCGAGGTCGTAGCGGATGGACACCCCGTCGCCCTCGGCGGACCAGCGGGTACTCAGGTCGTCGTCGAGGGTGTTGGCGGCGACGTTGCCGTCATCGGCGCTCGCCGTGACGCTCTTGACCTCCAGCGGAGGGGTGGCGGCGGCCGAGGCGGCCGGGTGGAACCCACCCGGGACTCCGACGGCGACCGCACCCACTAACAGCGCATGAATCATGCGTCTCATTGGGCCTCGCTTCCCTTGACAGCCCCGGTCGACCGAGACGGACGTTTCGGGGCCGGACGGTTGTGGTCGATAACCGTGAAGGGGCGCACCCGAGGTGATGCCCCACATGCGGGGGCACGGTGTCAGAGGCATGACGGGACCCGTCCCGCGTCCTGTGGGACCGGGCCGAGGACCGCGTTCGGGCGACGAACGGGCCATGCGTTCACGCGAGGCGACACTCGGGCTCCCACCTGCCCGGCCATGGCCACCGACGACAAGACGGTCCGCCGACGTCGTCGGTGGACCGTCTCGAAAGACCGAGGCTGGAGCGGGACCCGAGTGACACTCGACCGGCGAACTCACACGGCGGGGGCGATCCGGGCGTGACGGCCCCAAGCCGCGCACAGCCCATGCCCGCTTCGCCCGGGGCGCCGTGGGGGGCGCCGGCCGGCAAGCCGGCGCCCCCCACGGCCCGCCGCGCTCCTGGCGGCGCACCCGTTCCCGCGGGCGGGAGCATCCTCCGGGGCGCGGGTCAGCCCTGGAGCCGGCGGTGGGCGCGGATGATGTCGGCGTAGCGGTGGCCGCTGGACTTGACGGTGCGGGCCTGCGTCGCGTAGTCGACGTGGACGAGGCCGAAGCGCTTGTCGTAGCCGTAGGCCCATTCGAAGTTGTCGAGAAGGGACCAGGCGTAGTAGCCGGCGAGGGGGGCGCCCTTGCGGACGGCGCGGGCGCAGGCGCTCACGTGCTGTTCCAGATAGCGGGCCCGGTCGGGGTCGTCGACGGTGCCGTCGGGTGCGACGGTGTCGGGGAAGGCGGAGCCGTTCTCGGTGACGTACAGCTTGCGGACGCCGTAGTCGTCGGTCAGCCGCATCAGGAACGCCTCCAGGCCGTCGGCGTCGATCTGCCAGTCCATGCCGGTGCGGGGCACGCCGGGCAGGCGGATCTCGCGGGCGTACGGGACGGGGCCGGCCGGGTCGTCGGCGACCGTGACCGGGAAGTAGTAGTTGAGGCCGTGCCAGTCGAGCGGGACGGCGATCGTCTCCAGGTCGCCCGGGCGTTCCGGCAGTTCGACGCCGTAGAGCTCGCGCATGTCGGCGGGGAAGCCCCGGCCGTAGACGGGGTCGAGCCACCAGCGGTTGGTGTGGCCGTCCATGCGGGTGGCCGCGGCGATGTCCTCGGGCCGGGTGGAGGCGGCCTCCACGGTCGAGTGGTTGGTCACGAGCCCGACCTGGGCGCCCGGCACAGCCGCGCGGATCGCCTGCGCGGCCAGTCCGTGGCCGAGGAGCAGGTGGTACGAGGCGTGCACGGCGGCGGTCAGGTCGGTGAGGCCGGGGGCCATCCGGCCTTCGAGGTGACCGATCCATCCGGAGCACAGCGGCTCGTTGAGGGTGGCCCAGCGGGTGACCCGGTCGCCGAGCCGCCCGGCGACCGCGGAGGCGTAGGCGGCGAGGTGCTCGGCGGTCTCGCGGCTGGTCCAGCCGCCCCGGTCCTGGAGCGCCTGGGGAAGGTCCCAGTGGTAGAGGGTGATGTTGGGCGTGATGCCGGCGTCGAGGAGGCCGTCGACGAGGCGGTCGTAGAAGTCGAGGCCGGCCGCGTTGACGGGGCCGTCGCCGCCGGGGACGACGCGGGGCCAGGCGATGGACATCCGGTAGGCGCCGGCGCCCAGCTCCTTCATGAGGGCGATGTCCTCGGGCCAGCGGTGGTAGTGGTCGCAGGCCACGTCGCCGTGGTCGTCGTTGTCGATCTTCCCCGGGGTGTGGGAGAAGGTGTCCCAGATCGACGGGGCCCGGCCGTCCTCGGCGACGGCGCCCTCGATCTGGTAGGCGGATGTGGCCGTGCCCCACACGAAGTCGGGGGGGAAGGCGGCGAGGTCTATCGCTTCGGACACGGAGGGTGCCTCTCTGGGGTGACTGGGATGATCGGAGGGTGCGGTGGGCGCAGGGAGCGCGGGCCGCTACTTGACGGCGCCGGCGGTCAGCCCGGTGACGAGGTAGCGCTGGAGGAGCAGGAAGCCGGCGACGACCGGAAGGCTCACGACCAGGGACGCGGCCATGATCTGATTCCAGTACACGTCGTTCTGGGTGGAGTAGCCCTGGAGGCCGACGGCGAGCGTGCGGGTGGTGTCGTTGGTCATCACGGAGGCGAAGAGGACCTCGCCCCATGCGGTCATGAACGCGTAGACGGCGACGGCGACGATGCCCGGGACCGCGGCGGGCACGATGACCCGGAAGAGGGCCCCGAGCGGTCCGCACCCGTCCACCTTGGCCGCCTCGTCGAGGTCTCTGGGGACCGAGTCGAAGTACCCGATCAGCATCCAGATGGAGAAGGGCAGCGAGAAGGTGAGATAGGTGAGGATCAGGCCGCCGCGGGAGCCGAAGAGGGCGATGCCGGTGACGTTGCCGATGTTGACGTAGATGAGGAACAGCGGCAGCAGGAAGAGGATGCCGGGGAACATCTGCGTCGAGAGCACCGTGACCGTGAAGACCCGCTTGCCGCGGAAGGTGTAGCGGCTGACCGCGTAGGCCGCGAACACGGCGATGGTGACGGAGCAGACGGTCGCCGCGCCGGCCACGATCAGCGAGTTCACGAAGTAGTCGGCCAGCGGGACGGTTTCCCAGATGTCGAAGTACGGGCGGACGGTGAGGCCCGTGGGGAACCACTGGAACTTGCCGGACACGTCCTCCAGCGGCTTGAGCGAGCTGGAGATCATCACGTACACCGGCAGCAGGACGAAGCCGGCGAGGAGCGTCAGGAAGATCCGCCGGCTCCACAGGAAGGACTGCGGGGCGGCCATGGGGGAGCGGGCCTGACGCCGGGACTGGCTAGGCATCGGAGGCCTTCCTTCCTCGGGACGTGAGCAGGAGGTAGACGCCTGTCACCACGAGCAGGAACAGCAGCAGCAGGACCGACATGGCGGAGCCGGCGCCGAAGTTCCAGGTCTGGAACGAGGACTGGTAGATGTGCAGGGAGATGAGGTCCGCGGCCTCGGGCGCCGCCTCGCCGAAGAGGACGAAGGGGGTGTTGAAGTCGTTGAACGTCCACAGGAACAGCACGAGGACGAGGACCTGGTTGACCGGGCGCAGCGACGGCAGCGTGATGCGGCGGACCTGCTGCCAGACGCCGGCTCCGTCGAGGGCGGCGGCCTCGTAGATCTCCCGGGGGATGTTCTGCAGTCCGGCCATGATGATGAGGAAGGCGAAGGGCCAGCCCTTCCACACCGACACGACGAGCAGGGCGACGAAGCTGTTGTCGCCGATCAGCCAGAACGGCGGGCTGTCGGTGAGGCCGAGCTGGTCGTGCACGACGTGGTTGATCAGGCCGTTGTCCCGCTGGAACATGAACGCCCAGGTGATGACGGCGGCGTAGACGGGCAGCGCGTACGGGACGAGGAAGAGCGTGCGCAGGAAGCCGCGGCCGCGGAAGCTCTCCTGCATGAAGATGGCGGCGGCCGCCCCGAGCAGCCAGCACAGGCCGACCGACAGGACGGTGAACAGGCAGGTGGTGACGAAGGAGTTGAGCAGCGCCTCGCCCACGGGGGCGTCGAAGTCGACCGCGAGGGAGTAGTTGTCGAAGCCGGCCCAGGGCGCGGTGGTCCAGTCGCGGATGTAGAACTGGGTCAGCTCCTTGAAGCTGACGGCGATGCCGATCACCATCGGCACGAGGTGGACCAGCAGTTCGAGCAGGAGCGCGGGCAGGAGCAGGAGGTACGGCAGGCTGATGCGCCGCAGCCGCCCGGAGCGGCGCTTGCGCGGCGCTCCGGGGGAACTCTTGCGTGCCTTCCGCTCGCCTGTGTCAGGGGCAGCGGTGAGAGTCATCGTGGTGGTCCGCCACTCAGTTCTTGGGCATCTGCTGCTGGGCCTTCTCGAGCTTGGCCCGCACCGACTCGGTGGTCACCGGCCGTCCCGCGGCGGCGTCGGCGAACAGCTCCTTGACCGCGGTGCCGACGACGGTCTCGAACTGGGACTCCTCGGGCACCTGCGGGAGCGCGGTGGCGCTGCTCGCCAGGGTCTCGCGCAGCACGGCGAGCGCGGGGGTGTTGAAGGCCGGGTCCTCCTGCGCGGCCTTGACCGGCGGGATGGAGCCGTAGGCCTTGTTGAGGACGACCTGCTCTTCCTCGCTGGTCATGAAGTTGACGAACTTCTTGGCGCCGTCGATGTTCTTGGTGTTCTTGAAGACGGCCAGGTTGATGCCGGCGACCATGGAGTTGGTGGCCTCGCCCGGGCCGGGCTCGCCGGACAGCACGGGGGCGGGCGCCACTCCCCACTCGTCGTCGTTCATGCCCTGGGTCTTGAAGGTGGCGGACGCGGTCTGCCACAGCACCATGCCCGTCTTGTCCTTCGCGAAGTCGCTCAGGGACTGGTTCTGGGCGTACTCGGCGTTGCCCGGGGCGACGATCTTGTCCTTGGCCATCAGGTCGACGTAGTGCTTGACCGCGGCCACCGCGCCGGCGGAGGTGAAGTCCGGCTTGCCGTCGGCGGTGAAGAAGTCGGCGCCGTGCTGCTTGCCGAGGACGAACACCTGGTGGATGTTGTTCGACAGGTTGGAGCCCTCGGCGCCCAGACCGTTGTAACCCTTCGCGGTGAGCTTCTTGCCGGCCGCGACCAGCTCGGCCCAGGTGGCCGGCGGCTTCTCTATCCCGGCCTCGGCGAACAGCTTCTTGTTGTAGTAGAGCGCGTAGGCCATGGAGTACAGCGGCACGGCGGCGGGGTCCTGGCCCTGGGCGCCGGTGGAGCCGAGCGCGGACTCCACGAAGCGGTCCCGGCCGCCGATCGCCTTGAAGTTCTCGGCGTCCCAGGGCAGCAGGGCGCCGGTGGCCTGGAGGGAGGCGGACCAGGTGTTGCCGATGTTGAGGACGTCGGGACCCTGGCCGGAGGTGGTGGCGGTGAGGATCCGGTTGAGCAGGTCGGACCAGGGCACGACCTCCAGCTTCACCTTGATGCCGGTCTGCTTCTCGAACTTGTCGAGTTCCGGCTGGAGGACCTTCTTGTCGACCTCCAGGTTGGCGCCCTGGTTCGAAGCCCAGTAGGTGAGCGTCTTCGGCTGGTCGTTGGAGCCCTCCGAGCCGGAGGAGCCCCCACCGCAGGCGGCCGCGGTGAGAACGAGGGAGAGGGTGACGACGCCGACGGCTGCGGCTCTGATTCTGCGCATGTCTTCAGGGGCCCTTCCGGGAGGGTTGACGGATTTCGTCTGCGGGGAGGGTGCGACACGAGTGACGTCCCGCGTTCGAGCCCTGAAGCACCCCGCCGCTTAATTCACGGTGTGAGTTAAACCTCAAGTGAAGGTCGCGTCAAGGCCCCGGCCCCATGTAAGTTGCGTGCAGGACATTGAGGACGAGGGGGCAGGGTGAAGATGCGCAGCGGCCGGACGGTGCGTGACCTGCGGCGCGAGAATCGCACTGCGGTGTTGCAACGGTTGTATTTCGACGGGCCCCTCAGCCGCTTCTCGCTCGGCCCGGTCACCGGGCTCAGCTCGGGCTCGGTGAGCAACGTGGTGTCCGAGCTGGTCGCCGAGGGCCTGGTGGAGGAGGCCGGCAGCGTGGACTCGGCCGGGGGCCGGCCCCGGACGCTCCTGCGCATCAGCGCGCACAGCGGCTACATGATCGGCGTGGACGTCGGCGAGACGCGGGTGCGGATCGAGCTGTTCGACCTGGCTCTGACCGAACTCGCCCGCGTGGAGCGGCCGTTGGCCACCGACGCGGTGCGGCGCGTCGACCGCTACGACGTCGGTGTCGTGGTCGGTCACCTTCGCGAAGGCATCCCCGAGGTCCTGGACCGGGCCGGCATCCCGGCGGAGCGGCTGCTGGGCGTCGGCATCGGAGTGCCGGGCATCGTCGCCCGGAGCGCGCAGGACGGCGCCGTCGTGCACGGCCAGACCATCGGCTGGGACGCCGTCCCGCTGGAACGCCTGCTGCGCGAGTCCCGGCTGCTGCCCGAGGCCGTGCCGTACTACATCGACAACGGCGCCAAGACGCTCGGTCAGGCCGAGATGTGGTTCGGCGCCGGGCGCGGGGCGCAGAACGCGGTGGTGGTCCTCTTCGGCTCCGGCGTCGGCGCCTGCGTCGTCACCGACGACATGCGGTCCGGCCGGGCCCTGGAGTGGGGACATCTGACCGTACGGGTGCGGGGCCGGAACTGCCGCTGCGGCGCGACGGGCTGCCTGGAGGCGTACGCCGGCGCGGAGGCGCTGCTGGAACGGTGGGCGGAGGCGGGCGGGCGGCCACCGGCGGGCGCGGACGAGGAGACCGCGCTGACCGCGATGCTCGCCGCCGCGTACCCCGTCCCCGACGCCGAGGGCGCCACGGCGCCTGCCGACGCGACCGCCCTGGCCGTCCTGGAGGAGACCGCCGAGTTCCTCGGTGCGGGCTTCTCCGACCTGATCAACCTGTTCCAGCCCGAACGCATCCTCGTCGGCGGCTGGGCCGGGCTCCAGCTCGGCCGGCGCTTCCTCGACACCGTGCGGACGTACACCGCGTCGTACTCGCTGAAGTACCCCGGCGGGCGCGTCAGCATCGACCTGGGCACCCTCGGACCGGACGCCGTCACCGTCGGAGCCGCGATCCTGCCGCTCGCCGACTTCTTCGCCCGCGGTGGCCGCCGCGCCGAGTCGGCCCCGGAGCAGCAGGGCCCCGTGTGGCAGACGAGCCTGCGCGAACGGGCGGCGCAGTGAAGGGCCTCAGCCGCTGAACGCCCGACGCTCGACCGTCAGTTCACCCTCCCAGCGCAGGTCCCCCGCCGACCTGCCCACCATGAGCCGGTACGGACCGGGCTCGGTGGACCAGGCGCGCTCCTCCGGCGACCAGTGACGCAGGGCGCGGGGCGCCACCTCCACCTCGGCGGTCACCGTCCGGCCCGGCTCCGCGCGGACCGCCGCGTATCCGGCGAACCAGCGTACGGGCCGCTCCACGGCCGACTCCGGCCGCGCGGCGTAGACCTGGACGACCTCCCGTCCGGCGCGGGTCCCCGTGTTGCGCAGGTGCACCCGCACGGTGAACGCCTCGCCCGCCGTGACCTTCGCCGGCGCCTCGACGGCCTCGTACTCCCAGCTGGTGTAGCCGAGCCCGTGGCCGAACCAGAAGGCGGGCGCTCGGCCGGCCCGCAGCCAGGCCCGGTGGCCGATGTGCAGACCCTCGGCGTAGTCGAGACGGCCCTGTGCGGGTCGCGTGCGCGTCACCGGCGTGTCCCTGAGAGACGCGCCCCAGGTCGTGGGGAGCCGCCCGCCCGGCTCTTCGAGGCCGAACAGTACGTCGGCGAGCCCCGCGCCGGCCTCCTGCCCGGGGAACCACGCGAGCAGCAGCGCGCCCACGTCCTGTCGCCACGGCATCTCGACCGGACCGCCGCTGTTGACGACGACGACCGTGCGCGGGTTGACCGCGGCCACGGCCCGCACGAGATCGTCCTGGTGCCCGCCGAGGGACAGGTGGCCTCGGTCGTACCCCTCGGTCTCGTCGTCTTCGGTGGTGCCGACGACCACGATCGCGGCGTCCGCCTGCCCGGCCGCCTCCACCGCGGCGGCCCTCGTGCGCTCGGCGTCGGGCTGCGGCGGCGTCGCGGTGACCACGGTGGCGCGACCGCTGCCGTGGACCAGTTCGCGCCGCGCCGTCACGAGCACGGGCCGCTTCGACGTCAGCTCCGTCGAGGCCTGCTGAACGGGCGGGTTGACGTGGACGACCGCCGGGTCGTCCGTCCCGCGGGGGAACACGCCGTCCAGGACGGTGTGTCCGTCGACGGTGAGCGTCATCCGGCCGAAGCCGCCGACGCCGAACGTCCACGTTCCCTGCTGCCGCGGTCGCAGCAGCGCGCTGATCTCCACCGTGCGGGCGCCCGGCGGCAGGTCCGGCTCCAGCTGCCGGCCCGAGAGGCGGTGCTCGGCGTGCAGTTCACGCCCCGTCCCGTCCAGGACGCGCAGCAGCACGCCGGGGGCGCCCGAGCGCGGGTCGCTGCACTCGTCGGCGCCGAGCGGCGCCGCGCCGCCGCCCGGGAGCGGGCCGGGGACGTGCACCACCCGGGCCCGGCCGCGCAGCCGCGCCCGGATGCCGGCCAGTGGGGTCACCACGTCCGAGGGAAAGACGCCGGCGCTGCCGCCGCCCTGGGTGCGGGGTGACGCGGCGTGCGCGCCGATGACCGCGACGTTGGACAGCTCCGCCGGATCGAGCGGCAGCACCCCCCGGTTGGCCAGCAGGACGGAACCGGCCGCGACCGCCCGGCGCAACAGCGCCCTGCCCTGCTGCGGACGCCGCACCGGTGCGCGGTGCCGGAGGTACGGGGTGAAGGCGCCCACCCGGCCGGCGAGCCGCAGCAGCCGTCCGACCTTCTCGTCGACGGCGTCCTGCGCCACCCGTCCGTCCTTCACGGCCTGGACCAGCTCCGCGCCCCAGGGGCTCTGCGGGCCGGGCATCGCCAGGTCGAGGGCGGCGCGGGCCGGCTCCTCGGCCGACCGCACGGCGCCCCAGTCGGACACCACGACCCCGTCGAACCCCCATTCCTCCTTGAGGGGGTCCGCCAGGAGGGGGTGGGCCGTCATCGTCGCGCCGTTGACGGAGTTGTAGCCCGCCATCACGAGCCACACGCCCGCCTCGACGGCCGCCTCGAAGGGCGCCAGGTACACCTCGTGCAGGGCCCGCTCGGACACGCGCACGTCGACGGTCAGCCGGTCGGTCTCGGAGTCGTTGGCGACGTAGTGCTTGGCCGTGGCGGCCACGCCATGGGCCTGGATGCCGCGGATCAGCGCGGCGCCGGTACGGCCCGTCAGCTCGGGGTCCTCGGAGAAGCACTCGAAGTGCCGGCCCCCGAGCGGGGTCCGGTGGAGGTTGAGCGTCGGGGCCAGCACCACGTCGACGCCCTTGCGGACGGCCTCCGCGGCCAGCAGCCCGCCGAGTTCCTCCACCAGTTCCTCGTCCCACAGGGCCCCCAGGGCCGACGCGGAGGGAAGCAGCGCGGAGGGGCATCGTTCGTCCCACGCCTCGCCCCGGACGCCGGCCGGACCGTCCGACATCGCCATCTCCCGCAGTCCGATGCCGGGTTCCCCCGCCGTGCGCCAGGTCGTCGCGCCGGTGAGCAGACGTACCTTCTGGTCAAGGGTCAGCTTGCCGATGTGCCGGTCGAGCGTGCTGTCGTCCACGTCCCGCCCTTCTCTCACAGTTCGTCGGTCATGGCCCTCGCCGGATGCCGCAGGCTGCCGGACAGGGCGGAGGGCCCGGCCGCCCTCGCGTGAGCGGGAGCGGCCGGGCCCCGGGGAATCTTGTCGGTCAGGGCAGCCGGTAGTCCTCGTTCAGGATCGGGCCCCGCTCCGGGTGGTACAGGTCGTAGCCGCGTGCGTCGCACTGGAAGCCGCCCCTGATGCACCCGTCGACCAGTGCCTTGAGGGTGCGCTCCTCCCACGCGTTGAAGAAGTCGTAGTGGAAGGAGTAGCCGCGCCCGCTGGCCAGGCGGACCTGGCTCATGTCGCCGTTGACCGGGAAGGCCATCTTGAACTCGATCATCGGCACGGCGACCGGGTGGGAGGCCGGGCACATGTTGTCGTTGGTGCCGGGTTTGACGACCGGGTAGGCCATGTGGCTCTTGTGGTCGGGGGTGTCGAGGTACTTGCCGTCCCAGCAACTGGGGGCCTGCATACGGATGTTGAGCTGGACGTCGGGCCGGCTCGGGCAGCTCGCGGGGATGTCGGTGTTGAAGAAGCTGTCACCGCATTCCCAGCCTTCGACGAAGCCGCGGTGGCGGCGGAACTCGTCGGCGCTCTGCATCGGATCGCCCACGACGAACCGCAGCCCCTTGGGGAACGGCCGCACGCTGGTGTAGTCGGTGACACCGGCCTTGTAGTAGATGACCTGCGGGCCCACCGGGAGGATCTTCCTGTCCCCGTTGTACAGGGACGGCATCCAGTACGCGGACGCGTCGGCCGGCGCCAGGCAGGTCGTCCTGCCGCCGTAGAGGCTCGCGGTGGTGCTGCCGGCGTGCGTCGACGTGTTGCCCATGAAGGTGTGGTCGTGGGACCTGCCCGGCTGCCCCGGGTACACGATCGGGTCGTCCGCAGCGGTGTGCGTGACGGAGCAGTTGGCCTGGAACTCCTTGTGGTAGCGCGGCGGTGGGGTGTGTGTGGACGGTGTGACGCCGGTGACCTGGGGGACGGCCGGTATGTAGCCGTCCCCGTCGGGGTCGTCGGCGGACGCCCGGGCCGACACCGCCGTCGTGTGCCCGGTGTGGCCGCCGGCCGGGGCGGGACTTCCCGCACCGGCCGCGGTGGCGACCGTGCCGAGACCGAGGACCGATGCGACGAGAGCGCTGCCGAGAAGGAGCGCGGAGAGCTGTTTCGAACGCCATCTCATGGAGGGCCTCCAGCCCGTGGGTGGGGGGACGGTGACCCGGCAGGGGGCTGAGCGCCGCCCCCTGCCGGGGGCCTGGTGGGGTGCGTGCGTCAGCTGTGGACGCCGAACTCGTGCAGCGAGTAGCCCCAGCCGGTGCCACGCGCCGTCAGGTGCAGTCGTACGTGCCGTGCGGTCGCCGCGACGTCGATGGTGTCGACGTCGCCGTTGCCGGTCGTCGTGGTGTGCACCGTGCGCCAGGTGTTTCCGTCGTCGGACACCTGGACCTCGTAGGACTTCGCGTAGGCGGGGTCCCATACGAGCTGCAGCTTGCGGATGGCGGTGGCGGCGCCGAGGTCGACGCGGATCCACTGCGGGTCGCTCCAGTCACTCGCCCAGCGGGTGTCGGCCCTGCCGTCCGTCGCCTTGGTGGGCTCGCACGGGCAGTCGCCGTAGGAGGCCTGGAAGGAGGAGGCGGTGGTGGGCTTGTTCAGCGCCACGTTCGTGCCGCTGACCGGCGGGGCGACGACCTTGACCGACTTGGTCTCGATGCCGGCGTTGCCGCGGCCGTCCTGGGCCTGGACGTACACCTTCCACACGCCGAGCTTCTCGGGCGCCGTCACGGCGAAGGTCCCGTTGCCCGTGGACCGCCACTTGGCCTCGACCAGGCGCTTGTCGCCGTTGGCGTAGTTCCCGCTGAGGAAGACCTTGTACGTGATCGGGTCGCCGTCGGGGTCGCGGACGTCGGCGCGGACGGTGAACTCGCCGCCCGCCGGGGCGGACGAGGCGGGGCCGACGCTCATGTCGGAGATGACGGGCGGGGTGTTGTCGCTGCCGGTCGTCCCGGTGTAGGCCCGCTTGACGGCGTAGTAGGAGAGCCTCTTCAGCCCGTCGGGCACGAGGTTGAACCAGACGCCGCCGAAGTCGTGCTCGATGCCGTAGTGGAAGAGGGTGGCGCCGAGGGCGACGCCCCGGTGGCCGGTGACGCAGTTCCACGCCTGGGTGTAGCCCGCGGCCTTCTGCACGTCGGTGGGCTCGTCGGGGACGCCGTTGGCGTCGTCCGGCACCTCCCACTCACCGGCCGGGCCGCCCTCGGTGATGATGTACGGCTTGGTGTAGCCGCCCGCCTCCCAGTCCTTCTGCACGTTGCAGATGTCGCCGTAGGAGTTCATCGAGTACAGGTCGAGGTCGGGCGCGTTGCGCTTGTAGTACGGCCAGGCGCCGGTCCAGGCGTCGGTCGACGTGACCGGGTGGTCCGGGTCGATCGAGTGGATCTTCTTGGCGACGTCGTTGACGAAGGAGGTGTAGGCGTTGCGCTGGGTCTCCAGCTCGGCGCCGTTGTAGCAGTTCTGCAGACCGAGCACCGACTCGTTGCCGACGTTCCACATCAGCGTGGCGGGGTGCGACTTGTAGGTCTCCACCCACTTGGCGAACTCGGCCAGCATGTTGTTCTTGTACGTCGTGTCGGTCACGTAGTTCACGCAGCCGCCGCTGCCCGGACCGCCGCCCGGCTGGAGCCAGAAGCCGTTGATCACGCGGATGCCGTGGGCCGCCGCGGAGTCCAGCAGCGGCTTGGTGCCGCCGTCGGTGCCCCAGGTGCGGATCGTGTTGACGCCCATCGACTTCACGTCCGGCATGTACCGGGGGGCGTCGGCGATGGCCGGGCCCCAGGTCAGCCCCTTGACGGTGTACGGCTGCCCGCCGACGGTGAGCTGCCAGTTCCCCTGGGAGCCCGCCACCCGGACCGCGCCCGTGGGGGGCGGGGTGTCGTCCGTGTTCCCGTAGACCTGGAACTCCCACAGGGAGTAGCCGTAACCACCGGACCGTTCCGTCCCCAGCATCCGCACATAGCGGCCGGTGCCCGACAGCGCGAGGTCGTCGGTGCCACCGTCCCCGCCGGTCACGGTCCTCAGGGTCCGCCAGTCCGTGCCGTTGTCGGACGCCTGGATCTGGTAGCTCCTGCCGTACGCGGCTTCCCACGTCAGGACGGCGCGGCTGAGGGTCGCACTGCGGCCCAGATCGACCTGGAGCCACTGAGGATCGCTCCACTTGCTGGACCAGCGGGTGCCGGTGAGATTGCCGTCGACGGCCGCCGACGCGGCGTACGCGTCACCCTCCTGCGACGAGGCGGTGGCGGGTCTGCCCTGCGACAGCAGGGTGTCGGCCGCCTGCGCGGTCGGGGCGGTGAGGGTGAGCGACGACGCCATCAGCGCGCCGAGGGCCAGCAGGGAGAGGCCGGCGCGGCGACGGGTGGGGGCCGTGGGGGGTGAGAGGGGTCTGGACACGTCTGCTCCTGGCGGGTCGGGTGCCGGGCGGGGAGCGCTCACCAGGGGGGTCCCCGGTCCCCGTACGGCGCGTGGCCGCGGCGTGCCGTCCGGTGCGGAACGGCACGGTCGCAGGGGGGCTTGCGGGGGTGCGGGCCGGGGCGCCCGGTTCGGGCGCGCCGCGGGTCCCTCCGGACCGGGGCGCGGGATGTCACCCGGTCCGGAGGGGAGTGGCCGCCGGCCGCCGCGGATCATCGGGGCGGCCGGCGGGCGGGGTGTCAGGGGAACGACACCAGGGTGGACGGCACGGTCGTGGTTCCCGCGGGAACCGTGGACGCGCCCGTGTCGTTGATGACGTGGTTGTAGTGGCCCATGCCGCCGAGCGACACCACCAGCAGGCTGTGGAACTTGATGCCCGGCTTGACCGGGGTCTTGAAGCCGTGGTGCTGGCGGATGGACGGGTCGACGTTGTAGTTGCAGTAGCTGCCCAGGCCCCACGCCTCGTGCGTGTCGACGGAGTCGTCGACGCGGTAGGCGGCGTAGCCCTGGGTGGAGCCGTTCTGGATGGCGGCCTGGTTGGGCGCGTCGTACGCCTTCTCGTTCTGGTAGAAGATCGTGCGTCCGCGCTCGCCGTACCACTCGACGTCGTACTTGTTGAAGTGCTCGACGAACAGGCCGGTGGCCAGCACGTCGTCGCCGTTGACGCGGACCCCGTAGTCGGCGCGGTTGGTCTCCCAGCCGACGCCGTCGCCGTGGTCGGCCCGCCACACCCAGGTGTGGTCGATGATCGTGTCGTCGCTGTTGACGACCATGCTGGTGGTCGCCTTGCCCGCGTGCGCGCCGCCGATCCGGATGTAGACGTCCTGGACGGTGGTGGGGTTGGCAGCGTGGTCGGCGGAGGCTCCCTGCGGGCCGACCTCCAGCAGGGTCGGGGAGTTGACGGTGCCGGCGTCGATGAGGAAGCCGGCCAGCCGCACGCCGTCGACGTCGGCGACCCGCATCGCGGTCACCCCGTTGTCGGGGATGATCGTGGCCAGGCCGAGGCCCAGCACGATGGTGTTGGCCCGGTCGACGTTGATGGTCCGGTCGACGTGGTAGACGCCCGGGGTGAACAGCAGGTGCAGGCCCTGGGCGAGCGCCTGGTTGATGGTGGCGGCGGTGGCGCCGGGCTTGACGACGTAGAACTTGCTCAGCGGGATCGACTCGCCCTGCGGGGTGCCGCTCGCCCAGGTGGTGCCGCGGGCGTTGGTGCGCTTGGCCGGCGCGAACACCTTGTACTCGCTGCCGTCCAGGTAGAGGAACGGCTTCTCGCGGGAGATGGGGGTGGTGTTCAGGGTGGTGTAGCGGGGCTCGGGGAAGCTGTTCGCCGGGGCGCCCTCGACACCCGAGAAGACCTGGTTCCACACGGAGTTGGACCAGCCGCCGATGGCGCTGTCGCGGGTGTACCACTGCTGCTGCGAGTAGTTGCCGACCTGGCCGTCGATCTTCGAGTCGGCGATGTAGCCGCCGCTGGCCCAGCCGTAGCCGTTCGGCGCGAGGTTCAGCCCGCCCTTGACGTGCATACGACGGAACGACGCCGCCTGGGAGACCGCCCACCGGTTGGTGCCGTTCACCGGGTTCAGCGCCAGGTTCTCGGCCGCCCGCCAGAAGTTCTGGGTGGCGTTGCCGTTGAACCAGCCGGCGTCGACCGTCACGTCACCGTTGATGGTCGTGTCGCCGGGCTTCAGGCCGAGGCCCGCGATCTGGGTGTAGAAGCCGATCTGGGCGTTGAGGTTGTTGTACGTGCCCGGCTTGAACAGGAACGCGTGCCGGCCACTGCCGAACTGCGCCGACTCCTGCTGGCGGAACACCTCGTCCAGCTTGGCCTGGATGCCCGGCGTCGACGGGTCGAAGACGTGCACGTTCGGGCCGAGGTCGCCGCCGCCCGGCAGCTGCGGGCCTCCGGTGCCGCTCTCGCCGTACACCTTGAACTCCCAGAGCGAGTAGCCCCACTGGGTGGCGCGGGCGGTGCCGTACATCCGGACGTAACGGGCCTCGCCCGTCACGTTGACGGTGTCCGTGCCGCCGTCGCCCGTGGTGGTCTGGTAGGCCGTCGACCAGTCCGTGCCGTTGGTGGACAGCTCGATGCGGTAGCCCTTGCCGTACGCCGCCTCCCAGTCCAGGACGACCTGGCTCACCTGGGTGGTCGCGCCGAGATCGACGCGGATCCACTGCGGGTCGGAGTGGGCACTGGACCAGCGGGTGCCGGAGTTGCCGTCGACGGCGTCGACGGCCGGCGTGCCGCCGTGCTCCTGGCTGGAGGCGGTGACCGGCTTGCCCTGGGACAGCAGCACGGGCGCGGCCTCGGCCTCCTGGGCCGGGGCGAAGGTGAGAAGGGTGGCGGCGAGGGCCGTGACCACCGCGCCGACGACGCCTCGGCGTGCGGATCTGCGGGGTGGCGGGGGCGCCACTGACGGTATGCCAACCAGGGGCATGTGGGGACTCCTTGGAAACGAGAACGACATGGGGAGAGCGCTCCCGGGAACCTTGCCCGTAACGAGACGGAGCGGTCAAGGATCTGTCATCACTTATCTTTCATCTTTCATTAAGTAGCAGTTGAGCGCTGGTGCGCCCAGGGCCCGGTCCGGTCGCGGCGTCGGTGAGAACCCGGCCGTTCGCCGATCCGCCGCACTGCGCCGCGACCGGGAAGGTTTCGCGAAGGCTGCCGCCGACAGGCGCGGCACATGGCGAACCCTGCGTCCGCGCAAGGCGGGTTGACCCTCCGTCAGGTCCGCATCACATGTTTTCTCAAGGTGAACGAAAAATCTTGACACCTCTTCCCGGCGGCAGCAGGCTCCCCCTCCAGAGAGCGCTCCCTGTCGTTCTCGCCCCACTCGATTGCTTCGAGGAGCCGCCGTGAGTCCGATGCGTCGCCGCCTGGGCCTGCTCATAGCCCTGGCGGTCACCTTGCTGTCGTTCGCCGGTGTACCGGGTCCACCGCCCGCGCACGCCGCCGATCCCCTGCTCTCCCAGGGCAGACCGGTGACGGTCTCGTCCACGGAGAACCCGTTCGCCGGCGCCAACGCCGTGGACGGCGATCCGGGCACCCGCTGGTCCAGCGCCTTCGCCGACCCCCAGTGGATCCAGGTCGACCTGGGCGCTTCCGCCAGGATCAGCGAGGTCGCCCTCAACTGGGAAACCGCCCACGCCAAGGCGTTCCAGATCCAGGTGTCCGCCGACGCCCGCACCTGGTCCACGGTCCACGAGACCGCCTCGGGAACCGGCGGCCATCAGCGGCTGACCGTCTCGGGAACCGGCCGGTACGTCCGTATGTACGGCACCCAGCGCGCCACCCAGTACGGCTACTCCCTGTGGGAGTTCCAGGTGTTCGGCGCCAAGGACACCGGCACCGGCCCGGACCCCGGCGAGAAGCTCCTGTCCTACGGCAGGACCGGCGCGGCGTCCAGCTCGCAGCACGACGGCCACTGCTGGGAGTGCTCCCCGGCCCGGGCCTTCGACCGCGACCCCGCCACCCGCTGGGCGACCAGCCCCACCAACGGCTGGACCGATCCCGGCTGGATCTCCGTCGACCTGGGCGCGACGGCGCAGATCAGCAAGGTGGTGCTGCAGTGGGACCCGGCCTACGCCAGGTCGTTCCAGATCCAGGTCTCACCCGACAACGCGAACTGGACCCCGATCTACTCGACCACGACCGGCACCGGCTTCAAGCAGACCCTGACCGTCTCCGGCACCGGCCGGTACGTCCGCCTCTACGGCACCCAGCGCGCCACCCAGTACGGCTACTCCCTGTGGGAGTTCCAGGTGTACGGCACCGGCGGAGCGCCGATCACCCCGCCCCCGTCGCCGCCCGACCCCGCCGACCCGCCCCGGATCGTCTGGCAGGACGAGTTCAACTCCCCGGCAGGCACCAAGCCCGACCCGGCCAAGTGGAGCGCGGACCCCGGCACCGGCCCCAACAACGAGCTGGAGTACTACACCGACAACGACAACGTGAGCATGGACGGGGCGGGCCACCTCGTCCTCGAGGCACGCAAGCAGGCGACCCCCGGCTCCTCGTGCCCGACCGACCCGCTCACCGGAAGCGGCACCTGCCAGTACACGTCCGCCCGGATCAACACCGGTAACAAGTTCGAGTTCACGTACGGCCGGGTCGAGGCCCGGATCAAGGTGCCCAAGGGCAACGGTCTGTGGCCCGCCTTCTGGATGATGGGCGCCGACTTCCTCGACGGCCGTCCTTGGCCGTACAACGGCGAGATCGACATCCTGGAGGTCCTCGGCAAGGACGTGAAGACCTCGTACTCGACCGTCCACGCGCCGGCGTACAACGGCGCCGGCGGGATCGGGGCCCCCTACAAGCTTCCGGGGGACGCCGATTACTCGGACGACTTCCATGTGTGGGCCGCCCAGTGGGACAGCAAGGGCATCGTCTACAGTCTCGACGGCCGGACCGTCCTCACACTCGACAAGGCCCAGATCGAGCAGACCCGCGGTCCGTGGGTCTTCGACCATCCCTTCTACCTGATCCTCAACCTCGCCGTCGGCGGCGACTGGCCGGGACCGCCCGACGCGTCCACGCCGTTCCCGGCGCGGATGCTCGTCGACTACGTGCGGGTCTACCAGTGACGCTCCGGCAGTGGTGAACGGCGTGGCCGGGTTCCGCGGACCCCGGCCACGCGCCTCTGCCGAGAGGCGCGGCGCCCGGGCGGACGTCCGTGTGAGCGGACCGGAGTGCGCACCGTGTTCGCCGCTGATGCGAGCGGCTGCGCCGTCCTCCTCGCCGTCGACACCGGGCCGTACGCGCGCAGCTCGGCCGGACTGGTCACAGACGGCCCGCCTCCACGATCCGGCGCAGAAAGCGCCGGGTGCGTTCCTGCCGTGGGGCGCCGAACACCTGCTGCGCCGTGCCGCGTTCCAGGATCACCCCGTCCGCCAGGAAGCACACCTGGTCGGCGACGTCCCGGGCGAAGCCCATCTCGTGCGTGGCCAGCACCATGGTCATGCCCTGGTCCTTGAGGTCGCGGACCACCGCGAGGACCTCGCCGACCAGCTCCGGATCGAGCGCGGCGGTGATCTCGTCGAGGAGGAGCAACCGGGGACGGACCGCCAACGCCCGCACGATCGCCGCGCGTTGCTGCTGACCGCCGCTGAGGCGATCGGGGAACTCGCCGGCCTTGGCGCCGAGTCCGAGCCGGTCGAGCAGCTCGCGGGCGTGCGCCTCGGCCTCGGCGCGGTCCACCTTGTGCACCCGCCGCGGGGCCAGGGTGACGTTGTCGAGGACCGTCATGTGCGGGAAGAGGTTGTACGCCTGGAAGACCACCCCGATCCGGCGGCGCACGGCGTCCCGGTCCACGCGTGGATCGGTGATCTCCCGGCCGTCCAGCCAGATCGCGCCGTCGTCGATCTCCTCCAGCAGGTTCGCGCACCGCAGCAGCGTCGACTTGCCGGACCCGGACGCCCCGACGAGGGCGGTCACGGTGTGCGGGGCGACCTCCAGGCCGACGTCGCGCAGGACGACCGTGTCGCCGAAGGACTTGCGGACGGACTCCATGCGCAGGACGGGCGCGGTGGGGGAGTCCGGCCGAGAGGGGGTGCCGCTCACAGTGCGCCTCCCTGGGCCCGGCGGCGGTCCATCCGCGCGGTGACCCAGTCCGTGCAGCGGGTCATCGGGATCGTCAGCGCCACGAAGACGAGCCCGGCGACGACGTAGGGGGTGTAGTTGAGGCTGCGGCCCGCGATGACGTCGGCGGCGCGCACGGCGTCCACCGCCCCGCCGATCGACACCAGCCCCGTGTCCTTCTGGAGCGAGACCAGATCGTTCAGCAGCGGCGGCACCTGCCGGCGTACCGCCTGAGGGAGCACCACATGGCGCAGCGCCTGCCGGTTGGTCAGCCCCAGCGAGCGGGCCGCCGCGCGCTGGGAAGGATGGACGGACTCGATGCCGGCGCGGAACACCTCGGCCACGTAGGCCGAGTACGTCAGTGTCAGCGCCGTACCCCCGAGCAGGACCGGGTCCACGGTCACGCCCTGCAGGCGGAGCGCCGGCACACCCAGGACCACGATCATCAGGTTGATGATCAGCGGCAGACCGCGGAAGAAGTCGGTGTACGCGGCGGCCAGCACCCGCAGCGGAAAGAACACCGGGCCCTTCAGCGTGCGGGCGACGGCGATCAGCATGCCGAGGACGACGACGGCTGCGCCGCACACGAGCAGCAGCCGGACGTTCAGCCACAGCCCTTCGAGCACCTTCGGCAACGCCTCGCGCGCGTACTGACCGGAGAAGAAGGTCTGCCGGGTGCGCGGCCAGCCGGGCGCGTTGACGACGACCAGATAGAGCACGACCCCGGTGACGAGGGTGGACAGCGCCGCGATCGCCGTCGCGCGACGGGCGCGGGCGCGTCGGTACGCCTCGCGCTCGACGCGCCGCCGCGAGGGAACATACGCGTCGGCCCCGCCCGGCGCGGTTTCGTCGTCGTCCGCGCCCTCGTGGCCGGAGTTCTCCTTGACGACCGTCACTTGAGCACCGGAACGTCCACCGCGTCGGACAGCCACCGCTGCTCGATCGCCGCGAGCGTGCCGTCCTCACGCAGCCGGTCGACGGCCCGTGTCACACAGGGGGTCAGCGCACTGCCCTTGTCGAGGACCAGGCCGAACTGCTCGCGTCCCGCGCCCCCGTCCGCGAACTGGCCGACGATCTCGGCGTCGGTCACCTCGGCGGAGGTGATGTAGAAGGCGGTCGGCAGGTCGACCACGACGGCGTCGACCTGACCGTTCCTCAGCGCGGACTTGGCCTGGTCGTTCTTGCCGTACACGGCCGGATCCCGCTTCGGCCGCACGATGTCCTGGATGTGGTCGAGACTGGTGGTGCCGACCTGGGCGCCCAGCTTCACCTCCCGTAGATCGGCGATGCTCGTCGCCTTCGCCGCCTCGGAGCCCTTGAGCGCGACGACGGCCTGTCGGACGTCGTAGTAGCCGGAGGAGAAGTCCACCGCCTTCTTGCGCTCGTCGCTGATCGACACCTGGTTGACGTCGAAATCGAAGGTCTTCTCGCCCGGGGCGAACGCCTTGTTGAAGGGCACCGACTGCCAGACGACCTCTTTCCGGTCGTAGCCGAGCTGCCGCGCCACCGCATAGGCGACCGCCGATTCAAAGCCCTCGCCGTTGGCGGGATCGTCGTCCTTGAACCACGGCTCGTAGGCGGGCGAGTCGGTGGCGATCGTCAGCCGGCCGGCGGTCTTGGTGGCCAACTCGCCCTCGGTACACGGTGTCCCGGACGGCCCGGAGCCGGAGGGAGCGCCGGCCGGCTGCTCCTCGGGCTGCGGAGCGCAACCCGCGGCGAGAGCGAGAACGGCGGCGGAGGCGACGGTTGCGGCGCGGAACGACGCGCACGAGGCTAAGCGCATGGCGGGAGAGTGGCAGTGCACGCCCGCGTCTGTCGAGTCGTCACGGGAACTGTTCGCATCATGAGAACGCGTGTTGCGATCCTGTGAACAGCCACCTCCACCCGCCCCACACCGGTCGTCATCCCCAAGGCCCGCGCGAGGAGCGACCATGGCTTCAATGATCGTTGCCCCTCCGGCGGGCGCACGGCTAGCATGCCCGGACCCGACCACCGCACCTGGCCGCACCACCCCCGGCCGAGCGCCTTCGCCGATACCGCTCGGCCGCAACTCGGCGGGCTCTCCTGGAACTTGGCGACGACGAAGAGGATTCAGTGAGTAGGGGAACCAAAGCAATGCGCAGGCTGAGCGCGCACCTCGCCGGTCGGGTGCGGTCGCTCGCGGAGGACGAGGACGTCACCGCGGCACTCGAACGGGCGCTCAGCGAGGTACGCGGCAGACCGGTGCGATTACGCGCGGCCCCCTTTCCGCCGATGACCGCCAGCGGATTCTGGCTGGACCGGGCCGGTCACGATCTCATCGTCTTCGAGGAGAACACCGACCCCGGGCACCAACTCGTCATCATCGGCCATGAGGCCTGGCACATGTTCAACGACCACTGCGGCCACGTCACCGCCTACGGCTCCGCGGCATCACGGGCCGACGACGCCGACGCGCTCGGTGCTCTCACGGACGTCGTGGCCGAACTCTCGGAAGCCCTCGACGTGCCTGTCGACGAGCCCTTCGACGGGCGGACGGACGCGACCCTGCACTTCGCCGCACGAACCGACTCCCGCAGCCTCGACGCGGAAGTCGAGGCGGAACTCTTCGGTTTCCGGTTCGCCACCGACGTACAAGCGGTCCTCGACGACGCCGCCCACCGCGTCACCGCACGCGGCGTGGCCGGCCGCATCCAGGTCACCATGACGCACCGGCTGCGCGAGACCTGACACCCACCGGTGCGGCCCCGCAGTCGCCGCCCGCGCCGAGAAGAGAACGAGGACCGTGGACACCCCATCCGGCAGCGCCGTCTTCTACCTGAGCGGGCTCATCCTGTTACTGGTGTGCGCCCTGAAGATCCCGGCACTGGTGCGCAGACCGCACGACCCCATGCTGCGCGCGGCCTGCCTGCTGCTCTTCGCCGGCGGCTGCGTCATGATCCTCGCCGCACCCCGGTCCATCGTCGAACTCAACCGGCTCAGCGGCGTCACCAACTTCGCCGCCCCCGTGGTCTACGCGGCGACCACCGCGTACTCGGCGGCCAGCCTTCTGCTGATCATCAACTGGCGGCCGGCGCCCCCCGAGCAGACCCGCAGGGTGTCCCGCATCTGCGTCGGCGCGTACGGCGTGGCCATCCTGGCGATCTTCCTCCTGTTCGGGGCCGGCAGCACGCCGGTGGAGCAACTCACCCTCTTCGACGCCTACTACGCCGAGACGCCGTACATCCGGGAGATGATCGTCACGTATCTGATCGCGCACGGCGTGGCCACGACGGCGACGACCACGCTGTGCTGGCGATGGTCCAAGAAGGTCCACGGGTCACTCCGCGCGGGCCTGCGCTTCCTGGTCCCCGCCTATGCGCTGCACGTGCTCTACGACGTCATCAAACTCGTCGCGGTGGGCGCCCGCTGGACGGGGCACGACCTCGACTTCCTCGTGTATCCGGTGGCCCCGCAACTCGCCGCTCCCTCCGCCGTCCTCGGCGCCATCGGCTTCACGCTTCCGCTGATCGGCCCGCGCCTGGCGGCCCTCACCGGCATCGTCCGGCAGCTGTGGCGCCTCACCCCGCTCTGGCGGGCCCTGCGGGACGTACCCACGCCCGGAGCCGTCCGCACGGTGATGCCGTGGTGGCGCACCCCACCGGCCGTACTCCTGACCTGGCGACGCACCGCCCTCTACGACGCCCTCCTCGCCCTGGGCCCGTACTGCGACCCCGCGTTCCGGGACGCGGCCCACCGCGCCGCACGCCGGCACGGAGCGGAGGAACCCCGGGCCGCGGCCATCGCGGACGCGGCGATGATCCTCGCCGCGCGCGAGAAGCAGCGCGCCCGGCCCGATCAGGTCCACGACCCGGCACAGCCCTTCGTGTGGCGTGCGCAGGACCTGGCCCCGCTGTCCCTGGCGCTCTCCTCGCCCGTTGTCCACGACGTACTCGAGCACTTCGTGCCCCTGCCGAAAGCAGCCCACCGTGAGTAGAGTTCCACGCCGGCATCCCGCCCGCGTCGTCGTCATCGGCGGCAGCGTCGCCGGCATGCTCGCCGCGGCCGCCGTCAAGGACCACGCGGCGTCCGTCGAGATCGTCGAGGCGCACGAACTGCCCGACGGCCCCGAGCGGCGCACCGGCGTTCCGCAGGCCGTGCACATCCATCTCCTGCCGAGCGGCGGCGCCCGCGCTCTGGACGAACTCCTGCCGGGCAGCGTCGACGCGTTGCTGGAGGCGGGCGCCCATCGCATCCCGATGACCACCAACATGGTCATCCACTCGCCCGAGGGCTGGTACCGCCGCTGGCAGCGGGCCACGCACTTCCTGATCGCCGCGAGCCGGGACCTGACCGACTCCGTCGTGCGCCGGCACGTACTCGCCGACGCGCGGATCGGGCTGCGGACGCACACGAAGGCCGTCGGGTTCCTCGGAGACCGGCACGCCCTCACCGGTGTGCGTGTGCGCGACGCCCGCGGAACGGAGTCGGAGCTCCAGGCCGACCTCGTCATCGACGCCTCCGGCCGCTCCTCCCGCACGCCTCAATGGCTCGGCGACCTGGGCGTCCCGGGGCCGCGGGTGGAGCGCGTGGACTCGGGGCTGGTCTACGCCAGCCGCATCTACCGTGCCCCGGTCCCCACCCGTGACTGGCCCATGGTCTCGGTCAACGCCGACCCGCGCCTGCCGCAGCCCCCCACCGCGGGCGCGATCCTGCCGATCGAGGGCGATCGCTGGCACGTGAGCGTGATGGGCGGCCCCGGCAGCCACCCCACCCGCAGCGCCGACGCGTTCGAACCCTTCGCCCGCACACTGCGGCACCCCATCGTGGCCGACCTGCTGCGGCACGCCGAACCCCTCACCGACGTGAGCGTCACCCACAGCACCGCCAACACGCGGTACCACTACGAACGGCTCGGCGGGCGGCCGGACGGCCTCGTCGTCCTCGGCGACGCCGTCGCGGCCTTCAACCCCGTGTACGGCCACGGCATGTCCGTGGCCGCGCAGGGCGCGGTGGCCCTGCGCCGCATTCTGGCGAGCGGGCCCGCTGCCGGACCGGCGCACCGGGCGCAACGCGCCATCGGCCGCTCCGTGAACGCCGCATGGGCCCTCGCCACCGGACAGGACATCCACTTCGCCACCACTCGGGGCAGGAAACCCGACCTCGTCGACCGCCTCCTGCACCGCTACGTCGGCCGGCTGTCCCGCACCGCCACCGGTTCCTTCCACGCCGCCACGGCCCTGACCGACGTACTGACCCTCCAGGCGCCGCCCGCGTCACTGTTCAGGCCCCGAGTCCTGCTCACGGCCCTCGTCGGCCCCGTGCGCCCGCCCGTGTCCGAGCCGCAGTTCACCCCGGCCGAACGCCTCCTGCTCGACTCCCTGGACAGGACGTCCGCGACCCGTGAGTGACACGAGGGACCACATGACCACGACGTCGTACCTCGACCTGCACCGCCGCATGGCCGCCGGCATCGCGGCGGAGCGACGGGCCGCACTCGACACGCTCGGCGCCTCGGCGCCGTCGGTCCGCGCGGCGGTCGCCCGGTTCCTGGAGCGCCGCACCTTCCGCTACCCCCTGTCGGTCCTGCCGCTGATCGTCCACGCCGTGGAGACGGGAGATCCCCGACCGGCGCTGCCCCTGACCGTCGTCCACGACCTCTGGTGGGCTTCGGCCTGCTGGCTGGACGACCTGGCCGACGCGCACGGCGACCACGGCCGCGGCCGCCCGGGCGACGACGGCGACGCACTGCTCGCCACGGTCGTCGCCGCGGCCCCCCTGCCCCTTCTCGTCCTCCGTTCCGACCGTATCCCGGAACCCGTGCGGGGCGCGCTCTCCACCGAGGTCGTCACCTGTTGGATCAAGGCGACGGAGGGCCAGCTCAGGGACCTCCACGCGGAGCCGACCACCGCCACGCGGGACTCGGTCACCGCGGCCTACCTGGGCAAGTCCGGCGCACCGTTCAGCATGATCACGGCCATGGCCGCGCGGCTGGCCGGCGCCGCGGAGCCACGGGTGGGACGGTGGCGCCGGTTCGGCGAGGTGTTCGGCATTCTGTGGCAGCTCCTGAACGACCAGGAGGACATCGACTCCGGCCGCCACGAGGACCTCCTCAACGGCACCCCCACCTACCTGCTCGCCTGCGCCCTGGAGACGGGCACCCCCGCCGCCGTCCGGCGGATCACGGCCCTGCACGCCGCTGCCAGGACCTCGGCGGCCGCCCGCGCCGACCTCACCGACCTGCTGCTCGGCCCCGAGATCCTCGCGGTCTACGAGAAGGACGTCGGCGCCTTCCGCGACCAGGCCCGGCACCTGCTGGACGAGCTGCCCGGCGACACGGCCCACCTCGCGGTCATGCGGGACCTGGTCGACCGGTCCTCCCGCATGCTCCTGCGCCCCCGTACCACGACCCCTTCGACCCTGTGACGAAAAACCGCCGCCCGCCCCCGCCGGCATCCGCCCGGCCGCCCTCACCGGCCGACCACCGGCATCCTCCGCGGGCCGCCCCCGGACCCGCCCCGGTTGCCCCGGACCGCCGGAGGCCGCTTCCTGGACCCGGCGGAGAAAACAGTCCGGACGCGATGTCGCGAACCCGCGTCCGGCTCCGTCCCTGGGGTGAACGCGGCCACAAGGGGCCGCGCCGGGACAAGAGGAGAGACACCATGGCCAAGTACCTGTTGCTCAAGCACTACCGCGGCGCCCCGCCGGCGGTGAACGACGTACCGATGGACCAGTGGACGCCCCAGGAGATCATGGCGCACCTGCAGTACATGCAGGACTTCGCGGCCCGGCTCGAGAAGACCGGCGAGTTCGTCGACGGCCAGGCGCTCGCGCCCGAGGGCATGTGGGTCCGCTACGACGGCGAGGGGCGCCCGCCGGTCACCGACGGCCCGTTCGCCGGGACCAAGGACCTCATCGCCGGCTGGATGGTGATCGACGTCGACAGCGAGGAGCGGGCCGTGGAGCTGGCCGGGGAACTGTCGGCCGCGCCCGGAGCGGGCGGGAGGCCGATCCACGAGTGGCTGGAAGTGCGCCCGTTCCTGGCCGCGCCGCCCAACGCGCTCACCTGACGCGCGGCCCAACGCGCTCACCCGACGCGCCAGGCCGCCCGCCTCAGCGCCCGCCCGCACCGCAGCCGACGCCGTCGCACGGCGCCGTGGGGAGACAGGACGGTGCCGCGCCTCAGCGGGCCATGCCGGTGTGGTCCCGAACGATCCGCTCGGCGAGGGCACGCTTGGCGGGTTCCAGCTCACGGTCCACCAGTTCGGCCGCCGCACTGTCCAGCGTCACCCTCGCCGGACACCGCGCCGCCTCGCTCAGCACGCCGATCCGCACGCGCGCGACATCGCGGGAGAAGTCCGTCCGGCAGGCGTCCGCCGCGTACGCGGCGAGCTTCGGCCACAGCTCCTCGGCCGCGCTCCTCCGGCCGAACGTCCGGGCCTCGACCGCCAGTCGGCGCAGCTCGGCGGTCACGGCTCCCGACAGCCCGAGGCACTCCAGCGCGTGCACGGCCGCCTCCGTGGAGGCCACGCGGGCGGCGAGAGCGTCCGCGCGGTATTCGACGTCATCGGCCGTGGACGCGGCAAGGCGCTGGACCCACCGCGCCAACCGTTCCTGCGGCCAGGTGACGAACCACACGGCCCAGCGCGCCAGGGTGCTGTCCCTGCGGAAGCGGGCATCCGCCTGGGCCATTTCGTCCGCGTGCCGGCTCACCGGAGAAGCGGCCATGGCCTGTTCCCGCTGGGTGCGCGCGTCCCGGGAAGACTCGGTGACACGGTGGAGCCGCCGCAGCACGGTGCGCACCAGCAGATGGTGCCGTACGTCCCCGGCAGTGAAGTGTCCGAGCTGATGAGCCAGGCAGGCGACGCGCTGCTGCGGCGTGAGCGTCTCCCACAGGGCGAGGCCGACATCGATGCGCCTGCCCCGCGGACCGAACGGCACAGCGTCGATCGCGAACTCCGGGGTGAGGCGTACGGCATCCACGCCCCGGGTGCCGACGGACTCCGCGATCTCGTCCAGGAGCGCGAAGAACCGGGGCGCGTCCGCCCGTCGCAGGAACCGCTCGTCGTCCAGCCGGGCGCGGCGCGGTCGCAGGTGGGCGGCCAGGCAGATCAGCAGGAAACCGAGGGCGGGCTGGACCACCGTTCCCCATCCGAGGACGATCAGCAGCGCGCCGCCCACCGCGAGGCCGGCGGTCATCAGGTGAACCAGCGCGGAAACGGTCACGGCCGCCGCCGTCTTCATCCGGTGACCGCGGCCGGTCGTCCCACCCCTGTCGCCCCAGTGCATCCGCTCTGCCCCCGATTCCGATGACGAATCCTTGTGCGGTCCACCCATTCTGGCGGGCACGCGTCGCTTCCGGCCCCGAAAGCCCGAAAGCCCGAAAGCCCGAAAGCCCCGAAGGTCGCCGAGGTCGCCGAGGTTCTCGGGGCCGCCGCCGATGTCGCCGACGTCGCGAAGTGCTCCGCGGGACACCGGGGCGACGGTCGTCTCAGCCGGTGAGGTAGCCCCCGGACGCGTCGACGTCGGTGCCGATCAGCGGCGCCGCGTCGGGCGAGCCGAGCCACATCATGACCCGGGCCATCTCCTGAGCCCCGACGATGCGGCCGATCGGATAGTCCCGCGCGATCTCCTCGTAGGTCATCCCGAACGCCTCCGCCGCCCGGCGCAGCATCGGCGTGTCGACCGCACCCGGGGCGAACGCGGTCACCCGGATGCCCTGGCGGGCGTATTCGAGGGCGGCCACCTTGGTCAGCGAGGCCACCGCGTGCTTGCTCGCGTTGTACGGGGCGATGGTGGCGAATCCGACCTCCGCCGAGATCGAGGCCGTGTTGACGATGACGCCGCCGCCGTCCTGTTCCAGCATGTGCGGGATCTCGTACTTCATCGCGAGGAAGACCCCGGCGGCGTTCGTCCGCCACACGGCCGTCATGTCGTCCAGCGTCTGCTCGTGCAGGCGGACCGCGCGCGGGCTCTCGACGCCGGCGTTGTTGAAGGCCACGTCGAGCCGCCCGTGACGCTCGGCGCAGGCAGTGACGAACCGGCGTACCTGGTCCTCGTCGCGCACGTCCGCACGGACGTAGGTGGCCTCGCCGCCGGCCGCGCGGATCGCGGACTCCAGCCGCCGGCCCAGTTGTTCGCGCCGACCGCAGAACCAGACCCGCGCACCCGCGTCGGCCAGCAGCCGGGCCGCCGCCGCACCGATGCCCGAGGTGGCGCCGGTGATCAGGACGACCTTGCCGTGGTAGGGCCCAGCAGTTCGGCCGGCGTGCGTCGCCGCCGCGCTCGTTCCGGCCGCGGCGGCCGTCCCCGCTCCGGACACCGCCACCGTCCCGGTCGCGAGACCGGCCGCCCCGGCGCGCAGCACGCCCCGCCGGGACGCCCCGTCCGGCCGCACGCGTCCCCGCCCCGACGGCCTGTTCCCGTCCGCCGGCAACCCGTTCGTCGTCTTCACGTCATGCCCTCCCGTCGATGGCCCGCACACGTGCGCCGTGCGCCGCGCCGTGTGCCGCAGGGCGTGGGCCCCCGGCGCCACGTGTCTCGCGCGTCACCACCGAATCAGCCCGGTCCCGTCCGGTCCAATGCCTGCTTCCATACGTGGAAGGCATGACCGGACGCGCTCCGGCGGGGGGGCTCAGTCGAGACAGAACTCGTTGCCCTCGACGTCCTGCATCACGATGCACGACTCGTTGTCCTCGTCGGCGGTCAGCAGCCGCACCCGGACCGCGCCGAGCGCGACCAGCCGGGCGCATTCGGCCTCCAGCGTCGCCAGACGCTCCTCGCCCACGAGGCCGGTGCCGACCCGCACGTCGAGATGCACCCGGTTCTTGGCGACCTTCCCTTCGGGAACGCGCTGGAAGTACAGGCGGGGACCCACGCCCGAGGGATCGGCGCAGGCGAACCAGGCACCGCGCTCCTCGGGCGGCAGCGAGCGGTGGTACGCCTCCCAGGAGGCGAACCCCTTCGGTGGAGGCGGTACGACGTACCCCAGCACCTCGCACCAAAAGCGCGCCACGCGCTCGGGATCCGCGCAGTCGAAGGTGACCTGAACCTGTCTCACCGATGCCATCGGCTCACCGTAGCAGGGGAGACCCGGTCGCTCGGACGGGATTTCTTCCTTCGCGCAACCGGTCCACCGGGCCGTCGTCGCGGTCCTGGCGGGCCGGGTCCCCGGCGCAGGACCCCGCCACCCGAGCACGGCCGGGAGTGCGCGCGCCGCGCGTGGCACGGCCGGCGGGTGCGGCCGTGCCACGCGCGGTCGGAGCCGGCGTGCGGTCGGTCAGCTCAGGGGCTCGACCCACACGTTGCGGTAGCGGACCTTGTTGCCGTGGTCCTGGAGCTTGATCGGCCCGGTGGCCCGGCCTTCGGCGATGCCGCCGCCGGTCGGTCCGTCGAGGGCCACGTCGTCGTGGACGGTTTCCCCGTTCCACACCACCGTGACCCGCGCCTTCTCGGTCAGCTGCCCGGCGCTGTCGTAGCGCGCGGCCCGGAAGACGATGTCGTACGACTGCCAGGTCCCCGGCGGTGTCGAGGCGTTGGTGTCGGCGGCCTTCTGCTGGTAGATGGCGCCTGCCTCGTTGTCGGCGAGGGCGGCCACGCCGTAGGAGTCGAGGATCTGGATCTCGTAGCGGTTCTGGAGGTAGACGCCGCTGTTGCCGCGGTCCTGGCCGGTGACGTCGTCGGGGAGCTGGGGGACCCGGAACTCGACGTGCAGCCGGTGGTCGCCGAAGTTCCGCTTGGTGCGGATGTCCCCGCAGCACACCTCGACGGAGTCGCCCTCGGCGCGGGGCCATTCGACCGCACGGCCGTCGGTGTGCTGCCACTGCGACAGGCTGCCGCCGTCGAACAGGCTGATGCGCTCTCCGGGACGGTCGACGTGGATCATGTCGAGGTTGACATGGCCGTCGTCCCCGTCGTCGTACCGGTAGGCGATGGTGTTGACGCCCTTGCGCAGCGTCAGCCTCTCGCTCTGCGTGGCCCAGGTGTCCCAGTCGGCGGTCGGCGGGAGCACTGTCCGGCGGACCTTCTCCCCGTTGACGTAGAGGCTGATCCTCTTGTCGCCGTGGAAGGGATGGGGGCCGTTGGCGTAGCGCAGGCCCACGTCGTACGCGCCCTTCCTGGCGACGTCGACGCGGAACGTGGTGGTGGCGCCGGGGGTGCCGTAGCGGTCGACGAAGCCGCCGCCCGAGAAGCCGGGATGGTCCTTGTTGACGCCGGCGCCGCCGCCGAGCCCGGCCTCCTCCGCCTCGTAGTCGGTGACGGGCGTCTTCCTGCCGGGGATCGCGTTGAGGGTGTACCAGGCCTCGGTGCTCCACAGCGCCTCGCCGTTGTCCGCGGCGAAGGGGCGCGGGGAGCGGATGTGCACCACGCGGTCGGTCCTGAGGCCGGGGATGTCCAGCCGGACCTGCTTGCGGTCGTCCGAGACGACGGCGCGGGACACGGTCAGCGGCTCCTCGTCGATCTTGGGGCCGCCGTACTCGGGCGTGGGGGAGTAACGCCACTGGCGGACCTGGTAGCTCTGGGCGAGCTTGTCGACGGTCTCCTGGGAGAGGGGCCGGGTGTAGGTGAGGACGAAGCCGTCGCGCGTGGCGCGCATCGAGTGGATGTCGAAGGCGTTGGCGCCGTTCGGCGTCAGTTTCTGCAGGCCGAAGCGGAGCTTGCCCTCCTGGCCCCAGTTGCCGTCGGCGCCGAGGCCGCCGGCGTAGATCGCCCCGTCGGGGCCGACGCTGATGCGGTTGACGCCCGCCTCCAGGCCCTGGGTGTGCCGGAAGACGGCTCCCTGGTACTCGCCGTCGACCTTCTCCAGGCTGGCGCGCTGGATCCCGCCGTACGTGACGTCGCCGAAGAGCATCTGCCCGGCGAAGGGTCCCTTCTTCAACAGCAGCGGAGTGCTGGGCGAGTTGGCGATCTCGTTCTGCGGCAGCCACAGGACCGGCTTGGTCACCGGGCGGTCGTCGAACGGGCCGGGGCGGAAGGAGGCGTCCTCGCCCGTGCCGTCCCGGTAGCGCGTGTAGTGGTTGAAGAATCGGTCCTGCTTGATGTGCAGCAGCTTCGACGACGGCAGCCAGCCGCCCTGGTTGTCGGTGACGAAGATGCCCTTGTCCGGGCCCCAGCCGATGCCGTTGGGCGTGCGCAGGCCTCCGGCGACGTAGGAGACCTTGCCGGTCGCCCTGTCGACCTTGATGGTCGTGCCGCGGCCGCCCTCGGCCGGCTGCGGATCGGTCGTGGCGCCGCCGTAGTTGATGGAGACGGACAGGTTCAGGTAGAAGCTGCCCTTGTCGTGGAGCAGGCCGAAGGCGAACTCGTGGAAGTTGCCGCCGTAGGGCCAGGAGGCGATCTTCTTCTTCTCGTCGGTGACGTCGTCGCCGTCGTGGTCGTTCAGCTCGGTCAGCTGGTGCTTCTCCGAGACGTACAGCCTGCCGTCGACGTACGTGATGCCCATGGGCTCCTTGAGCCCCGTGGCGACCTTCTTGACCGTGACCTTCTCCGGTCCGGTGTCGCCGGTGACGTTGTCCAGGAGGTAGACCTCGCCGTCGGAGGTGTCGCTCTCTCCCCAGGTGGCCACGGCCAGTCTGCCGTCCGGCAGCCAGTCCATGGCGGAGACCTTGGGTTCGAAACCGGCGGGGCGCAGGTCGGTGAGGGTGTAGTTCGGGTGGACGCCGGCCAGCGGCAGGCCGTCGCCCGGGCTGTCCTGACCGCCGATGCACTCCTTGCGACCGGGCGCGGTGACGCGCACGACGCCGGCGTCGGTGCTCAGCGCCGAGTTGGGCACGAGGGTGAAGTCCGCGGCGCCGGGCGGCTTCCACTGGAGGGTGAGCTGCTGGCCGCCGCCCGCCTCGAAGTGCTCGATGCGCAACGGGTGCAGACCCGCCGTCAGTTCGACGGTGCCGTCCTTGGGTTCGGCGCCGTGCAGACCGTCGTGGTCGACGACCGTCCGGTCCCCGACGTACAGGCGTGAGCCGTCGTCGCTGATCAGCCGGAAGGCGTACGTACCGTCCTGCGGGACCCGGAGGTTGGCGACGACGTGGGAGACGAAGTTGGCGGCCATGCCGAAGTCGGCGTCCGACGTCCAGTCGACGGTGGGCATCAGCTTGTCGATGTTGGGCGTCTGACCGCCCTTCAGCTCGCAGAGCTTCTTGAGGGGCACCTGCATGTCGAAGACGCGCAGCGTCACTCCGGGTTCCTGCGGGGGGACGTCCGCGGCGGAGGCCCGGACGGGCTGGGCGGCGACGGGGGTCCAGCTTCCGGCGACGACTGCGGCGAGTGCCAGCCCCACAGCATGTCTGCGAAGCCGGCGGTACGGCCGATGACTCACTCTTCCTCCTGGCGCTCGAGGGCGTGGACCGCGGACACGGGGTCAGGGGTGAGCCGGCCTCCGGACCGGGACGAACGGCGAAGGCGGGCGGGCACGGTCCGGCGAAGTACGGGGCGCGCTGTGCAGTTGCGCTGTGCATGGGGGAGTGGTTGCGTCCAAGACGGTAAGGACTTCCCCTCTCGCCGTCCATACTTTGTCCTCAGAAAGTTGAAAGAGGTGGGGAGGTCGAACCAAGCCGCCCGAACCGCGCTGCAACAGGGAGATGACGAGGCGCGGCCTCAACAGAGGCGCAGGTGAGGGGTGTTGAGGCGGCGGCGTCGGTCCCGGGGCGCGGATCGGTCACCCGCTCGCCGCAACGACGGACCGGCGCCGAGGGACCCGCCCTCGCACCCGAAAACGCCGACGGGCGGCCGGTGGGAACTCACGGCCGCCCGACTCGGCCACGCGCGCCCTCACGAGCGGGGCTCCTCACCCCTGACGGCGTCCCCGGCGCCGCGTCCCCGCTCCCGGACGCTCAGATGCCGCTGCCCAGGGCCTTCGTTTCGTAAGCGCATTCCGTGTAGACGTAACCGGGCTCCAGCTTCGCGGTGTCCGAGGCCGGGGTGGAGACGCCGCCGCTCTGCGGCTTGTGCAGGAAGTACGTCGTTCCCGGCGGCAGGGTGATCGTCTTCTGCGGGTAGCTCTTGCCGCTGTCGCTGCAGGGCTCGAAGGCCGGCCCGAGCGTGCTCCCCAGGTCGTAGCTCTTGCAGTTCCCGCACGCAGGGAGGGTGAGGCTGCCGGTCACCGGACCGGTGTAGAGGACGCGTATGGCGTCCGGGCTGTCGTTCTTGACGGTGACGGAGATGCTGCCGCCCGAGGCGGTCGTCGGCAACCGCTTGCCGGCTTCCGGGACGGTCTGCGCGATCTCCGCGGCGATGGCGATCTTGCGGGCGCGGGCGCTGTCGCGGTGGTCGCCGTGGTCGGCGACGAACGCGTTCATCGTCTCCTGGGCCGCCGTGAACTCGCCGTCCTGGTACTGGTCCACGCCGCACGCGTACGCGCCCGTGCCGGCGCGCGCCTCGGCCCGGTCGGCGTGCGCCGCCAGGCCCTCCGCGCCGGCGTCCCCGTCGGCCAGGCCGGAGATCTGCGTGCCGAGGGCCCGCAGTTCCTCGACGGCGGCACACGGGTCGTCGCCCTTCACGCCTCGTGCCGCGCCGTCCACCGCGGAGCCGACGGCGGAATCGACCTTCCCCGCCTGCTCGGAGTCGGGGAAGGCGCTCAGCAGCTTGCCGAACTCCGCCGCCCAGCCGCCGTCGCCGCCCGCCAGCTTGGCCGAGGCGCACTCGTAGAGCGAGGTGGCCAGCCGGTCGTCGGGCCAGGTCCGCAGAGCGCCGAGGTCCTCGTCGGCCATGCGGTCCGGAACGGTGCGCAGGAACTCGAGGGGTTCCACCGCGGCGCAGTACTGGTCGTCCGCGTAGGGCGCCGCGACCGTCGTGTAGTACGTCTTCATCCGCGCGGGGACGCGTTGCGCCGCCCGCGAGCCGGGATGGTCGTCGCTGAGACCGCGGTAGACGGCGAGCGCCCTGCGGTAGTCCGGCTCTGCGTCGGCGAAGTCCTGCTTCCCGGCCGCCGCCACCAGGCGGTCCGCCCGCTCCAGCCGGTCCAGCAGCATCTGCTCGACGGCCTCCTCCCGGGCGTCGTCGTACAGCACGACGGCACCCGCCGGAACGAGCAGCAGCGCCAGGCCCAGCACCAGCGCGACGGGGGCCCGCCCCGGCCACGCCAACGGCCTGCGCAATCCCCCGGCCGCACCGTGTACGGCCGCGAGCGCGAGGAAGGCGAGGTACAGGACGAGCGCGACGGCCGGCACCCCGTCCGCGTCGGCCGGCAGCGCCACGAAGAGCAGCACCGCGGTGACCGCCCAGCACACGGCCGTCGCGAGCCACCGGCGCAGGAAGGCGTAGCCGAGCCCGAGGCCGCTGAGGTTGAGCACGGCGACGGCGACGGCCCGCGCACCGTCCGGCGCGACGGGCGGCGGACCCGGTGGCATCGGGGGCGCCGCGAATTCCGGTCCCGGAGCGTACGGATTACCGGACATGGCGGCCCCCCCTGGTCAACTACGACCACCCATCTGTGAGTTGACAGTCTAGGGCGCGGCGGCGCGGGGTCGACAGAGCAACGCGGACACCGTCGTCCGGCGGTCCTCCCACGGACGTGGCGAGCGCGTGATCCCGTCCGGGAGTTCCTCGGCCATCTCCCGGTCCCGGGACGGCCGTCGAGCGCCGGCCGGTTCGGCGACCGGCGCGCGGCCATGGACCTGTGCATCACTGGCGCGGGCGCCGGTCGAGCCCGGGCAGGGCCCCGGATATCCTGCCCCGTCCGGACCGGACCAGGAGGTTTCCCCGCATGAGCGGCACCATGTCGTCCTTCCCCGAGCGGATCGAGCTGGCGGGGGAGGGGCTCGTCCTGCGCGACTGGACGGAGGCGGATTTGGCCGCGATGCCGGATCTGTTCGACCACCCCGACATCGCGTACTGGACGCCGATCGTCTCGCCCTTCGACCAGGCGGCCGCCAGCGCCCGGCTGGCCCGGGACCGGCAGTTGCGGGCGTCGGGTACGGCCGTCCTGCTGGCCATCACCGTCGACGGCGGCGCACCGCTCGGCGAGGTGATGCTGCGGCGCGCCCCCGAGGGCGCCGAACTCGGCTACGCGGTCGGCCCGGCCCACCGCGGCCGGGGGCTGGCGGTGCGGGCGGTGCGGGTGATGGCCGCGTACGCCTTCGACCACCTCGGCGTGGACCGGGTGATCCTGGAGCTGGAGGCCGAGAACGCCGCAAGCGTCGCCGTGGCCACCAAGGCGGGCTTCACCCTGCTCGACGTGCCGCTGATCCGGGGTGAGGAGAAGGGGCGCCCCTATGCCCTGCAGACCTGGGGTCTGTCCCGCTGACCGGCGGCCGGGAGCCCCGGAGCCCGGGGCGGGCTGTACGAGTCCCCGGAGGGCGCCGGGGCAATGGCAGGCACTCACTGCTCCGCCACCGACGAACCGACCCCGCCCCGCCAATTGACCGGTCAATTCCCTGAATGTACGGTCCACATGTGACTGTGCCGCTGTACGTACGGATCAGGCGAGGGATCGAAGCCAGGATCCGGTCCGGGGAGCTCCTCCCCGGCGCTCGGCTGCCGACCGAGAAGGATCTGGCCGCCGAGCACGGCGTGAGCCGGGCCACGGCACAGCGCGTCCTCAACGACCTCGCCGAAGCCGGACTGGCGATCCGCCGGCGACGCCACGGAACGTTCGTCGCCGACGTGACACGGCAGATCAACCTGCTCAACTTCGTCACCCCCGCGGCCGCCGCGAAGGGCGTACCGGGCAGGCACGACGTCGTCTCGGCCCGGATCGTCAGGGCCGCCGACGCCGTGCTGCCCCTCCCCGGCGCCGCCGCCGACACCGCCGTCGTCGAACTGGTCCGCCGCAAGCTCGACGTGCGCGAGGAGCCGCAGTCCGTCGAGCGGCACGTCGTGCTCTTCGCGGTGGCCCCCGACCTGCTGAACGAGAACCTCGAAGACCTCGTCACCCTCCCGTACCTCCGGCGCAACGGCGTGCCGATCGACGCGATCCGCGTCTACCTCGACCCGGTGGTCCTCGACGAGCACGACGCCGCCCTCCTGAACAGCGAGGCCGGAACGCCCGCGCTCAGCAGGCGCAGGGAACTGCGCGCCGACGACGGAACCACCGTCGAAGTGGTCACGACCCTGGTCCGGCCGGGAACCGCCGAGTTCTTCCTGGAACTGCCCGTCCCGCCCGTGTGAGCAGCCTGTCGCTGCCGGAAAGGAGATGTGCGCACCATGAAGGTCATCGTCATCGGCGCCGGAGCGCTCGGCGTGAGCGTCGCGCGGCACCTCGCCCTCCTCGGGCAGGACGTCCTCCTGCTCGACCGGAGCGAACCCGGCACGGGTACGACCGCGACCACGTTCGCCTGGATCAACTCCAGCCGGAAGACCGACCCGCACTACCACCGCCTCAACCTGGCCGGGATGGAGGAGCACGCCAGGCTCGCCCGGCAGCTGCGCGGCGCCCCCGCCTATTTCCCCAGCGGGGCCCTGCAGTGGGCGGACGCCGCGAACGGGCAGTGGCTCGCGGACAACGTCGAACGGCTGCGGTCCCTCGGCTACCCGGCGCACTGGGTCACGCCCGCGGAGGCGACGCGGATCGCGGGCGACCTCCGCGTCCCGGCGGCCGTCACGTCCGTCGCCCACTTCCCCGGCGAGGGATACGTCCTGCCGGACCGCTTCGTGGCCGCCCTGCTGGCCGACGCCGAGCGGCACGGCGCCGAGCGCGCGACCGGCGAGGCCGTGGCCGTCGACGACACGCCCGCGGGAGTGGCGGTGACCTTCGCCGGAGGGGAGGTCCGCACGGCCGACCGGGTCGTCCTGGCGGCGGGCCGGTGGACGCAGCGGCTGGCGGCCCGGGCGGGAATCGACATTCCCATGGTGACGGACGTCGGCCGCGGAGCGCAGACCGTCGGCCTGCTCGGATACGCGCGATCACCGCGACTCGACCTGCGCTGCGTCGTCCACAGCCCCGGTCTGAACCTCCGCCCCGCCGCCGGCGGACGGACCGTCCTCCAGGCCCTCGATCTGAACGCCCACGTCGATCCCGCGGACCCTCCGTCCGCGCACGGGGACATCGGGCGCACCCTCGCCCGGCGGTTCTCCGCACTGCTGACCCGCCCCGGCCCGGAGCCGGAGATCGACCTGCGCGTCGGCCTGCGGTCCCTGCCCGCGGACGGCCACACCGTCGCCGGCTACGCCTCACCGCGGTCCCGCGTCTACTGCCTCGTCTCGCACAGCGGGATCACCCTCGCGCCCGTCCTGGCACGGCTGGTCGCCGCCGAGATCACGACCGACCGGGAAGAGGACCTCCTGCGGACCTTCCGGCCGACCCGCTTCACCGGCGTGCGGCGCTCGGACGTCGAGGTGGATCAGCGGGCCGCGCGTCTCGGTGAGCAGTAGGTGAGCAGGGGTCGACAGGGAGGGCGGCGGGCGCCGCCCTTCGCCCCGGCGCTCCGCCCCTCGCCCCGGCGCTCCGCTCCCGTCTCAGCGCAGGAGCTGGATGATGGCGGAGATCCCGACGACGATGATGAAGGCGCGCAGCGCCGTGGGCGGCAGCCGGCGCCCGATCTTCGCGCCGAGCTGCCCGCCGATGGCCGAGCCCACGGCGATGAGGAGCACGGCCGTCCAGTCGAAGTCGGCGACGAAGAGGAAGAAGAGCGCCGCGATGCTGTTCACGATCGCCGCGAGGACGTTCTTGACGGCGTTCAGACGCTGCAGGGTGTCCTGGAGCAGCATGCCCATCAGTGAGAGGTAGATGATTCCCTGGGCCGCCGTGAAGTAGCCGCCGTACACGCTGGCGAGCAGCAGGCCGCCGAAGAGGACGGGGCCGCCGTGCGCCCGCTCGGCGGTTCCGGCGCGGGCGCGGCGTCGCTGGACGGCCGCCGAGATGCGCGGCTGGAGCACGACGAGGACCAGCGCGAGCGCCACGAGGACCGGGACGATCGTCTCGAAGGCCGTCTCCGGGAGCATGAGCAGCAGCACCGCTCCCGCCAGCCCGCCGATGGCCGAGGCGACGCCCAGCCGCAGGACCAGTGCGCGCTGCCCCCTCAGTTCCTTCCGGTAGCCGATGGCGCCGCTGACGGATCCGGGAATCAGGCCCAGTGCGTTGGACACGGTCGCCGTCACCGGCGGCAGTCCCGTGGCGAGCAGCACCGGGAAGGTGATCAGCGTTCCCGAGCCGACGATGGTGTTGATCGTGCCGGCCCCCATGCCGGCGACGAAGACCGCCAGCGACTCCCAGATGGTCAAGGCCATCTCCTTTGCGTTCGGCAGACGCCTCCCCGCCCTGGAGGTCGAGGGGCCTCACCGATCATGCACCAGGCGCCCCGGCGCCACGGGATCAGGGGTGGTCGGCCGGGGCCTGTTCGCAGGTGATCTCGTCGCGCGGGGTGTAGCGGGTGCGGAACGGTTCGCGCCGCACTTCCCGGCCACCGTCGCGCAAGACCCGTTCCACGGTGACGTCGAAGCCCTCGAGCGGGGTCTGCGGCACGCACTTCTCGTCGGTGCTCACCCGCGTCTCGGGCTCCTGCACGTTGGTGCGCGGCCCCTTGACCGAGGCGACCTCGTCGTACTTCTTCGTACCGAGGAAGGTGACGGTCACCGAGGTGTCCGTGGACTCCGCCTGGATGTAGAGGGCCTTGCCGGAGTCGTTGGCGAACCGCAGATCGAGGCTTCCCCAGGCGACCGTGGCCTCGCGGCCCTCGGGATAGCGCTCGATGTAGAAGGAGTGGGCGCCGTACTCGACCGGTTTCACCCCGGCGAAGAACATCGCGTTGAACACCGTCGTGGCCACGGCGGAGACACCGCCGCCGGGCGCCTTGGTGTACTTGCCGCCGAGGATCATGATGCCCTCGACGAAGCCGTTGGCCTCGGTGCGCTCACCGACGGTCCGGTTGAAGCTCCAGGTCTCGCCCGGCATCACGAGGGAGCCGTTGATCAGCTCCACGGCCCGGCCGATGTTCGTCGTGCGGTACGGGGCCGGTTCGAAGTGGACGGTGAAGGAGGACATCTTCTCCGTCAGCCCCAGCCGGGCCGCGTTGTCACGGGTGATCTCCGGCTGGATCCGCCGTACGGGCACCTCGCCGGCGCGGGCGGCCCCCGACTTGGTGAGCAGGGGCAGGACGGCCTTGCCCAGGGCCTTGTCGGTGACCTCGATGCCGGGCTGCTCGTCGGCGGTCACGACGACCTTGTCGCCCTCCAGGCCGAGCCGGGCGTCGCGGGGGGTGGCGGGGAGGTCGTTCAGGGCGTCCGCCACCGCGGGGGCGGCGCGCAGGCCCTTGGCGTCGAGCCGCGGTGTGAGCCTGCCGGAGCCGTCCGGCCGCAGGGTCAGGTGCTCGCCGAGCGCGGCCGGGGTGAGCGTGAACCGTCTGCCGCCCGCGGTGAGCGTGACCGGCGCCGACATCGCGGGCCGCGCGAACTCGCGCACCGCCCGCCGCACCTCCTCCGCCGTGACCTTCGGTCCGGTCTCGCGGGCCGGCAGCACCGTGACCGACCCGGTCGCGCCGCGCAGGAAGGGGTCGCGCAGGGCGTCGGCGGCGGCATCCACGTCCAGCGCGTATCCGGTGCGCGCGGCGGTCTGCACGATGCGGCCGTCGTCGAAGGAGACGGCGCCGTCGCGGGCCTTCTGGTCGAGCGTCCTCGCCAGCTTTCCGAGGGCGGCCCGGGCCCTGTCCTCGTCCATCCGTACGACCGGTTCGACGGCGCCGCCCGAACGGAACAACCCGCCGATCACACTGACCGGATCGACGCCGGTGGACTCCGCCCGGTCGAGGGTTTCCGGGATGTCGAAGCCGAGCCCGGCCTGCCGGGGATCGATCACGCCCGTGCGGTCGCCGACCTGCACCGGCAGCTGCCGCGGGCCGGCCGCCACCAGGCGCTCCTCCAGCTTCCTGGCGGCTTCCGCACGGCTCAGGCCCCCGATGTCCACCCCGCGCACCGTCGTCCCCGCCTCGATCTCACCGCCGGTGACCAGCAGCCCGGCGAGATAGAGCCCGCCGATGCCGACGGTCAGCGCACCGCCCGCCAGGGCGACGGGCGGGAGGGAGGCTATCCGGGAGGCGGAGGGAATTCGGGGGCGCATGGATCTCCTGGGCGATCGGGGTGACGTGCAACCGATGCCGCGGGCTGTGAGCGAGAGCTGTCGCTCAAGCTAGGCACATCGGGTGCCAAAAGGGTATGTCCCAGGTCACGCCGGGCGCTGGGGATCAAGAGAAATCCGAGAACCTCACAGGCGTCCGCGACCGCCCGGTCGGTGTTTCGTCGTGCGGGTCGCGGTCACCGGTCTGCGGAGCGCGGCCGGGGAAGACGGAACGGGGGATATGTACGGCATCTGCGCCAAAGTGGCGCAAACCTGGCGTTGCGCTTCCGATCTCGCGGTGCCTAGCCTGCCGACGGAGCGATCCCCCGGATCACCACACCATCGGGCGTGGCACCTCCCCGACCCTTCCCTCCAGACCCTCCGATGCCCAGCACTTCCACGCGCTGATGCTGTGACAGTTGTGGACAGACGAAGGAGAGTTCTCAGGATGTGCGGCATAGCGGGAGCCCTTTCCCTCTTACCTCGATTACCTGGACCACCCGGCTCACCTGATTCGGCGGTGTCGGCCGGACCCTCCGAACTGTTTGCGCCGTCCGGGCTCCCCGGCCGGACCCGCCGCCCGCTGAGCGGCCATGTACTCGATCTGCTCAGAGGGCAGCAGCACCGCGGCCCGGACGAGACCCGCCTGCGGTCGTACGACGGGATCAGCGTGGGCGTCTGCCGCCTCAGCATCGTGGGCGGAGAGTCGGGCAGTCAGCCCGTGAGCGTCGACTGCCGGGGACCGCGCCGGATCGTCGCCTTCAACGGCGAGATCTACAACTACCGTGACGTCCGCGCAGACCTGCCCGGCCACCACCGCTTCACCGGTTCCTCGGACTCCGAGGTGCTGGCCCACGCCTTCGAGGAGTGGGGCATCACCTGTCTCGGCAGGTTCAACGGCATGTTCGCCATCTGCGCCCGGGACGACACGGCGACCTATCTGATCCGGGACCGCTTCGGCGTGAAGCCCCTGTACTACACCCGCGACGACGACCTGCTCCGCTTCTCCTCCGAGGCCCGCTGCCTGGCCTCCGTACCGGCGCGGCTCGTCCTCGAACCCACCTATCCGGACTTCGAGACCGGCGTCGGTTTCCAGACGCCCTTCGAGGGCGTCCTCGAAGTCCCGCCGGGCCACTATCTGCGGGTGGACCACCGTACCGGCGCCGTCGTCCTGCACCGCTACTACTGTCTGGAGGACTTCCCCGTCGAACCGATCGACGAGGCGGAGGCCGTGCACACCTTCAGGGAACTGGCCGAGGACGCCGTACGCGTCCGCACGCACACCGATCTCGGCTACGGCGTCTACGTCAGCGGCGGCCTCGACTCGTCCGTGATCGCCTGCCTCGCGCGGCCCGACGCGCTGTTCTCCGCCGTCGTCACCGACCGGACCTACACCGACGAGCGGCCCTATCTCAGGTCCCTGTGCGACCACTTGGGCATCGCCTGCCAGACGGTCACCCCGGACCCGACGGCCTTCGTCACCCAACTCGTGGACCTGGTCGCCACCCTTGACTTCCCGGTCACCACGCTGGCGGCGTTCTCCCAGTACCTGCTCAGCAAGGAGGCGTCGGCCCAGGGGCTGCGGATCATGCTGAGCGGCCTGGGACTCGACGAGTACCTCGGCGGGTACACGCGGCACGCCGCCTTCCTCGCCCGCGACCGGCCCTCCCTGCTCCGGGCCCAGTACCCCTCGTACGCCCCGCTCCTGGACCGGCTCGGGACGGCGGGGCCGTCGGAGAGCTCCGTCTACTACGCGTTGATCAACCGCTCCCCCCGCCCCGGCGCCGAGGGACTGGCGGTGGTGGACAAGCTGTTCTCCACGCAGAGGTCCCCGCTGAACCGCCTCGCCGCCACCGACATGGCCATCAGCCTCCCGCCCCTGCTGCGCGCCGACGACCGGCTCAACATGCGCTTCGGCGTGGAGAGCAGGGCGCCGTTCATGGACTACCGGCTGGTCGAGTTCGCGTACCGCCTGCCCGACGCGCTGAAGGTGCGGCGCACACCGGACGGGCGCGTCCTGACCAAGTACGTCATGCGGCGGGCGTTCGCCGACCTGCTGCCCGAGCGGATCGGCCGCCGTACGGACAAGGTCGGCTTCCCCTCCGCGGTCGCCGTCTGGCTGGCCGGCCCGCTCAGCCCTGTGGTGCGACGGGCCCGGGAGATCGTCGAGGACATGCCGCAGCCGCAGCCGGCGCCATGGTCCTCGGCGGCCCGGCAGGCGTCGTCCCACGACGAGTTCTCGCGCACCTCCTGGCAAGTGGTCCAGTGGGCCGTGTGGAGCCTGCTGTTCCAGCACGGGCTCGACCCGGCCGAGGCCGGCGGCGAACTGACGGGAAACGGACGTGGCCGCAGCGCCGTCCGAGAACCGCCTCCGCCTCCCCGCTCCACCCACCTCCCGTCTCCGTCCGGCATCCGGAGCTGACATGACCGATTTCCTGCTCGCCCGCGGCCCCCGCGCCGTCGAGGCGAGCCAAGAGAAGGACCATCACGTCATCGAACTCGGCCCAGGCCGCGGCGCGTTGCTCCTCCACACGGGCGCCGGGCCGGCCGAGCACGCCGCCACGCCCGACGGCACCCGCATCGCCCTGCCGGTGACTTCCGCCAACCACCGCCTGGAGGTGGACGTGGAGCACGGGCCGCACGGCACGGTGACCGTGCGGCCCGATCCCGCCGGAGTACCGGCGGTCCACTACTGCCGGATCGGCGAGGACGTCCTCGTGGGCACCGACCTGGCGTGGCTCGCCCGGGCCCGCGCCCGGCTCACCGGGGCCGCGCCGTCACCCGACCCGGAGGCGCTCGCCCTGTACCTGGCCTTCCAGTACGTGCCCGCGCCCTGGACGATCTGGAGCGGCATCCGCCAACTGCGCGCCGGGGCACACCTGGAGATCGGCCCCCAGGGCCCGCCCGGGGAAGTGCCGGGCACCCCGCTGCCCGCCGCGGACGGCAGCCCGTCCGAGCCCGCCACCGACGACCCCCGGGTCCTCGCCGAGATCGGCGCCGTCTGCCTCGACCGCGTCGAGGCCGCCCTGCGCACGGGCCTGCGCGACGCCGGCTCGGTGGCCTGCCTGCTGAGCGGGGGCATGGACACCAGCACCAACGTGGCCGTCCTCGCACGGCGCCTCGGCATCCGGGCGACCGCGTACACGGCGTCCTTCGAGGACCCGGAGTTCGACGAGTCCCGCTACGCGGCCACGGTGGCCCGCCACTTCGGCCTGGATCACCACCTCCTGCGGATCCGGCCCGCGGACGCCGGCACCGTGGCCGGGATCGCCGCCCGCTTCGAGTCCCCGCACGGCGACCGGGCGATCTTCGCCCAGCACTTCCTGTACGACCGGGTGGCCGCCGACGGGCACGACGTCCTCGTCACCGGCGAGGGCGGGGACGAGATCATGGGCTTCCCCCGCACCCGGGACGGCGACGAGGAACTGGTCCTGCCCGCCGAACCCGCCGCGCTGGCCCGGACGTACCTGGGCAAGACCTGCCTCGCGCCCGCCCCCCTGCGCGCCGAGTTCTTCCGCGGCCTGGGCGTCGACCCGGATCTGCCGTACGGCGTGCTGGAGGAGTGCTATCGCGCGCAGGCCGCACGGGACCCCTTCGAGCGGGTGCACGTGGGCCAGTGGCGCACCTGGATGGTGCACGGCGTGTACGTCAAGGACACCCGGCTGGCCCGCGGAGCCGGACTGCGCGTCGTGCTGCCCTTCATGGACGGCGAGCTGATGCGGGAGATGGCGCGCGTCCCCGCCGGACGCAAACGCGGCGGACTCGCCGACAAGGCGTTCGTCAAGGCGGCGCTCGCGGGAGTCCTGCCGCAGGAGACCCTCGTCAAGAAGAAGCAGAAGTTCTGGCTGCCCTTCGCCGACTGGTTCCGCGGCCCCTGGCACGATCTGCTGCACGACGCGCTGCTCGGCGGCGACAGCTGGGCGGGGCGCACCCTGGACCGCGAGGTGACGCGCCGGCTCGTCGCCGAGCACGAACGCGGCGTGGACCACAGCCGACTGCTGTGGGCGCTGCTCTTCCTAGACCTGTGGGGCCGGGAGGCGCACCGGTGATCCGTGACAGCGACGCCCTGCTCGACGCCCTGCGCGCGGTCCACGCCGAGCTGCGCGCCGCCGTCCTCGCGGCCAGCGACAGCGCCCCGGTCGAGGAGCTGAGCGCGGTCGTGGCGGACGGCGAGGGGGACACCGTCTTCGCCCTCGACCGGATCGGCGAGGAACGACTGGCCCGTCTGTTCGCGCCGATCGCCGAACGCTGGCCGCTGCGCCTGATCGCCGAGGGCGTCCCCGAACCCGGGATCGAACTCCCCGCGGGCGGCTCACGGCCGCCCGAGGTGGTGGTCGTCGTCGACCCCGTCGACGGCACCCGTGGGCTCATGTACCACAAGCGCAGCGCCTGGATCCTGACCGGAGTCGCCCCCGTCCGGGGCCGGACGCCCACCCTCGCCGACATCGAACTGGCCGTCCAGACGGAGATCCCCCTGCCCAAGCAGCACCTCGGCGACGTCCTGTGGGCGCGCCGCGGCCACGGCTGCCGGGCCGAGCGCTTCGACCGGCTCACCGGCCGGAGCGCACCCCTGCGGCTGCGGCCCTCGCGCGCCACCACCGTCGCCCAGGGCTTCGGCGGCCTGGCCCGCTTCGTCCCCGGCGGCCGGCAACGGCTCGCCGCCATCGACGACTTCGTGTACGAGCGACTCCTGGGCCGTCCCCGGCCGGGCAAGGCACAGGCGTTCGAGGACCAGTACATCTCCAGCGGCGGCCAGCTGTACGAGCTGATGGCCGGACACGACCGCTGGGTGGCCGATCTCAGGCCGCTGGTCTCCGCCGGCCCCGGCGGACACGGCCTGTGCGCCCGCCCCTACGACCTGTGCACCGAGCTGATCGCCCGCGAGGCCGGAGTGATCGTCACCGACGCCGCCGGCGGCCCGCTGGACGCCCCCCTGGACACCGTGACCGACGTGGCCTGGGTGGCGTACGCGAACGCCGCCCTGCGGGCCCAGGTCGAACCCGTGCTGCGTCAGGCACTGTCCCACGACACCGGCGCCGGTCCCGGCATCGACCCCACCATCGGCGAAGTCAAGGAGTCGTACCCGTCATGACCGGCGGTGAAGAGATGCGCCTGACCGTCATCGGCACCGGCTACCTCGGCGCCACCCACGCCGCCTGCATGGCGGAGCTGGGGCGGCCCTTCCTCGACGCCGGCGCCGGCTTCGGCGGCGGCTGTCTGCCCAAGGACCTGCGGGCGCTGGCCGCCGTCGCCGACGAGAGCGGCGGCCACGGCTGCGCCGGTCTGCTGCGCCAGGTCGACGACATCAACCTGCGGTGCCGCACCCGGGTCGCCGACCGTGTGAAGCGCGCGGTCGGCGGCACGCTGGTCGGGATCCGGGTGGCCGTCCTGGGCGCCGCGTTCAAGCCCGGCTCCGACGACGTGCGCGACTCGCCGTCGCTGGCCATCGCCCAGCGCCTGTCCGACGACGGCGCCGACGTCGTCGTCTGCGACCCCGTCGCCGCCGACAACGCGCGGCGCGCCCGGCCGGACCTCACCCGTCCGTCCGGCCTCGCCGAGGCGGTCAAGGGCGCGGACGCCGTGGTCCTCGCCACGCCGTGGCCGCAGTTCCGGTCCCTGGCGCCGCAGTCGTTGGAAGGGCTTGTGGCCCGGCGCATACTGATCGACGCCCGCAACACGCTGGACCCCGCCGTCTGGCGGTCCGCGGGCTGGACGTTCCACGCGATGGGGAGGGCATGAAACCGGTCGCCCACGACTCGCCGGCCCGCGACGCGGCCCCGCACGAGCCACGCGTGCGCCGCGCGCGAGCGGGGCTCATCGCCGTCTTCTTCGTCAACGGGCTGGTCTACGCGAGCTGGATGCCGCAGATCCCCACGCTGCGCGCGGATCTGGGCCTGTCCGACGCGATGCTGGGCCTGGCCCTGCTCGGGCCGCCGGTGGGCTTCCTGGCCGGCACCAATCTCACCGGCCGCCTCGTCTCCCGGTTCGGCAGCTCGGCCGTCACCCGAGGCTGGGCTGCGCTGTACTGCCTGTGCCTGCTGCCGCCGGCCTTCGCGGCCGGCGCGGGAACGCTGTTCGCGCTGCTGATCCCGCTGGGTCTCTCCCAGGGCAGCCTCGTCGTCGCGTCCAACGCCCACGGGGCCGTGCTGCAACGCCGTTACGGGCGCCCCATCATGGCCATGTTCCACGCCTTCTACAGCATGGGCGGCATGGCGGGCGCCGGCCTGGGCGGGCTGGCGGCACACCGGGACGTGGACCCGCGGTGGCACTTCGCGGCCGTGAGCCTGGCGGGGACCCTGTGCGCGCTCGTCGCCACCCGCTTCCTGCTGCCCCGGCCGGCCGACGGCCACGGCGACCACGACGGCGCGCGGCACGGCGCGGCGGCGCCCCGCCGCCGGACCGGTGGACCCGTCCTGCTGCTGAGCGTGCTCGGCTTCTTCGTCCTCATGGCCGAGGGCGAGACCGCCAACTGGAGCGCCATCTACCTCAAGGACGTGACCGGCGCCGGGGACGGCCTGGCCGCGGCCGGGTACGTGGCCTTCGCGGCCATGATGACCGCCGGGCGACTGACCGGAGACCGCCTCGTGGCCCGCTTCGGGCCCGTGCGCGTGGTGCGGGTCTCCGCCGGTCTGGGCGCGGCCGGCATGGCCCTCGCCCTGCTCGCGGGCACCACGGCGGCGGGCATCGCGGGCTTCGCCGTGCTCGGCCTGGGGTTGTCCGGCCTGATCCCGATCCTCTTCAGCGCGGCCGCCAACGTGCCGGGCACCGACCCCGACCGGGCGCTCGCCCAGGTCGTCGCCCTCAGCTTCCTCGGCTTCCTGGCGGGACCGCCGCTGATGGGCGTCATCGCCGAAGTCTCCAGCCCCACCGTCGGCTTCGCTCTGCTGGCCGCGCTCATCGCGGCCGTCTCGCTCGCGGCCCGCGCGGCGGCGCCCGCCGCCCGGGGCGCGAAGGAGGACCGCGCATGACGGAGAACCGCGGGACGGCGCAGGAGACGCAGCGGCCCGAACCCCACCGGGTGCGGACGGTGTACGAGAGCCGATGGCTGCGCGTGCGCGAGGAGCACTACACCGTCGACGGCGAGCCGAAGACCTACGGCGTGGTGGACCGGGACCACAGCGTGGTGATCGTCCCGGTGTCCCCGGCCCGGCGCACCCTGCTGCTGCAGCAGTACCGGTTCCCGACCCGCGAGCTGTCCTGGGAACTGCCGATGGGCGGCATCGACGCCGGCGAGACCCCCGACCGGGCCGCCGGGCGGGAACTGCTGGAGGAGACCGGCATGACCGCCTCGCGCCTCGAACCGTGCGGCGCGTACCGGGCGGTGCCGGGCCTCAGCCCGCAGCGGGTGCACGTGTTCCTCGCGCACGTGAGCGACGAACAGCTCACGGCGGCCGAGGACCATCGTCCCGCCGACGACATCCGCGCCCGCCGCGTGGCCGACCTGGACCGCCTTCTCCTGCTGCGCGGCCCGTTCCCCGTCACCGACGGCTTCACGCTCGCGTCCCTGTCCCTGCTCCGCGCGCATCTGAGCCGGTGACCGGGGCACCCACGCCTGCGTGCCGGTCGTCGCTCCGTCGGCAGCAGACCGCGTCCTCATCAGGGGGGACATCCCGGAGCCACCGCAATATTCCGGTCATAGTGCCGAAGTCGCTTCCGGCCCTCGTTCGTACCGTGCTCAACTGGACGCGAGCCCAAGGCCGTCCGACCGTGCCGACCCCGGGCTCGCGCGACGCATCGCGCCTCTTCCGGCATCCGGAGGGAGTTCCCCTGTGCGTGTGACGAGGATCGCAGTCGCTGTGATCTTCATCGTCAACGGATTCGTCTACGGCTCCTGGGTGGGCCGCCTGCCCGCCCTCGCGGACCAGGTCGGCGCCGGAACCGGCCTCCTCGGGCTCGCACTGGTCGGCGTCACGATCGGCCTGACCACGGGAGCGCAGCTCTCCGGCCGCTTCTGCGCCCGATGGGGAGCACGCCGCGTCACGCTGCTCTCCGCCGCGCTGGTCTGCTGTCTGCTGCCCCTGCTGTCCCTGACACGAAACGCGGCCGAACTGGCGGCGAGCCTGTTCCTCATCGGATTCGTGGTCGGGCACCTCGACGTCTCCCAGAACGTCCTGGCCGTGCACGTCGTGGAGATGCTGCGGCGCCCGGTCATGCCGTCCTTCCACGCGGCGTTCAGCATCGGCGGCCTGCTGGGCTCGGGCAGCGCCGCCGTGGCGGCCGGACTGGACCGGGGGCCGGGCCCGCACTTCGTCCTGGTGTCCCTCCTCGGGCTCGGGGCGATCGCCGCGGTGGCCCGCCCCCTGCCCGACTCCCCGAAGGCGGCCGACCCGCAGGCGCCCGACGCGCCCGCCCCCAAGCGGTCCCCGGCCCGCGACCGCGCCCTGTGGCTGCTGGCGGCGATCGCCTTCTGCTCGGCGGTCGGAGAGGGCGCCGCGGCGAACTGGACGGCGATCTTCCTGGTCACCGAGCACCGGCTGGCCGAGTCCACGGCCGCGATCGGCTACTCCGCGTTCTCCATCGCCATGGCGGTGGCCCGCCTGGCCGGCGACCGGATCGAACGCCGGGCCGGCGCGCACACCCTGCTGGCCGCGAGCGGCCTGCTGGCGGGCTCCGGGTACCTGATCGCCGCCGCGGCCCCCCGGGCCGGTCTCAGTTTCGCGGGCTTCGTCCTCGCCGGTCTCGGCCTCGCCCTGGTCTTCCCGATCGCCCTCGGACAGGCCGGGGCGCTGGGCCGCGCCGCGCACGGCTCCGGCGGTGAGCGGGAGATCGCCTTCGTCTCGGGAATCGCGTACGTCGGCTTCGTCGTGGGACCGCCGGCCGTGGGCGCACTGGCCGAACGGACCTCGCTCGCCGTCGCGCTGGCGGTGGTGGCCGCGGCGGTCATGCAGATGGCGCCGACCGCGCGGCTGTTCCACAGACTCACGCGGCAGCGGTCCGCCCACGCCGAAACGCCGACCGACACCGCCGCCCGCTGACGCTTCACGGCTCCGGCCCGATCACGGGCGGCACACGCACGCCCATCGACGAAGACATGGAGACGTACCCCTATGTGCCCCTTGTCGACAAGCCCGCGCCCGTCCGGGAGGGAGCCGTCCCCCACCGGCCGCCTCTCGGTGGGCGTCGTGCACCTCGCCTTCGAGGGAATACAGGTCTTCTACGGCGGAATCGGCACGGTGATCCGCGGCCAGATCTCCACCCTCCCGGCCGTGGCATCCGCCCTCGCCGACCACGGCGTCGACCTCGTGCCGCACTTCGTGGAACTGGCGTACGGGCCCGATCATCCCCGCTTCGACCCGGTGGCGGCGGCCGAGTGGTCCGGCCGCATCACGGCGGCCGGCGGAACCTTCCACCGCGTGCCCAACTACACCACCGGCCGCGAGGCGCGCGGCTCCTGGGGCGTGCCTCCCCTCGGCGACTACCACAACTGGCAGGTGTCCTCGGCCGCCGCCGCGGGAGTGCTCCTCGACCTGGCGGCGCGCCACGACGTCACCGTGGCCTTCTGCCACGAAACCCCCTTCGTCCTCACCCCCGTCTACTCCCTCCTGCAGGCCGAGGCCGCCGGTGTGGACCTGACCGCGGTGTACGTGGCGCATTCCAGCGCGCTGCTGCACGAACTGCCGCTGCCCAACCCGGAGCGCCTGATGGCCGAGTCGCTCGCCGTCCACTGGCCGAAGGTGTGCGGCAGAGCACGCGTCGGGGTGATCAGCGACTACATGGGCGCCCATCTCAGGGCCGAGTACGGCGCCCGCGACGACACCCTGACCCCGGTCGGCAACGGCGTCGACCCGGCCGACCCCTGGTACGGACGCCGCCCCGAGGGTCGGCTGCGCGAGGTCCTCGCGCGGCACGGCGTCCCCCTCGACCGCGATCTCGTCGTCACCTTCGGCCGGGCGGTTCCGTACAAGCGGCACGATCTGCTGCTGCGGGCGGCGGCGCTGCTCGACGGGCGGGTGCACGCGGTGGCCATGAGCCACCCGGACAACTCCGCGCTGACCGCCCTCGCGGAACGCACCGGCGTGCCCTGCACCCTCCCCGTCTCCCACGACCGGGAACTGATGGCCTCCCTGCTGCAGTGGCCGCGCACGCGGGCCTGTGTGCTCTCGGCCGAGAACGAACCGTGCGGCATCATCCCGATGGAGGCCCGGCTGCTGGCCCGGGACGCCGGAGCACTGCTCGTCGTCTCGGACTCCGGAGGCTTCGTCGAACAGGTCTGCGACGGCGTCGACGCGTTCGTGCACCGCTCCGGCGACGCGGAGCATCTCGCGGACGTTCTGCGGGCGGTCCTCGCCCTGCCCGCGAAGGACGCGGCCGGGATCCGCCGCCGGGGCACGGAGCGCGTGCTGGAGAACCACCTGTGGCCCGCGCAGATCGTTCGCTCGCTGGCAGCGGTCGTGCCCCGGATCGCGACGGTGGCCGACACCCTGGTGGACGGGCTCACCGCACGGGCGCGGACCCGGCTGTCGGCGCGGTCCACGACCGTCTAGCCCCGTCACCGCGAGCCGACCTCGGCTGCGCCGCCTCGCGGACCTACCGTGCGACGGCGAGGACGAGCGACGCGACGGCCAGCCCCAGGTAGGCGCCGGGGAACGCGATGTTGTGGTGGACGCGAGCCCGGGCGTGCACGGCGACCGCGCCGACGAAGAACAGGACGAGACCGGCCGCGGCGGCGACGCCGACGACCGTGGCGCCCATCAGCCCCAGCGCGAGCCCGACGGCTCCCGCGGCCTTGAGGGCGGCGAGCCACGGCAGCCAGGACTGCGGCAGCCCCACCTCCGCGGAGTTGGCGAGGACGAACTCGGCCCGCGCGAGATCCGCGAGGGCGATCCCGGCATTGGCCAGCATCGTGACGGCGGTGACGGCGACGTAGACGGCGTACACGGAAGGGGACTCGCTTTCGGTGGAGTGCTCGGTGCCGGGCGATCGGCGAGGAGGGTGAGCGAGGGCGGGGCCCGCCTCCCGCTCACCGTGGCAAGCCTTCCGGGCCCCTCTGGCGGCGTCCAATACCTGCGGCCATAACCTGACGGCATGGACGTGGACACGCGCCTCCTGCGCTACTTCGTCGCCGTGGCCGAGGAAGGAACCCTCACCCGTGCCGCGGAGCGGCTGTACGTGTCCCAGCCGGCGCTGACCAAACAGATCAAGCAGTTGGAAACCCGGTTGGGACTACGCCTGTTCACGCGCTCGCGCACCGGCATGGCGCTCACCGAGGCGGGCCGGGCCCTGCGGGAGCGGACCCCCGCCCTGCTGGCCGACTGGGACCTGGCACTGCGCGAGACCCGGCGCGCGGACGGGCGCGCGGCCCGTGTGCTGCGGGTCGGCTTCCTGGCCAGCGCCGCCAACGAGGCGACGGTGCGCATCGTCGAGGACTTCACCCGGCGCCGGCCCGACTGGCGGGTGGAGATGCGGCAAGGACCCTGGTCGGATCCGAGTGCCGGGCTCGCCGAGGGGGTCGTCGACGTGGCCCTGCTACGGCTGCCCTTCCCCGGCCAGGACACGCTGCGCACGGTGACGCTGTTCACCGAGCCCCGCTGGGTCGCCCTCCCCGCCGGACACCGCCTGGCCGTGGCAGAGGTGATCCCCTTCCGGGACCTGTGGGACGAGCCGTTCGTGGCCGCCCCGCCGGAGTCGGGCCGGTGGCGCGACCACTGGCTGGCCGCCGACGAACGCGAGGGCCGCCCGGTGCGCGTCGGCGCCGTCGCCGACCGGCCGGACGACTGGCTCAGCGCCGTCGCCAACGGCTACGGCGTGGCCCTGGCCCCCGCGTCCGCCGCCCGCTTCTACGCCCGCCCCGGCATCGTCTACCGCCCCGTCAGCGGCGTCAGCCCCAGCCGGGCCGGCGTCGCATGGGCCCCCTCCGACGACGCCAGTCCCGTGGTCCAGGACTTCGTCCGCTGCTGCGTGGACAACGCACCGCAGGTGGAGCAAGAGGCCACGTGATCCGCCGGGCGGATGCCGCTGTCCCTCCGTGCGTGGCTCTGCGTCGAGCTTCACGGCATCGCACATCGGGCGTCGCACATCGGGGCCTCGCACCCACACCATTTCGAGCAGGACCGAAAAGGTTGTCCGGTCGGGACCACGACAGCGAGCATCAGGGGTGAACGGCGGGCCCGGGACGGACCACACCGCGCAGACCACGCGGACCGCGGGCCGCGCACATCCAGCACACCGACACCGGGGAGAGACCCATGCCCGTGCCCGTGCGCAGCAGGCTCGCCCACGTCATGGGGTGGCTGATCCTGCTGGCCACCCTCCTCGGCGCAGCCGCGGCCGACGTGCACGCCGACGACTCGCGGTCCGCGACCGTGCAGGCGCCGCCCGGAGTGACGGCGGGAGTCGCCGTCTACGACCGCCGGACGAACACCTTCACCGAACAGCACGACACGCACCTGCAGTTCAGGTCCGCCTCCGTGGTCAAACTGCTCATCGCGCTCGACCACCTGTGGAACAGGGGCCCGCAGTACACCCTCACGGCAACCGACCGGGCACGGTTCGACGCGATGCTGCGCAGCAGTGACGACGCCGCGGCCGGCCACTACTGGTCGGCGAACGGCGGCTCGGCGATCGTCCACCGGATGATCGCGCGTCTGGGACTCGTGGACACCGCGGGACCGCCCGCCGGTTACCCCGACGTCTGGGGCTACACCGCGCTGTCGGCGGCCGACACCGTGCGGATCTACCGCTGGATCCTCGACAGCGCTCCGGCCCCCGTCCGTGACCTCGTCATGGGGAACCTGCGGCGGTCCACACGGTGCGGCACGGACGGCTTCGACCAACGTTTCGGGATTCCGGCGACGTTCGAGGCGCCGTGGGCCGTGAAGCAGGGCTGGGCCGGTTTCGGGACCGCCGGAGACTGCACCGACACGTCCGCGACCGTGGCGGGGACGACGAAGAACGCGGCCCGGTCGGCCGACGTGGACCTCACGCAGAGGGCGCTGCACACCACCGGCACCGTCGGCGCCGACGACCGCTCGATCGTCGCCGTCTACACCCTGCAACCGCAGACCACGACGTTCGGCGCCGCGTACACGAACGTGAACCGGCTGGTGCGTTCCCTCGATGTCACCGCAGGCGTCGAGCGGACGGGGACCTGGTTCGGCACCTGGGGTTCGGAGGTCCGTGTCCGCGCCGACGCGACGACCGGCTCCACCACGCTCACCCGGCTCCCCGCGGGGGTGGAGGTGCTGGTCGGCTGCCAGAAGCAGGGCCAGCGGGTCGAGGTGCCGCCCTACTCCAACGACTGGTGGGCCTATGTGCCCCTGTACGGCGGCTACGTCACCAACATCTACATGAGCTCACCGGACAACGAGCTCCCCGGCGTTCCCGTCTGCTGACGCCAGGGCCGGGGGCGTCGAGGTCAGGAGTCGGCAACGGTCATGTGACTCGTCGAACCGCCCTCCTCGGTGGGACCGCCCGTGGCGATCGATGTGCCGAACTCCACGGATCGGGTCAGCCACGATGAGTTCACCGTCCTCGAACGGTCTACCCGCTGACACGACCGTTCTCGACAGGAGTGCCATGTCCACCATCCAGCCCGTGATCCTGACCGCCGACCAGGACGTCCTGGTCGGCTTCTACACGGAACTGTTCGGCGCCGAGGAGATCTTCCGGGTACCGGCGCAGGGCCCGGCCTTCTACCTCGGCCTGCGCATCGGCGACACCGACCTCGGGCTGGTGGCCAAGGAGGACGCGGCGGCCGGGGCGGCGCCGCGGATCCTGCTCAGCATCGGCGTCGACGACGTCGACGCGACGCTCGGCCGGGTGGAGGCCCTGGGCGGCTCGGTCAGCGGCGGCCCCAACGACATGCCGTGGGGACAGCGAGTCGCCCACATCAAGGACCCCGACGGCAACCCGGTCAACCTCACCCAGCCCATTCCGGCCCGGTGAGGCTGCTGCGGGGGCGTGTGCCGATCGCGGGCTGCCTGCGGTAGGGAAGGGGATGCCGTCGAGCGGGACGGCGTCCCCGCCACGCGAGGAAGAGGCGTGCCGGGACGTCGGCCCGACCGGACGGAGTGGCTTCCTGCCCGTCGAACACCCGGATCAGGCGAACGCCGGCATGATCCGCTCGCTGATCAGCCGCAACTGGGTGTCGACGTCGGCGGCTTCCGCGAGGTCGCGGCCGGTGAACGCCTTGACCAGGGCGCGATCGGTGACCGCGCAGATCATGTGGTTCACGCCGCTGGGCGCGATGTCCTGCTGGATCTTCTCCAGGCACTCCTCGGGCGTGCCCGAGACCGACAGCCGCTCGGCGACCTCCGGGGAGGTCAGTTCGATGCCCCGGGCCAGATCTCCCGCGCCGATCGCGTCGATGACCGGCTTCAGCTCGGCCGGGTCCACGCCGTTGCGGCGCAGCTGCTCCTCCGGCATGGACGACGCGTAGATGCCGACCATGCTGCGCGCCGCCTCCTTGGCCACCGCGGAGTCCGGGCCGGTCGCGAAGACCACCCACGCGCCGATGTCCAGCGTCCGCCAGTCCTTGCCCGCGCGTTCCGCGCCCACCCGGATGTGCCGTACGGCGTAGTCGTAAGCCTCACGGGTGTAGCTCAGGGCATGGTGGCAGCCGTCCGACAACTCACCCGCCGCCTCGAAGGACTTGGGGCCGCGCATCGCGCCCAGCTTGAGCGGCAGACGCTCCTGCACCGGGCGGGCGAACGTGAACAGGCCGTCGTAGGAGAAGAACTCACCGTCGTGCGTGATGGCCCCCTCGTCGAGGAAGGTGCGCATCACGTGCAGCGCCTCCTTGACGCGGGACAAGGGCTTGGTACGAGCCCAGTCGATGCGGTACTGGGCGAGCAGACCGAAGTTGCCGCTGGACAGGACGCCTTCCGCGCGTCCGCCGGTCAGCTCGTCCAGCGTGGCGAGGGCCTGCGCGATCAGCGTCGGTTCGCGCAGCGTCACGGGGGAGACGCTCGGACCGAGCCGGATCCGGCTGGTCTGTCCGGCCGCCGCGGCGAACAGCAGCCACAGGTCCTTGTGCCAGGTCTCGTCCGCGGCGTAGCAGGCGTGGAAGCCGAGTTCGTCGGCGAGCCGGATGGACTCCAGGGACTCGGCGAGCGGGTAGTCGGGGAGCATGGCATAACTGAACTTCACGGGCACCGCCTTCTGTGGAGGAACAGGATGTCGAGCGCCGTGATCGGGCAACCTCGATCATGTGAGGCCCGGACCTCACTGTCCAGCCGTTTCGCGCCGTATCGGGGGCGCACGCGGAAGCACCCCGTCGCCTTCGCGCGCGACGTGCACGCCCCCTGCTCCAGACGTCGCACGGAGGGCCGCCAGGGCGGTCGCCCACCCGCCCGGCACCCCCCTGGCGGAAGAGGCGACCGTGCCGCGGCGGCTCGAAGGGCGGCTCGAAGGGCGGCTCGAAGGGCGGCACGGGGGCGGACTCGCCCTCGCCCCGTGGCAGCGGTGACCGGGCAGGTGAGGGGGCCCGCGAGAGCCCGGCCCACGGGTGAGCGGCCGGCCGAGGGGTACTCCGCAGAGGACCGGGGCCATCGGGTCCGAACGAGGTCATGACCGCTTCGGAGGGGATCACGTCCATGGATCCGTCCCTCGACGACTCCCTGCACATCCACTTCATCGGCAACGCCACCCTGCTGCTGCGGTACCGTGAACTGACTCTGCTCACCGACCCGAACTTCCTCCACCGCGGGCAGTACGCCCACCTCGGCTACGGACTGGTCAGCCGGCGTCTCACCGAGCCCGCCCTCGACCCGCGCGACCTGCCTTCACTCGACGCCGTGCTCCTGTCCCACCTGCACGGCGACCACTGGGACCGGCGTGCCAGGCGCCATCTGCCCCGCTCGTTGCCCGTTCTCACCACCCCGCACGCCTCCCGGCGGCTGCAGGGCGTGCACGGGTTCCACCGGGCCGTGGGGTTGCGCACCTGGCAGGAGGAGACCGTCCGGCGCACGGGCACACAGGTCCGGGTCACCGCACTGCCGGGTCGCCACGCCGGCCACCCGGCCCTCCGGCGGCTCCTGCCACCGGTGATGGGCAGCCTGCTGGAGTTCGGCCCGGTCGACGGACCCCCGCGGCACCGCCTCTACATCTCCGGAGACACCCTGCTCTTCGACGGCCTGGAGGAGATCGCCCGCCGCTGCCCCGTGCCGGACCTGGCCGTGCTGCACCTGGGCGGCACGAGGCTGCCCGGCGGCTTCGTCGTGACCATGGACGGGCGGCAGGGGGCGGACCTCGCCCGCCGTCTGGACCCGCGGCTGATCCTGCCGGTGCACTACGGCGACTACACCGTCTTCCGCTCGCCGCTCGACGACTTCCTCGCCGAGGCCGACCGGGCCGGACTCGCCGACCGGATCGTGCACTGCCGCCACGGTCAGCGGGCGGTGGTCCCGCCAGGGGGCGGCCCGCCCGTCGTGACGGGAGGCGCAGACCGTCCCGTCGGACAGGGCGAGGGATGACCCGGAACACCATGGTGCGGGTGGGACGAGCGGCTCGTCGACGTCCGTGGCGCGGCCTCCGCCGTGGGCATCACCGTCGAAGCCCTTCCGGTCGTGATGGTGACCATCAGTACGGGGACCCCCGAGACCGCGCCCGTGAAGCGGCCCGGCGCGGTCTCGGCCGACCGGACGGCACGGCATGCGTCGCGTCGGCCGTCGAGTGACGGCGCTCCGGCGAGCGGTCAGGACACGGCGGCGATGACGGCGTGGGCCGTCGCCCGCTCGTCTGCCGCATGGGGGTGGAAGGGTGCGGCGGCGCTCGTGAGGAGCGGCCCCGTCCACCGGGTGCCCCGCGATGTGCGGACGTGGTGGCCGGCCGCAGGCTCCCCGTCGTCCAGGGGAGACGTCCCCAGGCTGCGCACCGCGACGGGGCCGACGCGGTCGTGCACGACGTGAAGGGGGGACGTGCGGAGCCGGCGCGCCGGTCCAGTACCCAGCCGGCCGTCAGTCCCTCCCGCGCAATCCACACGGCGTTACCGGGACCCGCCGCGCACGGCGGGACTGCGGATTGCCGGGCGTCGCCTCAACCCGACGCCGCGGGTTCGCCGCCGGGGCCGTCCGGCGCGTCCTCGGCGGTCCGGACGGCCAGAGCGTCGGCCACCGTGGCATGGACGGGCAGCAACTCGGAGACGCCGGTCATGGTCACCATGCGCGCCAGCCGGTCCGGGACACCGGCGAGACGGATCGAACCGCCCGCCGCCTGCGTCGCGTGCAGCAGGGCGATGAGCGTGCTCAGACCGGACGAGTCGACGAAGTCCACTCCCGCCAGATCCAGGACGAGGTGCGGAACGTCCCGTCCCACGGCGTTCGTGGCGTACGCGCGCAGGGAGCGCGCCGTGTGCAGGTCCACGTCACCGATGACGCCGACGACCGCGGTGCGGTCCTCGTGGTACCGGACGGACAGCCCGAGCAGACCGGTCACGCGCTCACCCTTCCCCGTGCGGTTGTCCGGGCCTCGCGCGTGGTCGTCTCCACGGCGGCGGTCACGGTCCCGGCACCTCGTCGACGCCGTGGACGGCGACCAGTCCGGCGAGACCGGAAATGGCGAGAACGGGCTCCAGCAGCGGCGGGACGACGAGTTCCAGCCGGTCGGCGTGGGAGAACAGCACGCTCAGTCCGGCGCTGTCCAGGTACTCCACGGCGGTCAGGTCCAGGAGGAGGGGACCGGGAACGCCGTCGAGGGCCTCGGCGAGCAGGGCGGCGTTGCTCATGTCGATCTCGCCGCTGACCGCGAGCCGGGCGGTGCCGTCGGGCCGCCGTCCTGGCGCGAGGGTGAGCGAAGTGGTCATCCAGCGATCCTCATCTGCATGTCGACGGTGGTTCCGCACGGGCCGGGAGTGATGGCGACCTGCTGCATCAGCGCCCGCATGATGGCCACGCCCCGGCCGCGATGGGGGGCGAGGCCGGGCTGCGGGTCCTTCCATCGTCCGCTGTCGGCGACCGTCAGGCGCAAAGTGTCCACGGTCGCCTCGGCACGCAGGTGCACGGCATCCCCAGGAGTGTGCCGGTGGCCGTGCTCGATCGCGTTGGCGCACGCCTCCCCGGCCGCGACGAGGACGTTCTGCACGGTTTCCGTGGGCAGGTCGCACTGGGCGAGCCAGCCGCGCAGCGCCTTGCGGACCGGTGCGAGCTGGGCGGACTCGGCGGGGAAGGACACCTCCAACGGCGCCGGATGACGGTAGAGCAGCAGCGCCACGTCGTCGTCGTAGCCGCCCGCGGGCGCGAGCCGCGACATCACCTTGGTGGCGAGGTCGTCGACGGACGCGTCGCGGCCCTCCTGCACGGCCTCGCCGGCCCGGTCGATCCCGACGTGCAACGGGAGCCGACGCCGCTCGACGAGCCCGTCGGTGTACAGCAGGAGTGTGGCCCGCGCGGGCAGGACGCACGCGGCCTCCGGGCGCTGGACGCCCGGCCGCACCGCCAGGGGCAGCGAACGCCCCCCGTCCAGCAGCCTGTTGGCGCCGTCGGGGAGCGCGAGGACGCCCGGCGGATGACCTGCGCTGGAATAGGTCAGCTCGCCCGTCGAGGGATCGAGGACACCGCAGAACACGGTCGTGCACAGCGCGCCCGGCACGCTCGCGGCGAACTGGTCGAGCGCCATCAGCGTCCGCGCCGGGCTGCGGTCCTGCAGCATCAGCGCTCGGCAGGCGCTGCGCAGCTGTCCCATGACACTGGCCGCTTCCAGGCCCCGTCCGACGCAGTCGCCCACCACGATGCCGATCCGCCCGTCCGGAAGCGCGACGGTGTCGTACCAGTCGCCCCCCACCTCCAGCGGGCGGGTGGCCGGCTCGTACCGCACCGCGAACCCCTCGGGGAGCCGGGCCGGACCCAGGATGGCCCGCTGCAGCGCGATCGCGGTCTCGCGCTGCTGGTCGATCTGGTGCGCCCGCACCAGCCCCTGCGCGAGGTGGCCGGCCAGCAGCGAGAGCAGGACTCGGTCCTCGGAGGTGAAGGGCCGGCGCTCGCCCAGATCGATCCACAGGGCCAACGGGCCGTCGGGGTGTTCCAGCAGGACCCCGGCGCCGGTTCCCTCGGCCACCGGGGTCAGCAGCGTCCGGCCGCGCAGATCCGCCAGTGCCTCCCGGCGCTCCGCCGGCAGCTCCTCCCACCGCAGGTCCGCGTCCGTGGACGTGAGGACCGGTACGCCGCCGTGGGCGAAGACGGCGGCCACCACGCGCCGCGCGTGCCACAGGGTCTTCAGCTCGGCGAGGGCGCCGGACAGCGCCTCGGACACACTGGCCGACCTCGACAGGGCTGTGCTCAGTGCGCCCAGCGCCGTCTCCCGCTGGACGGCGTAGTGCTCGGCGGTCACGTCGCGGAAGGTGCCGACGGCGACCCGGCGCCCGGTGTCGGGGTCCTGCGCCCAGGTGTGGGTGACGGCCACCCAGAGACGATGCCCGTCGCGGTGGGTGACGGGCACGGTGGCCGAGCCCCGCGGACGCTCCATCAGCCCGGCGAAGGCGTCGTCGGCAAGGCGGCGCGCCTCGGGGTCGTCGGCCGCGTCCGGCCACCACGGGTGGACCGGCGCGTACGGAAGGTCCTCGGGGCCGTAGCCGAGGATGTCGGTGAAGGCGGAGTTGACCTCCACGACGGACCCCGACTCGTCGCAGACGAAGAACGCCTCCTGGAGGGAGTCGATCAGCGCCGTCCGCCAGCGGAGGTGATGGGTGCGCAGCCTTGCCAGTTCGACGTTCACCCGCACCCGTGCCAGGAACTCGGCGGCGGCGAAGGGTTTGACCAGGTAGTCGTCGGCGCCCGCGTGCAAGCCCTCGATCGACGCCTCCTGCCCGGCCCGGGCCGACAGCAGCAGCACCGGCACCGACGCGGTACGCGCATCGCCGCGCAGCCGTGCCACCAGTTCCAGTCCGTCCAGCCCCGGCATCATCACGTCGCTGACGACCAGGTCGGGAGTCTCACGGCGGATCGAGCGGAGGGCCGCGACTCCGTCGGTGACGGCGGTGACCTCGTATCCCGAGGACGTCAGGAGGCGGGCGAGGTACTCGCGCATGTCGGCGTTGTCGTCGGCCACCAGCACCCGGGTGCCGGCGGCGGGTCCCGGACCGGACACGGCGGCGTGCACGTCGGTGCGTGCCGGGGCGCCCGCCTCGGCGTCACCCGCCGGCAGCCAGCGCAGGGCCTCCTCCACGTAGGGCTCTACGGTGACGGAGGCCGCGGTGCCGCCCGTCCGGGACACCACGTACTCCGGAGGCAGATGAGAGGTTCCGAACGGCAGCCGGACGGTGAAGACGCTGCCTTCCCCTTCCTTGCTCGCGGCGGTGATCACCCCGCCGTGCAGACCCACCAGCTCCCGCACCAGAGCCAGCCCGATGCCGCTGCCCTCGTTGGAGCGGGAGCGGGCGTCGGCGATGCGGTGGAACCGCTCGAACAGCCGCGGCATCTCCGCCTCCGGCACACCGACCCCGCTGTCGGCGACGACGACCTCGGCGTAGGAACCCTCCCGGCGCACACCGACGCGGATCGAACCGTCGAAGGTGAACTTCAGCGCGTTGCTCAGCAGATTGAGGACCACCTTCTCCCACATGCCGCGGTCGACGTACACCGGCTCGTCCAGAGGCTCGCAGTCCACGTCGAAGGCCAGCCCGGCACGTTCCACGGCGGACCGGAAGACGCTGGCCAGCTCCGCGGTGACCACCGCGAGATCCACCGGCTCGTAGCGGGCCTGCATGCGCCCCGCCTCGATGCGGGAGAAGTCCAGCAGCGTGTTGACCAGCTTGCCCAGGCGCAACCCGTTGCGGTGGATGACGTCGAGTTCCCGCCGCACGGGCTCCGGTCCGTCGGCGAACCGGCCGCGCAGCTCCTCCACGGGCCCCATGATCAACGTCAGCGGGGTGCGGAACTCGTGACTGATGTTGGAGAAGAAGGCGGTCTTGGCCCGGTCCAGTTCCGTCAGCTCCTCGGCCCGCCGCTGCTGCGCCTGGTAGCTCCGGGCGCTGCCGAGGCCGGAGGCGATGTGTCCCGCCGTGAGCTCGACGAACCCCCGGTAACTGTCGTCCAGGACCCGGTACCGGTTGAGCGCCGCGACGAGGAAGCCGTAAGGGGCGCTGCCCTGCTGCAGCAGGGGGACCACCAGGGCCTGCTCGGGCGGCCGGGGCCAGTCCCCACAGGGCAGACCGGTGAAGCGGTCAGCAGTCAGGGGCACGAGGGCCGTCTCGCCCCCGGCCAGGGCCGCGGCCGGCCACAGGGAGCCGGGGTCGCCGAGTTCCAGCTCGGCCGGTGCGGCCGGATGGCCCGGCGTGATACCGGCCGCACCGGACAGCCGGGCGACGTCGCCGTCGAACAGATAGGTGAGGGTGAACGGCAGGTCCTGCCGGTTCCCGGCCAGCTGCCGGTCGGCGAAGGCCAGCACCTCCTCCTCCGTGCGGATCACGCTCGGGTCCGACCCCAGGTCCCGCAGCGTGGCCATCCGCCGCTCGCCGATCACCCGTTCGGTGTCCTCGCTGACCACGCACAGCATGCCCACGACGTCACCGGTGTCGTCCCGCAGCGGGCTGTAGGAGAAGGTGTGGTACGTCTCCTCGCTGTAGCCGGACCGCTCCAGGAACAGCAGCAGGCCCTCGTCCCAGGTGGCCTCGCCCGTGCCGAGGACCGCTTCGATGCGCGGGCCGATGTCGTCCCAGATCTCCGCCCACACCTCGTTCGCCGGGCGTCCCAGCGCCCACGGGTACTTGCGGCCGAGGGTGTCGCGCCGGTAGGCGGCGTTGCAGAAGAACGTCAGCTGCTCGCCCCAGGCCATCCACATGGGAAACCGGGAGGACAGCAGGATGCTGACGGCCGTCTGCAGGCTCTGCGGCCACTCCCGCGGTCGGCCGAGGGGAGTGGCGTCCCAGTCCACGCGCGCGAGATCACGGCCCACCTCCCGGTCGGCGGCGAACACGTCACCGTCGGCCGAAGCGGGCAGCGGCCCTCGCTCATCCCCGCCCGAACACTCCACGCGACACCTGTCCCCTCGTTCCGGCCCACCCCGGTGGCCGTCCCCGTGCCCAGCGAGCCGCACGGCCGTCCCGCGGCCATGCGCCTTTGCCTGTCTCTGCCCCGGATCCGCCGTCCGACGCCGGAAACCGCCCCGGCATTTCACCGTCCCCGGCGACGCCGCCGACGACCCTGGGCATCGGGCGTCCCGCTTCCCCGGACGCCGCCCGGCACGCCCGGGTCCATGCCTGCTCCAGCGTACTGACCAGGCACTACGGCCGTCGGGGTGATGCTGCCGAGACTCGGGGAAGAAGGTGCGCCAGTCGATGGGAGGTCGCTGTGCAGGGTGGAGATCTGGAACTGGGTCAGCTGCTGGCCGCCGCGGAGGCGGCGCCGCCGGGTGAGTCCGTCGACGTGGTGGCACGGGACCTGCAGAAGCGGTTCGGTGCGGCGCGCGTGTCCTTCCTGTTCGCCGACCTCATCGGCCGGCGGCTGGTGCGCCTCGCCGCGGTCAGCGGCGACGCCGCGGACGACTCCGGGCCGATCGAGCTGCGGGACAGCGTCTACGACAGCGTTCTGCGCAGTCAGCGCCAGCACGTGGAACCTGAAGAGCAGGGCGGATGGCGCGTCATCACGCCGGTCACCAACCGGGGCGACTGCATCGGCGTTCTGGAGGTGTCCCTGCAGTCCCTCGACGACACCGTGCTCCGTCAGGTGCGCGAGGCCGCACACGCTCTGGCGTACATCATCGTCACGGACCGCCGCTTCACCGACCTGTACCACCTGGGCCGGCGCACCACCGAGACCAGCCTGGCCGCCGAGATCCAGCACCAGCTGCTTCCCTCGTCCCCCTGCTGCGAGGCGGCCCAGTTCACCCTCGCGGCCGGCCTGATCCCGGCCGACGACATCGGCGGCGACACCTACGACTACACCCTCGACCGGGACACGCTGCACCTGTCCATCACCGACGCCATGGGCCATGACACGAACTCGGCTCTGCTGGCCACCCTGCTCGTCGGCGCGTTGCGCAGGGCGCGCCGCAGCGGGTGCGACGCGCTCAAGCAGGCTCACCACGCCCACCAGGCCCTGTTGGCGCACAGCCGGGGCCTGGCCACCGGGCAACTGCTGTGCGTCAAGCTCGGAACAGGGCTCTGCGAACTGGTCAACGCCGGACATCCGCGGCCCCTTCGGCTGCGCGACGGCTCGGTCGAGGAGATAAGACTCGCGGTCAATCTGCCCTTCGGCGTGGCGGCGCCCACCTCCTACCGCGTACAGCAACTGCACCTGCTTCCCGGAGACCGCCTGATCCTGCTCACCGACGGGATGCAGGAGCGCGGCGCCGCGGCCGTCGACCTGGCCTCGATCGCCCTGGACACCCGCTCGCTGCACCCGAGAGAGGCCGTCCGCAGTCTGACCACCGCTGTGCTCGACGCGTGCCATGGCAACCTCAGCGACGACGCCACGGTGCTGATACTCGACTGGCACGGCAATGGCCGGGACGCGGACGAGCCGGATGCACCCCACTGAGCCGGCGGCCGTTCGCCGCTGGAGGCATGCCTCGCGCCTCACGTGTGGTTGACGGGGGTTTGCTCCAGGTAGCGCTGGGGGTGGTCGTAGGCATGAGTGAGCGTGGCCAGGTGAGGCGCCAGATGGTGGGTGAGGGTGTCGGTGGTGTGGGGGAGCCGGTGGACGTGGTGGGGGGCGAGGTGCTGGTCGGCGAGGAGATCGCCGGTGTGCGGTGTGAGTTGCGTGAGGAGATAGAGGGCGGTCAGGCGGCTGAGGAGCGTGCGGGTGGGGGCGTGCGCCGTGCGGTGGAGGCCGGCGAGGAGGGCGTCCGCGGCGCGGAGGGAGGCCGTGAGGTGGGTGAGGGTGAGGGCGGCCGTGGTGGTGGCGTTCCAGCGGGCGGTGGGGTTGCGGTGGTGGGGGGTGGTCCGGAGGGCGGTGTGGGCGCGCCGGTGCCAGATGGCGGTGAGGTGGTGGAGGAGGTCGCGGAGGTGATGGGGGTTGGTGAGGTCGAGGGCGGCGGGGTCGGTGGGGGGCGGGGGCGTGGGGGCGTGGTGGGTGAGGAGTTGGGCGGCGGCTTTCGTGTAGATGAGCTGGTTGTCGCCTTCGGCGGTGATGGTGCCCTCGATGTAGGGGGTGAAGTGGGCGAGGGGGTGGTCGGGGAGAAGGGCGTGGGCGCCGCAGCGTTCGCGGCATTCGAGGGCGATGGTGCGGGCGTTCCAGGTGGTGAAGCCCTTGGTGAGGGCGACGAGGTGTTCGGCGTGGTCGCGGGTGTCAGGGGTGTGGGCTTGCCATTGGGCGAGGGCGTGGCGGTGGAGGAGGGTCATCGCGTACGCCGTGGCGGTGGCGGTGATGAGGGGCGCGTGGTGGGCGCGGTGGGCGTTGAGGGGTACGGGCCGGCCTTTGACGCCGGTGGTGTGGCGGGTTTGGCCGTGGCGGACGGCGACGGCGAGGGCGGCGCGGGTGGCGCCGGTGGCGGCGGCGCTCATGCAGAGCTTGCCGGTGGTGACGCGCTGGATGGAGGTGAGGAAGCGCTTACGGCGGTTGCCGAGGGTGCTGGTCAGCAAGTGCTGCTCGGTGAGGCGGCCGTGGTCCGCCTGGAGGAGGGCGTCGTGGGGGAGACGCACATGGTCGAAGCGGGTGAGGCAGTGGTCGACGGGGGCGTCGGGGCGTAGGGGGAGAGGGGTGACATGGATGCCGGGGAGGTAGCCGTTCTCGTCGCTGAGGGGGGTGAGGAAGAGGTAGATGCCGTGGTCGTGGTCGTCGATGTGGAGACGGGCCGCGACGACGGCGGTTTTGGGACCCCCTGCGAGGCTGGTGTTGGGCATGAACTTCTGTGCGCCGGGGTGGGGGGTGTGGAGGACGAAGTCGCCGGTGCGGCGGTCGAGGCGGGCGGTGGTTTCCAGGTGGGCGGCATCGTTGCCGTGGTCGGCCTCGGTGCACAGGAACGTGCCGATGCGGCGCAGGGTGGTGTAGTCGGTGAGGTCGCGGTGGGCGTGGTCGTGATCGAGGAGGCTGCCGAGGAAGAGGTTGTAGTGGATGGAGGCGACGGTGCACAGGGCGCCGCCGCCGTTGAGGATGGCGGTCCATTCGTGGAGTGAGGCGAGCAGGGCGGGGTCGCGGGCGAGGTCTTCGGGGTCGTCGAGGGTGTCGTTGATCAGGCGGAGCCGCTGGTAGGCGTGGGCGGTGTGCTCGGCGGGGGTGAGGCGGGGGTCGTGCCGGAACGCTTCCTCGGCGATGAGGTTCTGCCAGGGGGTGTGCAGGCGTTCGCGTTCGGCGTCGTCGCCGAAGAGGACGCGGGTGAGTTCACGGGCGATGCTCAGGTCGGGGCCCGGCAGTGGGTCGCCTTCCCGCCAGTCCTCCGCGCGGGCGGGGGCCGACGAGGGGCGGGCGGGGCCGGCCGGGCGGGTGGCACCCGTGCTGTCGGCCGTGCCCGCGGTGTGCGTGTCGGTCCGGCCGGGCGTCCGTGTCCGGCCTGCTGCCGTGGCTCTGTCCGCAGTGCTCGCCTGCACGGCCGAGTCCGCTGCGCCTGCGGGCCCGGCGCTGCTCGTCTTGTACGCGGTGGCGGCTGTGTCCGCCGGGGCGGTCGTGGCGGCGCCGGGCTGTGGCCCCGGGGGCGGCCCGTCGGATGAGGGATGCGTGCCGTGCTGGGTCGTCAGAAGGGTCATGAACCCTCTCCCCGTTGTCGCAGATCCAGTGGATGTGCAAAGACCGGCCAGAAGATACGGACGTACCGGTTTTCTTATCAAGCCCATTAAAAGCAGGTCCGTATTGGCGGTCGGCCTGATTCTCGAGGAGTTTCCGAGCGGTTCGCGAGCGGAATCCTGCCTTCCCTCCGGTGTCCGCCCGTCGGACCGCGAGGTGGCGGTCGGCCGGGGCGGGCCGGCGGACACGGGCTCGACGCCGAGCGCGTCACCGCCGTGCCGGGTGGCCACCCGAACCACCGCCTCGGCCGCCCGTGCGCACAACGACCATCTGCTCGACGGGATTCGGGGCGGTCGTGGGCCTGTGCGTGGGGGCGGCTCGGTGGGGTGGGGTGGGGGTGGTTGATCGTTGGAGGGTGGGATGACAGGATTCGGACCTGTCGGTTTATTTTTCAGGGCGTTCCGGGGCAAGCGTGGAGGTGTGGGCCGTGGCACTGCAGGAACGGGCCATCAGAACGAGGAGGGCGATCCTTGTAGCTGCTGCCGCGGTGTTTGCTGAGGTGGGGTATGAGGCGGCGACGATTTCGGAGATTTTGCACCGGGCCGATGTGACGAAGGGTGCGTTGTATTTCCATTTTGCGTCGAAGGAGGAGTTGGCGCAGGCGGTGCTGGCGGGGCAGCTTGCGGCGATTCCGGCGCCGCCGCCGCAGGAACTGGTCTTGCAGGAAGGGCTCGACGAGGCGTTTTTGATTGCGCACCTGTTGTCGGTGGGGGACCCGGTGGTGCGGGGGAGTATCCGTCTGACGGTGGATCAGGGCGCGCCGAACGACGGGTTGGACCGCCGGGTGCCGATGAGTGGGTGGATCGAGCACAACGTGGATGTGCTGCGGCGGGCGAAGGCGCGGGGTGAGTTGCTGCCGCATGTCGATGTGGAAGCGGCCGCGCGGTTGTTCGTGGGGGCGTTCACGGGGGTTCAGGTTCTGTCGCAGATCATGGCGGGTCATGCGGACCTGCCGGAGCGGGTGTCGGATCTGCAGCGGCATTTGATGGCGAGCATCGCGGTGCCGGCGGTGCTGATGCAGTTGGACACGGCGGCGGACCGGGGGGCGCGGGTGTACGAGGCGGCGCTGAAGCTGCGCCAGGCCCGCGCGGAGGTGCAGGGGGAGGAGCGGGGCGCGCCGCAGGGGTCGGGCATGTTCCCGGCCGGGGGGAAGGTCCGCGCTGCGGACTGAACCGGCTCGCCGGTGGCCAGGCGCAGGAGAGTGGCGCCGGTGATGACCGGGGGCCGAGGGCTGTGCCGGCCCCGCGATGGCCGGTGAGCTGACCCTCGCCTACGAGGGTCTGGATATGGCGGCCGAGCCCGGTCTCGACCTCGGCATCTGCACCGCCGGTCCCGGCTCGCCTTCCGACGAAGGGCTGTGCCTGCTTGCCTCCTGGGCGGCCACCCGAGAGGCCGGCACCTCCGCCACGGAGGAGACGGCGCTCTGAAGGGGGCGCGGCAGGCGGTGCGATGTGCATCCGTCCGGCCAGAACGGCCGGACGGATGCACATCGCCGGGACGGGCCTTGCGGCAGCCGTTCGGCTTCGGTCGTGGGGGTCGACGGCCATCCGGCTCCGCCCAAGTCGGGCGCCCGGCTGTCGCCGGCCCTCGAAACGGTCGAGCGGATGCGCGCCGGCATCGGCCGACGGGCTGGCGAGGTCGCCCCTCCGGGCGGTGTTGACATGTCCGGGCGCCTCTTTAGGATCCGTGGAGCGCGCTCTGAGATTCCGAATGGTGCACGAAATTTCGAACCACCCTCTTCTCCTGATTCCGTGCCGAAGGAGCCCCTGGTGCCCATACGATCCGGCGGACGACTGCTCCGCCTCCTCGCGGCCGCCGCGCTGACCGTGACCGCGTCCGTGGCGGCCTCGGCCCAGTCCGGCGCCGCGGCCGCGCCGGGCAGTCCGGCGCTCACCCCGCCCCTGGGGTGGAACAGCTGGAACAGCTTCGGGTGCGGGATCACCGAGGCCCAGGTCCGCCAGGCTGCCGACGCGATGGTGTCCTCGGGCATGCGGGACGCCGGCTACCAGTACGTCGTGGTCGACGACTGCTGGTTCCACCCGCAGCGTGACGCCCAGGGCAACCTCCGGGCCGACCCGGCCAAGTTCCCGAGCGGGATGAAGGCGCTCGGGGACTACATCCACGGCAAGGGCCTCAAGTTCGGCATCTACCAGGCGCCCGGCGAGCGCACCTGCGCGCAGGCCGTGGGAACCTACCCGGGAGCCACGGGCAGCAGGGGCCACGAAGCCCAGGACGCCGCGACCTTCGCGTCGTGGGGCGTCGACTACCTCAAGTACGACTGGTGCTCTCCGAGCGGCACCCGCGACGAGCAGGTCGCGCGGTTCACCCTCATGCGCGACGCCCTGCGCGCCACCGGCCGACCCATCGTCTACAGCATCAACCCCAACAGCCTGCACGCCCCCACCGGCGCCACGTACAACTGGGGCGAGGTCGCCGACCTGTGGCGCACGACCGAGGACCTGCTCGACATCTGGCAGAACGGCAACACCAACAGCTACCCGATGGGCGTCGGCAACGTCCTGGACGTCACCGCGCCGCTGGCCGCGCAGTCGGGCCCGGGACACTGGAACGACCCCGACATGCTGGTCGTCGGCCGTCCCGGGCTGTCGATGACCGAGTCCCGCTCCCACTTCTCCCTCTGGGCGCTGCTGGGCGCCCCGCTCATGGCCGGCAACGACATCCGCACCATGTCCGCCGACGTCAGCGCGATCCTGCGCAACCCGCGTCTGCTGGCGGTGAACCAGGATCCGCTGGGCGCGGGCGGGCGCAGGGTGCGCGACGACGGCGCCACCGAGGTGTTCGCCAAGCCGCTGTCGGACGGTTCCGTCGCGGTGGGCCTGCTCAACCGCGGCGCCGCGACGGCGACGGTCACCACGACGGCCGCCCAGGTCGGCCTGTCGGGCGGGCCCTTCACCCTCACCGATCTGTGGACCGGCGCCACGTCGGGCACGTCAGGGCAGATCTCCGCGAGCGTCCCCGCGCACGGCGTCACCGTGTTCCGGGTGAGTGGCGGCAGCCCGCTGACCGCCACCACGTCACGCCTGCGGGGCAGCGCGTCCGGCCGCTGCGTGGACGTGGACGACGCCTCCACCGCCGCGGGCGCCACCGTGCTGATCTGGGACTGCCACACGGCCGCCAACCAGCTGTGGACCACATGGGTCGGCGGCGAGATCCGCGTCTACGGCGACAAGTGCCTGGACGCCGACAACCAGGGCACCGCGAACGGCACCCGTGTCATCACCTGGCCATGCAACGGCCAGAACAACCAGAAGTGGACCATCGGCGCCGACGGATCGGTCCGCAACGTCCACGCCGGGCTCTGCCTCGATGCCAACGGCGCCAGCACCGCCAACGGAACCCCACTGATCCTGTGGACCTGCAACGGCCAGGCCAACCAGAAGTGGACCCGCGCGTGACGCACCGCACCCCGGGCTCCGTCCGGCACCACCGGACGGAGCCCGGCTCCCTCGCGTCCTGGTGCGTCCCCGGCCGACGGCGGTCACCGACTGCGGTCTGAACCCACGCCGGCGTTCCCGCCGTCCTCGACCGCGGGCCCGGGTGTTCGCGCGGTGGCGCGACATGAAGGAGAAGACGTTGCCCACGACGGCGCTTCGGTGGTGGTGAGGTCGCCGCGCAAGGCAGTGCGGGGCCAGGTGTGGTCGGTACGGCGGTCGCGGAGTCGGCCCGCTTCCCGTGTTGCGACGCGCGGTGTCCTCAGTCCTTCGCTGTCGGTCCGGTGCGGACGACGGCCTGGTCGCCGTGAGGGCCGAACAGGTGCAGGATCTCCACTGCTTCGGCGCCGGCGGGGCCGAACCAGTGCGGTTCGCCGGTGTCGAACTCGGCGACCTCGCCGGGGCGGAGGACGACTTCGCGTTCCCCGAGGATGAGGCGCAGTTCGCCGGCGAGCACGTAGAGCCATTCGTAGCCGGAGTGGGTCACCAGTCTGGGTTCCCGGTACTTGAGCACCTGCTTGAAGACCTGGATCCGGCCCGGGTACTGGGTCAGGGGCACCAGGACGCTCCCGCGTCCCCGGCTCTGCGGCTTCAGATGGACCCGTGGATCACCGGTGGCCGGAGCCGCCACCAGCTGGTCCAGGGCGACACGGTGGGCGCGGGCGAGCGGGATGAGCAGGTCGAGCGTCGGGCGCCGTCGCCCCGACTCCAGGCGCGACAAGGTGCTGATGGAGATGCCGGTGTCCTCCGCGAGGCTGTCCAGGGTGAGCCCGCGGTCGCGGCGCAGGGTCCGCAGCCGGGGCCCGATGCCGTTGAGGAGTTCTTCGAGTTCGCCGTCCATGGAAGCATTTTGCGGTCTCCGCAAAGTTCCTGGTCACGGTGTCTGCCTCGGCCCGAGTCTGGGCGGCAGCAGATCCCGTACCGAAGGGGAACCTCCCGTGACCACGACATCCTTGACTGCCCCGTCCTCTCCGCCGGGCAGGCGCCGGCGCTGGACGGTGCTGGCCGTCTGCGCGCTGAGCATGTTCCTGGTGGGGGTGGACACCACCATCGTCAACGTGGCCCTGCCCGAAATGGGGCGGAGCCTCGACGTGGACACCCGCGGTCTGGAGTGGGTCGTCGACGCCTACACCGTGGTCCTGGCCGCCCTCCTCATCGTCTCCGGAGCCCTCGCCGACCGCTTCGGACGCCGCCGTGTCTTCCGGTGCGGACTGCTCGTCTTCGGCCTGGCCTCGCTCGCGTGCGCCCTCGCCCCGTCGCTCGGCCTGCTGGTCGCGGCCCGGGCCGTCCAGGGGGTCGGGGCCTCGATGCTGAGCCCCGTCGCCCTGGCGATCGTGGTGAACGCGATGCCCGATCCACGGGAACGCGCCCGGGCGATCGGCGTGTGGGCGTCGGTCTTCGGTCTCAGCATGGCGGTGGGCCCGGTCACCGGCGGGGCGCTGATCGCCGCGTTCGGCTGGCGTGCGGTGTTCTGGATCAACGTGCCGCTCGTCCTCGCCGTCCTCGTGCTGGTCGCGGTGTTCGTGCCGGAGTCGCGGGCAGAGCGTGCTCGGCGACTCGATCTGCCCGGGCAGGTGCTCCTCACCGTGGTCCTCGGCCTGGTCGTCGGCCTTCTCATCGAGGGCCCCCGCATCGGCTGGGCCTCGCCCGCGGCCGTCACGGGCTACGCCCTGACCACGGCGGCGGCGGCCGCATTCGTCCGAATCGAACTGCGCAGGAGCGAACCCTTGATGGACCTCGCGCTCTTTCGCCGGCCGCCGTTCGCGACGGCGGTGCTCGGCGCCATGGCGGTGTTCGTCGCGCTGAACGTGAGCCTGCTGCTCAACACCCTCTACCTCCAGCACTCCCGCGGCTGGACGCCGCTCGAAAGCGGCGCTGCGACCCTCCCCATGGCGCTCGGGGCCATCCTGTGCGCGCCCTGGTCCGGCGCCCTGACAGGACGCCACGGTCCGCGGCGTCCGCTGATCCTCGCGGGCGGGTTCACCACGGCCGGCGGTCTGTGCCTGGCCGGCCCGGGCCAGGACGCGAGCGTGTCGCTGATCCTCCTTGCCCACCTGCTGATCGGCGTCGGGTTCGGCTTCGCCAACGCCCCCCTCACCAACACCGCGGTCGGCGGCCTGCCGCCGTCACGGGCCGGTGTGGCAGGTGCGATCACCTCCACCGCGCGCCAGGTCGGCGCGGCGGTCGGCATCGCCGTCGCCGGAGGACTGGTCGCGGGCGCCGGTCCCGCCACCCTCGCCGCCGCGGCGCAGCCCGGATGGCTTCTCGTCGCAGGCTGCGGACTGTTCCTTCTCGTCGTGGCGCGCGCCGCACGACCGGCGGCCTGATCGACGACTTGCGCGCCGTCCCGACTCGGCTCGCGCGCAAGCAGCAGAGCCGTGGCGGACCGCTCGGCGGGCAGGACGGCGGCGGCATCGACGATGTCGCCGCCTCCGGCGTGGCGGGCGGACGGCGGCCACGACCGCCCTCGGAACGGCATGTGCACGGACGATCGACCAGGTCTGACCGGGACGGAACGGTGCCACGCCGCGGCGGGTCGCCGCCCGACAGGCAGCCTGCCCGCACCGCAGTGCGGGCAGGCTGCCCGTGCCCCCTGGCGGTGGCCGTGCCACCGCTCACCGTGGTGGTCGCCTGATCGCTCCGTTGACCGCCGCTGGGGCACAGAGCCGTCCAGTGCAAATCCGCGAAGCGCGGAGGGAGTCCCGTGAGCGTCCCTGGCCGCGGGGCGGGTCGGGCGAGCGGCGGGCCGCGATAGGCTGACAGATCGGGAAGGACTTCCCGTGCTGCGCCGAGGGCGGCCGGCAGTCGGCGGCCGCCGGATGGTGAAGGAGACCGAGCGTGGACGGGCCACATGCGGTGGGTGAGACCGGGTCGGCAATGCCCGGGAGGGCCGCGTTGGAGGTGAGGCCGTTGTCCGGTCGTTCAGGGATACGTGCCCATGGTGAGATCAGTGCGCTCACGCGCCCGTCCTGGGAGCACGCCCTCGGCGAGCTGGCCCGGCGGCATGCGGGCGTGTCCTACGTGGAGCTGTCGGACGTGGCCTTCGTCGACGTGGCCGGGGTGACCGCGCTGGCGCTCACTGCCATGAACCTGCCCGACGGACGGGTCGTGGTCGAACATCCCCCGCCCCAGTTGCCACGCCTGCTGGACATGTTCTGGCCGGGACAGAACCGGATCGAGGTGGCTCCGCGATGAGCACGCTGGACGCCTCGAACACGTTCGTGCACCCCGCCCTCTTCTACCGCACCGCGGACGAGTACACGCAGCGGACGGTCGCCTTCCTGGAGGAAGGTCTGGCGAACGGCGAGCCGATGGCCGTCGCGGTGCCCGGCCCCAATCTGGAACTGATCCGGAGCGGACTCGGCGCGGACGCCGACGGCATCGTGTTCCTGGACATGACCGAGGTCGGCCGCAACCCGGGACGGATCATCCCCAAGGTGCTGCGCGGCTTCGCCGACGCCCATCGAGGGGGGCGGGTACGGATCATCGGTGAGCCGATCTGGGCCGGGCGCAGCGCCGTGGAGTACCCGGCGTGTGCGCAGCACGAGGCGCTGATCAACGCCGCCTTCGAAGACCGCGCGGTGACGATCCTGTGTCCGTACGACGAGACGCGGCTGGATCCGCAGGTGATCGCGGACGCGCGCATCACCCACCCCACCGTCATCGACGGCGAGGGCCGTGAGGAGCCCAGCGACGTCTACGACTGGGAAGCCGTCGTCTCCCGCTACAACCAGGCACTGCCGCCCGCCGCCGCGGATGCCGCGGTCTTCCGCTACGAAGCTGCGGACTTGCCGGAGGTCCGCGGTTTCGCCGTCGGCAGCGCCACGCGGCTGGGGCTGGCGGGGGAGCGGCTCATGGACGCGGAACTGGCGGTCGCGGAGCTGACGACCAACAGCGTGGTGCACGGCGGCGGCCGGGGCACGCTGGCCGTCTGGGCGGAGCACGGTCAGGTGGTCATCGAGGTCCGAGACGCGGGCCGGCTGACCGATCCCCTGGCCGGGCGCCGCCCTCCGGAACCCGGCCAGCTCGGCGGCCGTGGCCTGATGCTGGTCCACTACGTGGCCGATCTGGTGCGCGTACACACCGGCGACGACGGCACGACCGTCCGTCTCTACCTCAGTACGTGACGGGCACCGACCGGCACCAGTCGCCGACCGCAGCGATACGCCCCCCGGCAAGGCCGACGAGCCTCCGTCCTCGTTTGGCATGATGAGGGGCTGCGGAATTCCACCGGTTCCGCGTCGCGCATGGGGGGCGAGAGGCGTTGCCGCATCACAGTTCAGCCGACGATCATCTGCGTGCCCTGTACAAGCAGGGCTGGGAGGCCGTCTGTTCACTGCACCGGCACCTGAGCAACGGAGGAGAACTGGTCCCGGTGCCCACGCCGGGCGTCCTGCTGGAAGCGGGTGAGATCGCGTACGGCGACGTGTCGGCGCACTACGCGCGCTTCTACGGCACGAACGTCACCTACACCGAGCGCTCGGGTTTCTACTTCGGATCCCCTCTGTTCGTCGCCGCCGGACTGGTCGGCGACGCGGTCGCCAACAGCAGCGCCCGCAACCGGGCCCAGGCGATGGCTCAGCCGCAGTGGCGCGACCTCTCCCCCTGCCGCGCGATCCTCACCGACCGTCGCATGCTGCTGCACGTGGCGGCCGAGAATCGCTGGGTGTCGCTGCGGCACCACGAGGTCGTCGGTTTCCTTCCCGTGCTCGAACAGTGGGCGCTGTTCACCGAATACGCGCAGTGGGAGCCGATGCGGCTGGCCGGTCCGAGCGTGCCCTGGATGACCGCCGCGGCGATCTCCGTGCTCAACCGGGGCCGGTCCGCGTACCAGCGGCTTCCTGCCCTGCCGATACCGCACTGACGACCCGGCCCGCGGGCTCCACCGGTCAGCGATCGGGGCACGGGACGGGGTGAGGGGTCCGTCATGGCGCCCGGAGACGGCCGAACCGGGCAGGGCGCTGTTGCGCACCGCACCGCCCCGCGCCTGCGCACGCAGCCCGGCCCGCACCGGAGGCCGGCAGGCACCGGAGCCCGGCCGGTCGGACTGCCGAGCGCGTTGGCGACCAGATCGTTCACGCCGGCCGATCTGCCGGCGTTGAACAGGGGGGCGACGGCATCCGCACTCTCGATCGCCACCCCGTTCACGCCCTGACGACTTCCGCCTCGACCGGGGTGTTCGGTCCCTTCCCGGGTACCTGGCTTCCGGCGGGCGCTTCGATCACGCTCGCGATGAGCACACGCACCTCGATACAACAGTGGGAGAGGGAATGAGGCTTCGTGAGGCGGCTCGGGCCATGGCCTCCCGGTGTTCCGCCGAGGTGCTGAGCGGTCGGTACCGTCTGGACGCTCTCCTCGGCTCGGGCGGCGCCGCGGATGTCTACCGGGGTTTCGACCTGAGACTGAGGCGACCCGTGGCGGTCAAGGTCTTCCGGCCCGACACCGGCATCGGCAATGAGGGGGACGTGCACAACGAAGCGGTGATCCTCGCCCGGTTGCACCACCCCGGCCTGGTCGCCGCCTACGACGCCGGACAGCACGACGGACATGTCTTCCTGGTCATGCAACTGGTCGAAGGCATCACACTGAGGAAACGCATCGCCGAGGGCCCGCTGTCTCCCGCGGAAACCGCCGCGCTCGGCGCCGACCTGGCCCACGCCCTGGCTCACGCACACGATGCGGACATCGTCCACCGGGACGTCAAACCGTCCAACATCCTCCTGGACGCTTCCCACCGCCCCTACCTGACCGACTTCGGCATCTCTCGACTGCTGGACGCCACCACCCGCACCGCCACCGGCACGCTCATCGGCACCGCCGCCTACCTTTCCCCCGAACAGGTCCTCGGCCGGCCCGTCGGCCGGCCCGCGGACGTCTACGCCCTCGGCCTGGTACTCCTCGAATGCCTCACGGGCAGGCTCGAGTACGACGGCGGTCCTCTCGAGGCCGCGATCGCACGACTGCACCGACCACCTGCCCTGCCCCATGGCCTGCCGGAACACCTGGCCTGCCTGTTGCGGGACATGACGGCCCTGGACGGGCAGGACCGCCCAACAGCCCGGGACTGCGCCCGCACACTGGAAGCGTTGGCCGACACCGCACCCGTCGAGACCGTGCCGGCAGCGCACGCCACCAGCCTCGTCGCCGGCCACGAACCCTCGCAAGCGGCCGACCGCACGCATGTGAATCCGCTGCCCGACCGGAAGAGGACCGCTCCACGCACCGCGCCCGCGCGTGGGCGCACCCTCGTGGCGGGCGCGACCGTCGCGCTCGCCGCAGTCATGGCGACCGCCTTCGCCGTCACCGACGACTCGGCGCCATCGGACGACGACCGAAGCGCGACCAAGGCCACGAGCGCCCCCGTGGCGAAGCCCGAGCCGTCCGGCAGAGGGCAGAACGACGCGGCCACGACGCCTGCGGCGACGCCGCCTTCGGACGGCAGCGCCTCCGTCCGCACGCGCACCGACGACGTACCCGGGCAAGGCGGCGTCCCCGCTTCCCGAGGTGCGAACGACCGGTCCGCTGCCGACGGCACCGCGGACGACTCCGCAACCGCGACAACACGCTCCGGAGCAGGCGACACGGACACGTTCGTGGGGGCACCCCAGGGGGGATCGGCCACCAAGTCCCCTCGCGGACTGCCCGACCAGGCGAAGAAGACCGATCGGCACGAGGGCCCGGCGCAGCGGAAGCAGGTCAAAAAGGCGGTCGGGAAACGCTGACGGCACGAGCGGAACGCCGGCGGACTTCGCCGCCTCTCCAGCGGCAGTGACGGACAGGCACCGACACGTCGGCAGTCACCGCAGGCGCCCTCGGGCCGGACGGGCGGCTGACCGGCCGCGCGGGGGAACCGGATCGGCAGTCGGCACACCGCGTGGCCCGGGCGCACGGAGGACGACGCGACGCCGACGGGCGGGCCCCGTCCGACGGCGGGGTGGGAGGGGGAGGCCGAGGCCGTGTACGCGACGGTACTGTGCCGCAGCCCGCACCCGGACTTGTCTCCGCCCGGGCGGGACGCTCAGTCGGGGACGGATTCGACGGTGGGACAACTGTGCAGGATCTGGTCTGCGCCGGTCAGCGCCAGCATGGTGCGTACGCGTTCGCTGGGTGCGATGAGCACCAGGCGGGCGCCGGTGCTCCTGGTCGTGCGGTAGGCCGCGATCAGGCAGGTGAGCCCGGTGGAGTCCATGAACATGACACCGGACAGGTCCAGGAGCACGGTGTGGCCGCCGGTCAGCAGGAGTGGCTGTGCGGCGTCGGCGAGGTGCTGGGCGGTGTGCAGGTCGAGGGCGCCGACGGCCGTGACGAGGTGACGGCCGCCGGCGCCCAGAGGGCGGACGTCCACTCGCAGGTCGTCCTGCCGGTCGGGGCAGGCGGGCTGGTCGGGGCTCATCACGGTTCCTTCCGTGCGGGCCGGAGTTCACGGGGTCAGCTCCTGCTGATGGCCGCAGCGCCACTCGGTGAGCAGGACGGTGGCGTCGTCGTCGAGCCCGCCGCCGTGGTGCTCCAGCAGGGCGGACATCAGCCGGCGCAGGGTCTCGTGCAGAATGTGCCCGCCTGAGTGGTGACGCAGGATGAAGTCGACGAATCGCTTCCGGCCGAACTCGGTGCCCAGGGCGTCGCGGGCCTCGACGATCCCGTCGGTGTAGAGCAGCAGGCGGTCGCCGGGCTCGAGCTGCACGGCGGCCATGGTGACCGGCAGGCCCAGGTCGGTGCCCATGGGGCCGGCCGGAGGGCAGGCCAGCTCGGTGGTCCAGCGGTTGCCGCGGATCAGGATCGGCAGATGGTGGCCGCGGTTGATCCAGGTCAGCCGCCCGGTCGCCATGTCGAGGTCGGCCAGGATCGCGGTGACGTACCGGCTGGTGCTGAACTGCTCGATCAGGGTCTGCTCCACCAGCTCGCTGGTCTCGGTCAGCGAGGCGCCCTGACGGCGGGCGTTGCGGCAGGCGGAGACGGCGACGTTCGCGGTGATGCCGGCGGTGGTGTCGTGGCCCATGGCATCGAAGACGCCCAGATGGAGCGTGCTGCCGGCCACTGCGTAGTCGAAGGCGTCTCCGCCGATCTGGTAGGCGGGTTCCATCACCGCGCCCACGGTGACGTCGTGTCCGGCGTAAGCGGGCGGAGGGGTGAGATTCCACTGCATCTCGGCCGCCACGTTCATCGGCTCGGTGCGCACCAGACGCGCGTAGGAATCGCTGAAGGAACGCTTGCTGAGCAGCAGAAGGGCCGTCATCGACGCCAGGTCGCGCAGGGCCTGCCGGACGGGTTCGGTGTCGGTATCGGTGTCGGCCCGCAGCACGCCCAGGCGCTCGACGCCGTCGGTGACGGCCACCCACCAGCGACGTCCGCCCGGACGGTGGCCTCCCGTGGGCCGTTCCGGCTCGGGGAGCAGTTCGACGCGCTGGTATGCCTGGCCGGGCAGACTGCCCGATACGCTGAACTCCTGTCCGCCGCTCCAGGCGGCAGGCCCTCGGCCGGTGAGCCGGCGCAGCACCGTCTCGCGGATGTCCACGACGAAGACGGCCGCGTCGTGCATGCCCGCCGCGGCGGCGTGCTCGGCGATCAGCTCCGGGAGCTGCTCGAGCGTGGCCGTATGGCTGGCCTGCATCAGTCGCACCAGCGACCGTGCGCTGATGTCGATCACACTGCTCCCCCTCGCAAACGGACCACGCGGGCGGGGCACCGGTCTCGCGGCTGCGCCGTCTTGGCCGGCGTGCCACGTCGCAGCTTCTCGTCGGCCGCTCAGGGCCCGAGTACCCCCTCCCGGGGAGCGCAGACGGCCGACGGTGGCCGACTCGCCCGTCCTCTGCCCGCGGGTCCGCGGGCGCCCGGCGCTGAGGCGCCCGCCCGAATCAGCGGCATGATCCCGCGCCGCCTGCTTCAGCGGCTTCTCACGGGCGCCGTAGACCTGAACGGCGCCCCACGTGGCCGCGCTGCCTTGGACTGGCGACAGGTCCGCGACGCAGGCCCGCTCGGACGGCAGGACCGCCCCCTGCACGCCTGCCGCGCGTGTCGCTGCGCCCACCGCCGGTCCAGCCTCGAAAAGACGGCTGAAGAGATCATCGAGAGCCCTCGGTCTCCAGCCGGGCCAGGATGTCCGCGCGCAGCCGTGCCTTGTCCGTCTTGCCGAGCGCGGTCATGGGCAGTTCCGGCACCCGGACGAGCCGCTCGGGCAGCTTGAACCCGGCCAGTCCTCTGCCGGTCAGATACCCGCGGAGCTCACGCAGAGAAGGCGCTTGCCCGTCGAGGCCCACGACGTACAGGCAGACGGCCTCCCCCAGCACACGGTGGGGCATGGCGACGGCCGCGGCGGCTCGCACACCGGGGTGCGTCAGCACCAACGCCTCCAGCTCGTCCGCCGGGATCTTCTCTCCTCCGCGGTTGATCACGTCTTTGAGGCGTCCGGTGACCACGAGGTTCCCGGACTCTAGGCGGCGCACGAGGTCGCCGGTGCGGTAGAAACCGTCCGGGGTGAACGACGCGGCTGCCACGCCACCGTGGTACTCCGTGATGACACCCGGCCCCCTGACCAGGAGTTCGCCGACCTCACCGTCGGCGACCGGCCGGCCCTCGCCGTCCACCACCAGGCTTTCGTCTCCGGGCGAGGAAGGGCGTCCCTGCGTGGTGAACGCGATCTCGGGGGGATCGTCGAGCCGGGTGAAGTGCAGTCGCCCTTCGCTCATGCCGTACACCTGCTGAATCCGGCAGCCGAAGGCGTCGGCCAGCCGGGCGGCGGTGGACTCGTCCAGGCGCGCCCCACCGACCTGGAGGACTTGCAGACTCGACAGGTCCGGTCCGCCGGAGGCGGCGCGTGCGACGAGCCACTGCCGGGCGAGTGCGGGGGTGAGCGCGCAGTGCGTGACGCGTTCGCGTTCGATCAGTGCCATGGTGGCGGACGCATCGTCCGGGGAGGCGAGGACCGCCGTCCCGCCGCAGGAGAGCGCGCCGAGCACCCCCGGAGCGGACAGGGCGAAGGCATGCGTGACGGGCAGGACGGCGAGGAACACGGACTCGGGTGTCATCCCCGAGGCCGCCGACGCGCAGCGGATCACATGGCCCAGCGCCTCGTGGGTTCGGGCGATGGGTTTGGGGGCGCCCGTGGTGCCGCTCGACAGCAGGAAGAGGGCCGTGTCGGAGGGCCGCCGGTCCGGACGGGCGGGAGCCGGGGCGCCGGCGTCGATCGGACCGTCGATGTCCTCGTGGCCGTCGGCCCGGTCGCCGGCGCCCGGGACGAGCAGGGTGCGGACCGATGGGTGCCGCTCGCGGAGCTTCTCGGCGAACCGCAGGTGGTCGAAGCGCCGGTGCCGTGCCGGCACGGCCAGTGCGGACGGCGCCAACGCGGTGATCACCACGTCGAGTTCGTGCTCGCGCAGGGCGGGAAGGGCGAGTGCCGGGCGCGCGCCGAGCCTGATCAGCGCGAGCGTGAGAACGACGGTGCGGGCCTGATTGGGGAGTTGCACGAGTACGGTGTCGCCGGGCCGGATCCCGTGGTGCGCGAGGCGGGCGGCGCAGCCGGACACCGCCGTGCCGAGTTCGGCTCTGGTGAGAGTGTGGTCGGCGTCGACCAGTGCCGCGCGGTGGCCTGCGTGGACGCGGGTGCTCAGCACGGTGTCGTCCAGGAACTCGGGGCGCCACCAGCCGCGGTCCCGGTACTCCACGCAGGCGCCCACGCCCGGCCGGCGGTCGCCGACGATCTCGCCGAGCTGCCGCACGGTGAGGTCGTGCTCCGCCCACAGGTCGACGCGGGCGTCGAAGCGCTCGGCCAGGTCCACCTGAATCTGCGTGAGGTCGACGGAATCGAGGCCGATGTGCGCACGCAACAGCGCGTCCTCGCGCAGCAGCTCTTCCCCGACTCCCAGATCACGAAGGATCTTCCGCACTTCTTCGATGCCCGTCACCCGGGACTCCTTGCCTGAGGACGCGTTGCGTGAACTGGCCGACGTGACCGGTATGCCCCGTACGTCTGGCCGTGAGACCGGCGCGTGGGAGCAGTGGGAGGCACATGCGACCGCGACGGACGCGTGCAGTCGGCAGTCCCACTCCCGTGCGCCCTGCACGGTTCGAGCCGATTGTGCGACGCTCTGTCATCACACCGGTTTCGTCCCTGGAGGCGCAATGGATCCGGCGAACAGCGGGACGCTCGCGGTACCGGGCGCGTCGATCTATTACGAAGCGCGGGGCGAGGGGCCTTTCCTGCTGCTCATCGGGGGAGGGAACTCCGATGCGGCGGTGTACAAGCGCCTGGCCGCCGTCCTGGCCGGGAGCCACCGCGTCGTCACCTACGATCCACGCGGGAACTCACGCAGCGTGCTCGGCGGTCCCCCGGTGGAGCAGAGCGTCGAGGAACACGCCGACGACGCCCACCGCCTGATCGACCACCTCGCCGGTTCGCGTGAGCCCGTGGACGTCTTCGGGAGTTGCTCGGGCGGGCTCATCGCGCTCGAACTCGCCGTCCGTCACCCGGGCAGAGTCCGACTGGTCGTCGTCCACGAGCCGCCCGTCCTGAGCATCCTTCCCGATGCCGAGCGGCACTTGGCGCTCGTGGACGACGTCCGCGCGACGTACCTCCGTGAGGGAATGGCGCCGGCCCTCGCCAAACTGCAAGCCCTCCACGGCGGGAGGCCCGCCCCGGCGCTCCCCGAAGTGCACAACAACACCGACTTCTTCCTGACCCACTTCATCCGGCCGTTCACGCGCTTCGTACCCGACCTCACTGGGCTGGAGGCAGTGGCCGACAAAGTGGTGTGGGCGGGCGGCCATGCCTCACGCGAGGACCTCGTGCACCGCCCGACGCTCGTCCTCGCCGGCCGGCTCGGCCGTACCGTGGAACTGTTCCCGGGCGGGCATGTCGGCTACGCCAGGTACCCCGCCGATTTCGCCGAACGGCTCGTCGAGGTGCTCACCCACGTGAACGAGCCTGTGGGAACGCAGCCGGGAACCGTCGGCGGAAGGCAGTGACGTGCGCATCGTGATGGGGGCGCAGAACTGCGGCTTCGGTCCGGTGTCCGAACTCGTCGCGGTGTCCCGTCCGCTCCACGAGCACGAGCGGGTGTTCGTCGGGGACGGAGTCGCCGCCGTCTTCGCCAGGCGCAACCCCGACGCGTTCGACACCGTCCACGACGTCGGCGCGCTGTCGGGGGACGCCAGGTCCGCAGCGATCGACGACCTGCTGCGGGGCTGCGACCACGTGATCTCGGTCATGGACGCCGAGTTGGTGTTCCGGTCCGTCGTGGCATCGCGGCCCGTCACGATGGTGGACAGCCTGTTCAGTTTCTGGAAGCCCGCCCGGCCACCGGCCATCCTTCGCGACGCGTGCAGGGCGCTGCCCCGCTCCGGCTACGAGGCCGCCGACCGGCACCTGTCAGGTCTGTCACCTCACGAACGAGTCATCGCCGCGCACCTGCTCGCCACGCACAGCGTCGTGCAGAACTTCCCCGGCGTCACCGAACGCGCCGCCTGGTTCGCCGCCTGCGGAGAGGGGCCCGAGGTCCACGTGACCGGCCCCATCATCGACGTCGAGGGCCTGCGGAACGTCGCGCGCACCGCCGATCCGCCGTACGACCTGCTCATCAACATCGGCGGATTCAAGAATTTCCACCTCGACTTCGACGTCCACAACGACTACGTCCGCCTGCTGCACCGGTGGATCCCCGATCTGCTGCGGGACTGGCCCCGGTTCCGACGCGTCCTCGTCTGCGGCGGCCCCTTCGGCGACGGCCGGGAGCGGACTGTCCGGACCGCGGGCGGCCGGGCCGACTGCCGCCTGCTGCGCCAGCGAGAACTGCTGCAGGCAGCGGCGAACACGGAGCACTACCTGCTGGCCCCCGGGCTCACGGCGCTCCACGAAGCGATCGCCCTGGGACGGCTGCCCCTGGCCATCCACGAGCAGCACTACGCCCACGTCTTCACCATGCGCGCGCTCGGCGGCACGTTGTTCGGTCGTGCCGGGAGCCGGTTCGCCGACGTGGTGCCGTGTCACCCGCTGCCGGAGGACGACTTCGCCGGGACGGCCGCCCTGGCCGAGCTGGCCGGTCGTGTCCGGGAGGATCGCGAGCTGTACGCGACGTACCGCCGGACGTTCAACGAACGCATCGAGCAGTACCTCTTCCTCACCCCGCCACAACGACGACACGGCGTCGAGGAACTCGACAACCTGCTGAACGGCGCCCCGGTCCACTCGGTGATGAACGAAATCCTCGACGTGTCTCATGCCTCATGCCGCGCAGCGCGAGCACGGTCCTGATCGCGGCGGAGACGGTCGAGACGTCCCGGGCGATCCCACAACAGGCTGCACGGGCTGCGATTGCCGACCCATCACACCCGCGTTCCGCCGGTTGCCCCCTGGCGGTGACGGTCCACTGCCCGCAGCGACCGCCCCCCGATCGCTTCATCGGCATCCGGTGGGGTAACTGACGAGAGCAGGGCGCGCGTTGCCTCTGCGAGCTGTAAAGTCCAGCGCGCGCCATGTATTGTCCGCGGATCGCGCCTGCGCCGATTCGACCTCTGCCCGAAAACGGAATGTCCCCACATTTGCGACTCGTTACTGTGGCCGCGTGTCGGATCCGTCCGGCGGCTCCCTCCTCCTTCGCGATCCCTCGGTGCTCCCGCACGCCCTCCGCGCGCACCTGGTCGTTCAGCCGGCCGCCGTCGCGCGGGGGTGCGCGATGATGCCCGAGCCGCTGTCGGCCCGGGAGATCTCGCTGGTGCGTACGAGTTCGGCCACGGTCGGGGCCGTGGGCGTCGGATCCGACGGTCTCCGTCTGCGCCCTTCTCTTCTCGCGTTACCCGCGGGTGCGGGAACCGGGGCCCCTGGGACCGGCACGCAGCTCTCTTGTGCGGCCCGCTCGCCATGGTCACCACAGCCGTGACCAGGCCCCGACGCCACGGCATGCCGTCGGCCCGCACCCACCACGACCCGATCGACACCCCCGTCCTCACCGCCCCCCTCGTCGCGGCCCGATACGAAGAGGAAGACACCCTTCTGTGACACACCACGGCACGACCCCCTCGCACGGCGAGCGTCGACTCCAGGCCCAGCTGGGCACCAGCGAACGCGCCGACGACTTCTACGACCTGCAAGTGCGCCCTCATCTCACCGAGGCCATGCGCGACTTCATCCGGCGCCAATCCATGGTCTTCCTCTCCACCGCCGACGCGCGGGGCCACTGCGACGCCACCTTCCGCGCCGGTCCCCCCGGCTTCGTCGCCGTCCTCGACGACCTCACCCTCGCCTACCCCGAGTACCGGGGCAACGGCGTCATGGCCAGCGCCGGCAACATCACCGAGAACCCGCACGTGGGCCTGCTCTTCGTGGACTTCACCCACGACCACATCGGACTGCACGTCAACGGCGCCGCCCGGCTCGTCACCGACGCCGGCCTGCGTAGCGCCCATGCCGGGATACCCGAGGACACCGCCCCCGGGCGCAAACCCGTACTGTGGACGCTGATCACCGTCCATGAGGCCTACGTGCACTGCTCCAAGCACATCCCGCATCTCGAACCCGCGCCCCGCACACTGAGGCTCGCGCGCAGGCGCCCCAAGGACGCCGACTACTTCACCGGAGCACTCAGGCACACCGCGGAGGAAGAGAAGGCACGAGCCTGGTCAGGATCGCAGACGCCCTAGGCAGCGGGCACCGGGGACCGTCGCTTCCGCGCACGGCGCGGAAGCGCAGACCTGGGCCGGTCCTGACGGCACACGGGGACGGACTCGCAGACCGGCCTCGACGGCGCCCAGGGCGGCGACCAGCAGGGAGACGCCGCCTGAGCCGTCGGCGGCCCCGCCCGTCCGTCCTCGTCGTCACCCGCCCGGACGACGCCACGGCCGACCGTCACCCCTTCTCGCGGCCACGGTCCCGTGCCCCACAGCGACCCACGGCCCGGCTCGTCGGCACCGCCGACATGTGCTCGCACCGGTCGGCGGGTGGCGCGAGCTCGCGCGCCGGGGCGTGAGCGGCGTTCCACCAGATCCTCGGGCCGAGTGAGGACGGCCGATCGCGAGCCGCGACCCGCTCACGATCTCGGTCGCCGGCGAGCCTGCACACAGCGGGGCCGGCAGACGGCAGATCCGGTACACGCCGTCGAGGGGGATGCCCTCGCGGTGTTTCGTCCGGAACCGCATCCGTGACCACGGTGAGGGCTCACGGCGCTTTCCGCTGCTGTCCCCTGACAGCTGTCCAAGCGGACGACGTGCCGACGGACGCCTGAGCAGGTGGTCCGAACCGCGCGGCTACGGCGTACCCGGCGGGTCGCGCAGGATGTCCGTGGTGATGTCCGGCAATGATTTGCCGGTGCGGAAGGACTCGGCGCGCATGAGGGCGAGGGCGTCCTCCGGGCTGATTCTCCGAAGGGCCGCCAAGGCCCCGACGGCGCGCCAGGTGTCGAACCAGTGGGCGCGGATCACCGGCTTCGGTTCCCACTCCGGGACGTCGTTCCCCGTGAGAAGCATCTCGCGGGTCGGCAGGAGCGCTGCCGTCACCGCGTCGGCCACGTGGGACGCCTGCTCCAGGGCATCCTCCCCGAGGGCGCGCGGACGCGTCGCCAGCAGGTCGACCGACCCGAGGACGTAGTCGCCGAAGAACAGGGGGAGCGCGTACACCGAGGCCACCTCTGGCAGCCTCTCGCGAGTCATCGCCCCGAACAGAGGCCAGGGCGTCAGCTCGTGCCGCAGGTCGTCCACGGCCACCGGGTCGCCGGTCTGCGCGGCAGTGATGCAGGGCCCCTCCAGCACAGTGAACTGGATCTCCTCCAGCACAAGGGCGGCCTCGCCCGACGCGGCGAGCAACTGGCGGGAGGGGGTGTCGGTGAGCAACGACAAGGTGGCTCCGTCCACGCCGAACCCTTCGCACACCGCCGCGCACACCCGCAGCGGAACGTCTTCGTCAGGCGCGTCCGCTGAGGCTTCGGCGATCAGCCGTACCGCCTTCATCACCTCGGCCGTCATCGGGGCCACCGCCGCTCCGATGCGTACCGGACGGTCGGTGCGGGGCGCCCGCTCTCCCCGTGCGGCTTGCGAGAGGCGTTCCCCGCCCTGATGCGCACAGTCACCATGCTCCCTTGCCGTCCCGAGCGACCGGCCCCGCCGACTCGGGAACCGGCCCCCGGAGCGGAGTCCGATCAATGCGTCTCGAGTGCCCCGCTTCCGTCGTGCGCACGCCCGTCGGGGTTCCCGAGGGGGTCGGGAGGAAGCCTCCGGCTCTTGTCGAGGGCCGGGGCCATACGCGGCGGTGCGAGGGGCAGCCGCCTCTCGGTCAGCGGATTCGACGGGTGCAGGCGAACGAGAGCCCTCGACCGCGGGGGACGCCGGGATCCGGGCCTCGACGTACGCGGGAGTGCCCAGGGCGGTCGGGCCGCGGTCGCCCTGGGCACCGGTCCCCGCGCCAGGATGCCGTCCTCGCCTCCAAGGCGGGTGACAACCGTCGGGGGACCGAAGCCGTCACGTCGAGTCCTCTTCCGTGGGTGTTTCCTCGGCGCCCGAGTCGGGGCTGGTGCGCTGAGCTGCTCACCAGTCCTTGTTCGGGCGTGTGTACTACTGCCGTGGACTCCGTCCGACAGCCGCCCGGCCCTCTGCAGTGGCGCCTCGTCGGTCGACGGCGGTCCCTGTGTCCGGGCCGGCTCACCATGAGCGGCGCCGAGCGGCACCGGTGCCGACGGCCCCGCCTGCACGACGGCCGACCCCTGTGGACCGGGCGTGCACACGGGTCGGTCGGCGGCCGGCGGGGCCGGCGGTCAGAAGCGTTTCTGCGCGGTCACGGAGTCCGTGCCGTGCTGCGACCGCGGGTGAGCAGGACGCCCAGTGCGATCATGCCGAGGCCGAGCAGCAGGTGGAGCCAGTTGTCGGCGGTGTTGACGGGGACGAAGTTCGCGGCGCTGTCGTGGTCGATGACCAGCCCGTACAGCCACAGCACCAGGTAGACGGCGCCGCCGGCGAGGAGGTAGAGCCGCGCGTGCGCTGCGGTGCGTGACAGTGCCAGTCCGGCGAGGCCGAAGGCCAGGTGGACGAGGTTGTGAAGGATGGAGACCTGGAAGATCCCCAGGAGCTTGGCCTCGGAGTGGTGGGCGGCGAACTCCATGGTGTCGTAGTGGGTGGTGATTCCCGGGATGAAGCCGAGAACGCCGACCAGGAGGAAGACGACCCCCACGATCAGTGCGGCCTGCTGGACCGGAGTCCGTGCGGGGCGGGGGGCGCGTGCGTGCGTGGACATGGGAACTCCCTGTTCTGGCCTGGAGGGCGGCCGGCTGCCCGGTCCGTCATGCGGTTCCCGAGTGCCCCCGGCCATCGTGGAGATGCGGGGGAGCGCGACCGTGCGTCCCGCAACGGCCGCTGGCGCCGACCGGTTCGTTGCCGCGGACTTCTTACGACGTGAGGTGGGTCGCGGAGCGGACCCGCTCCCACATGCCGGGAACCTGCTCGACGGGGCGCTGCTGTTCGCCGTGCAGGGCGTTGAGGACGACCAGGCATCCGGTCAGCGCCGGCACCGCCCACTGCGCGCAGGCCAGCTGACGGCGTGCCTTGTCCAGGTCGACAGGGTGCTTCTGTGCCTTCTCGGCGTCGACCGGGTCGGAGGAGGAAGCCAGCTCGACCTTCTTGCCCAGGACCCGGGCGTAGGCGGTGGCGGCCAGAGCCGCGGCGGTGACGACGGTCTTGGCCACGGTGGACGCCGCCACGCCCTGCTGGGTGGCGACGCGGTGCGCGTTCACCGCGAGCAGCCCGCCGCCACCGAAGAGGTGCGCGCCGATTGCGGCCGCGTTGACGGGCGTCCACTTGGCCCAACCCGCGGAAGAGATGCGGTCCCTGGTGGCCTCGGTTCCGCCCTCCTCCCTGGCGGCGCCGTTGAGGCCCACCGCGCCCATCAGCGAACCGCCGAACCAGGCTGCCAGACCCACGTCGTGCAGGCTGCGGATGAGCGTGTTGCGTTCGGACATGACGGTGCTCCTTCGGAAGGGGGCGGGCAGGGCGGCAGGAATGGTGGACACATCCCACCGTTGCCGAGCACGGGCGGCTCTGCCATCAGGGTTGGGCCGGACGAGCGTCCCGGGTTGCCGCGCGCGGGCGGGCCGGCGAACGCATCACCGCACCGCCCTGCCCTGCCGGACGACCTCGGCGGCGGCCCGGCCGTCCGCCCCGACGACGCCCTGCCGTGCCACGTGACGGTCGTCCTGCCTCCGCAGCCCCGGTGTCCGGACTGCCGACGCGGAGGGACCGCGGTTGTGCCCCGGCCGTCGAAAGCCGCGGTGACATGGGCCTTCGCGACGGCTCGATGCCGACCGTCGGCCAGGGATGCCTCTCGCGGCGCTGAACCGCGGAAGGGCCCTCCCGCTCGGAAGGGCCCTTTCCAGAAAAAAGCAGAGAAGCGACGTCAGCGCTTGAAAGCGTCCTTGGTCTTTTCCTTCGCTGCTCGGGCATCACCCGTGCTCTTCTCTACCTGCCCTTCCGCAAGCATGCGGTCATCGCCGGTCGTCCTGCCCAACGTCTTCTTGGCCTTGCCCTTCGCCTGCTCGGCCATGGCCTTGGCCTTCTCACCGGCAGTCATGGAACACGCCTCCTGTAGGGTTCTGTCCCGCTTTCGCGGTGACTGTGACCGACGACTGCCCTCAGTTTTCCTCGACAAACAACGCGCTGTCGAAGAATGCGCGGTCGAATGTGGGACACAAGAGCGCGCAGGAGGTTGACACCTATGATTCCCCTGCTTCTTGTTCTGCTCCTCGCTGTGATCCTTTTCGGCGCCGGTTTCGCCGTCAAAATCCTGTGGTGGATCGCACTCGCCGTCCTGGTGCTGTGGCTGCTCGGCTTCGTCGCCCGCTCCACCTCCGCCGGAGGGGGACGAAGCCGCTGGTACCGATGGTGACGTGACCCGCACGCACGCTTCGTCGTGGGGCCCGGCCTGCAGAGGCCGGGCCCCACGGGCGGACGGGCTGTCCGCAGCAGGGCGGAGCGGAGTGGGGCGCTGCTGCCGGGGACTCGGCAGGCTGGGGCGGCGCGCCCCGGGGCGGCTCAATGGGTACGGTCGGCGGGGCTTCGCGGGTTGTGCGCAGTCCGCGGTGGCAGTGTTGCCTTCATGGCCTCATGCTCTGCCGGGGCGGGCCGGGTGCGCCCATGGCGGTGGCCTCCGGAACGGGGGCGGGGACAGCTCCGGAGTCCAGACCGGGCCGGCTGGTAAGGGTGCCCGTCGCCTTGTCAGGGCATGCGGCTCCAGAACCCGAGATTGTGTTCACGGAAGTAGTCGACGGGCCGGATCCGCTGCGGCGCGAGCGACTGCGTGTACGGCGGGCCGGCCCGTTCCGGGCGGTAGGCGCGCCAGGCGGGAAGTCCGGCGCCCCGCGGCGCGCCGGTGCGGGCGAACGCGGCCCAGTAGCCGGTCATCGTGGCCGACAGGCGGCGCTGCGCCGGGGTGAACAGCGGCTCGGCCACCGGGTCCTCGAAGAGGTACGGGATGTCGCCGGAGTGGAAGGCGCCGAAGTCGAAGGCGCCCGGCAACGGCAGGAACATCGGCGCGTCGCGGTCGGCGAACTCGTACGCGTACACCGGTACGTGACGTGCGAGTGCCTGGTGCTGCGCGTGGGTGCCGCGCGCCCACATGCGGTCGGTGATCACCGCGGACCAGGCCAGGGCGGGGGAGCCGAAGGCGGAAACGGGGTATTCGGCCCGTACCCGCGGGGCGGCCTCCTCGCCGAACGCGGTGCGAAGGGCGCGGTCGTAGTCGGCCTCGGTGAAGGGTTTGCCCACGGCGTCGTAGAGCATCCCGACGATCACGCGGTGCTCGTCCCGGGTCGCGCCCGACAGGACGGGCACGGTATGGAACCGTCCGGCGCGCAGGGCGTCGGGCGGCAGTTCGGGCAGGGTGGCGTTGCCGTATCCGAAGAACTGGAAGGCGTTCATGATGTGGGGCACTTCGAGGATCTTCTTCACCGGCAGCGCACGCAGACAGGCGAGCGTGCGCCGGGGGTCGCGGTGACGGCAGCCGAGCGGCGAGATCATTTCCGTCGTGATGGCCTCCGCCTCCCGCCCGCTGCGCCAGACGTACCACGGGTATCCCGGCACGTCCGGTCCCATGGCACCGGCGGGCATGTCCATCACGGCCTCGCCGCTGGCCATGACGGCCCGGTGGAACAGGCCCTTGGACGCGGGTGACGTCAGATGCGCGGCGATCGCGGACGCACCGAACGAGACTCCGGCGACAGTGACGTTGCCCGGGTCGCCGCCGAAGGCCCTCACGTTCTTCCGCACCCATGTCAGGGCCGCCCGCTGGTCCTGCAGACCGAAGGTGCCGGCCCCGTCGAGGCCCGGCAGGGCGAGACCGCCGAAGACGCCGAGACGGTAGTTGAGGGTGACGACCACCAGGCCCTGCCCGGCCAGGCGGCGCCCGTCGAACAGGGAGCCGCCGCCCACGGAGCCGTCGCCGTGGATCCACACGAGCACGGGCAGGCGCCGGCGGCGGTCCGTGGCGGGCGGCGTCGTGACGCTCAGGACCAGGCAGTCCTCCTCGGTGCTGGAGATCGGCGCGTACTGCGAGGGCACCTGCGGGCACAGCGGACCCGGCTTGGTCGCGTCCCTGATCCCCTTCCACGGCGTGACCGGGCGGGGCGGGGCCCACCGGTGGCGTCCCTTGGGGGCTCCCGCGTAGGGGATGCCCCGGAAGATGCGGTAAGGGCCCGAGCGGGCGCCGCGGACCAGGCCCGCGTCCGTGCGTACCGTCTCACCGGCGGCGGCCACGGCTGCGGCGGCGCCCGCGGACCCGGCCGCTGCGCGTCCGGTTCCCGCGGTGGACGGGCGGGCGGTGCACGCCGCGGCGAGGGCCACGACCGAGATCGCCGTCACGGCCGCCCGGCGGAGCATTGCGCGATGGGTCATGCCGGAACCATTCCTCGCGTGCCCCGTCCCGGCGCACGAGTGCGCCGAAGGCGACCTGTTCGGACGCGGGTCCCGGGCCGATCCGACGTCCGCGCCGCACCGTTCCCCGCGCGAGCACCGCGGGCAGGCGGGGCCTCGCTCCCCGGGCCGTCCTGCCGCCGCCGCGCGTCCGACCTGCTCGGGGTCACCGGACGGGCGCCTCGCAGCGGCGCGCGGGCGTCCGGGCCCGCGACTGCGGCGTCGTCGGGCGGTCGGCGGGAGGGCACGGGCAGGCCCCGCGGCGCGTACCCACCGCATGCGTGCCCAAGGGCCCGCGAGAGCGGCGCGGCGCACGCCGGGCAGGCGGCGGCGCGTGCACGCTCCCGGGAGGCGTGCCCCGGTGCGCCGACGCACAGTGAAAGCATGACGGAGCGCCACGACAGGCCGGGCGCCGCGTCGGCGATGCGCGGCCTCGATCCCCTGGTGTCACTCGCCATGGGCGTGCACAGCGGGCCCGGAGTGTACGCGCTGCTGCTCGGTGCGGGCATGTCGCGGGATGTCGGTGTGCCCACGGGATGGGGGATCGTCACGGATCTGGTGCGCCGGGCCGCCGTCGCGCGAGGCGCGGACGAGGAACTGGCCGCCGCCGACCCGGAGTCCTGGTGGGCCCGCCACGGCGACGGCGGGCCACTCGGCTACTCCGCCATGCTGGAGGCGCTGGGTGACACTCCCGCCGCCCGGCACAAGCTGCTGCGCGGCTACTTCGAGCCCGGCGACGAGGACCGGCAGCACGGGCTGAAGCAGCCGGGAGCGGCGCATCGGGCGGTGGCCCGGCTGGTGGCGCGCGGGTGGGTACGCGTGGTGCTCACCACGAACTTCGACCGTCTCGTCGAGCAGGCGCTGGAAGCGGAGGGAGTCCAGCCGCAGGTCGTCCACGGGCCCGCCGGTCTCCTCGGGATGACGCCGCTGGCGCACGCCCGTGCCACGGTCGTCAAACTGCACGGCGACCTGAACGACCTGGAGGCCCGCAACACCGAACGTGAGCTGGAGAGGTACCCGGCCGCCTGGGCCGGGCTGGTGGATCAGGTGCTGGACGAGTACGGACTGATCGTGTGCGGCTGGTCCGCCGAGTGGGACCACGCGCTGGTCTCCTGTTTCCAGCGCCGCGCCACGCGCCGCTACCCCGTCTTCTGGTGCGCGCGGCGAGGGCCGACGGGCCGTGCCGCGGAACTCGTCGCCCGGCACGGCGCCGTGGTGATCCGGGGGCTGACGGCCAAGCAGCTCTTTCCCGGTCTGCTGGCACGGGTCGAGGCCCTGGAACGCCTGGCGGAGCCCGCGCCGGCCCGCGAGCTGTCGGTGGCCCGCCTCAAACGGGCGCTGCCGGACCCGGTGCGCCGCATCGAACTGCACGAACTCGTGGACGCCGAGGCGATGCGGGTGGTGGAACGGCTCTCCGACGGCGGCCGGTACCGGCCCGGCGAGCAGGCCGGGGAGGCGGGGACGACGTACCGGGAGCGGCTCGACCGCTGCCGGCGGGACTGCGACACGCTGCTGCATCTGCTGAGCGTGGGAGCCTTCCACGACGAGGAGGGGGCCCACACCCGGGTATGGGTGCGTGCGCTGCAACGGCTGCTGAACGTACGGCGCGGCGGTGGAGACGAGCAGGCCGGCGATGCGCCGCACCTCTACCCCGCCCTGCTCGCCCTGGCCGCCGCCGGCACCGCCGCCGTACTGGCCGGCCGGGACGAACTGCTCGGCCGACTGCTGCTGGAGCCGGTCCTGGCGCACCCCGCTGCCCCCCGGCCCGGTTCCCGCCGGACCGCCGCCGAGCCAGAGCCCGCCGTACTGGCCCTGCGGACCGGCGACGTGCTCGGCGGGGGCGAACGCGTCAACGCGTACCTGAACGCCCCGTACCCGCCCTCACTCGTTCAGGCCGCGCACAGCACCTGGCTGCGTGCACAGGTGCGGGACGTGCTCGCCGAACCGGCCGCCGACAGCGACCACGCGATCTCCGACGCGTTCGACGCCTTCGAATACCTGACCGCGCTCCTGCAGGCCGACCTGTCGCAGCCCCCGGCGACGGAGGGCGAGTTCACGCTCGCGGACCGCTGGGACGCCGAAGGACGGCTCCGCGTCGCCACGCGGGTGCAGGCCCGTTTCGCCGAGAACTGGCCCATGCTGCGCAGCGGCGCGTTCGGCGCCGACGTCCAGCGGGCCCACACGGCCGCGGCGGTGGTGGACGTGCAGTGCGCGCAGCGTCGGACGGAGGCGGCCGGACGGGAGCCGTCCCCGTGACGCGGCGGTCGTGCGCGGGAACGGGGTGCCCCACGGCGGCATCCGTGGCACGGTGCGGGGCGCTCGGGTACCGCGCCAGGGGTCACACCCGTGCGGTGCGGGACCGCTCCGGCTCGTCCCGCGCGACCACGCCGCTGACGAGGTGGTCCCTGAACTCGGAGTGGCAGAACTGGTACACGGGACCGACCCGCCGGAGCACATGGAGCAGCCGCGCCTCCTCCATGAACGCCACCGGGTGACGCGGCAGCCGTCGTGTCGCGGCGAGCCGCAGGCTGCTCTCCCAGTAGGCGAAGTAGGCGGTGCTCGACACGGCCAGGAGCCCGGCCGCGAGTCCCAGGGACAGGTTCGCCTCCGGAGTGCGCAGCGAGTAGGCGAGGATCTGTACGGTCTGGTCGTCGCTCTCCGCCAGGTCCGTCAGGACCGTGATGATCCACTTGGCGAGGAAGGGCACGATCGTGAACGCCATGAGCGCGGCGGCGACGGTGCGGGCGCCCCGAAGAGTGGACTGCGGAGTCTCCTGCTCCAGGTCGGCGGGAACATGAGCCCAGCGCAGGACCGCCAGCCCGGCCCCGAACAGGACGCCGAAGAAGACCCCGAGGGTGGCGGTCATGACGAACCTCTCCCACAGGGACAGATCGACGCTCCAGGTCTCCACGAAGGACAGGAACCCTCCCAGGACGACGCCCAGGAGCATCCCCCTTCCCAGGCAGGCGGGAAGCATGGTCCACAGCAGACGCTTCGGGGCCCGGAAGTCCAGACGGGTCGGGCGGGAGGAGCCGGTGGTCGGATCGAGGCCCGCCATGATGGCCACGATCAGGAGGAAGATGCAGGAGTGGTACGCCGCGTCCTGGCAGACGACGGTCAGGTCCGTGGACAGGTCGATGAACGAGACGTTCATGACGGAGCGTCCGGCCTTCTGCCGGATGGCCAGCAACGACAGGGCGCCGGCGAGTGCGGCGCCCAGCCAGTGGAGCAGGACGAACGCGAGGATCCTGCGCAGGCGGGCGCCGCGGCGCCCGGCGCCCGGATACCGGGGGGCCCACCGGCGCAGCAGTGAGACGCCGAGCGCGCCGAGGGCCAGGAGCACCATGAACAGGGCCCAAGCGGCTCCCGCCCGCAGCCCGGTGTACGGCGCGACCTCCCACCTGCGCAGGGCCTTCGCCGCCGGTGCGATCGCCGCCGACCAGTGCTCGATCACCGCCCCCACCCCGGCGGACAGCGGCAGGACGACGAGGCACCCGGCCCCCAGGCGACGCGCGGCATCCGTGAGGCCGTGCCATCGTCCCCGGCCGCCCGTCGGGGATCCGGGCGGCGGCCGTGCGGGTTCCGTCCGGTCGGTGACCCAGGCGAGCCGGATCACCACCGTGGCGGCAACGGCCGTGGCGAGCGTGACGGTCAGGAAGCAGACCAGCCGCGCAAGCGGTGAGAGCGCCCAGTGCAGGTACTCTCCCGTCACACCTCCCGCACCCAGCCCGACCATCGCTCCGGCCAGTGGTGCGGACAGCGGGCCCGCCGGGTTCGGGCGAAGCGCCCGGTGCAGGTTCCACCAGGCGATGTCGTCGGTGCCCTCGCGTTTGATGTGACGGGCGAGGAAGGCCAGTGCCGTCCGGGCGTCCTCGGGGCTCCGGCGGGAGGCGGCGGTGCGGCGCGCCTCGGGGACCGAGGCGTCCGACCCGGTCGGTTCCACGGAGAACAGCGCGGGGACCAGCGCGTCGAGGAGCTGGCGCCTCAGGCGGTCCGCGTCGGTGCACCCGATGAGGTCGGCGGGGTCGCCGGCCGGCGAGGAGTACACGGTGACGGCGAGCCAGACGTTCAGCGGCACCGACAGCGTCCGGGCGACGGCACTGTGCGGGTGGTTCGTGAGTTCCTCGATCACGGGCTGCCACGAGGGAATGCGCCGGGGCGGGACGGCGCTGCGCAGGTAGTCCGCCACGTCTGCCGGTGCCACCGGCTCGGCGACGACGACGGCGGCGGCGGTGATCACGTCGGTCTCCGCGACCACTCGGTGGTACTCGGCCCTGCGTGAGGTGAGGACCAGCGGGCCGTGGACGGCGACGGCGTGGTTGACGGCCACCAGCGCTCTGGCCCGCAGGTCGGCGGGGAGTTCGTCGAGGCCGTCCAGAACGGGCAGGACGCGCCCCTCGGCGACCAGTTTGCGTGGCGCGTCGCGGCCGTACGTCTCGTGGTTGCGAAGCGCCGGGTAGTCCTCGTGGATGCGGCGTGCCATCCAGTCCAGCAGCGGCTCCTTGCGCGGGTTCCACGGCACGAGGTCCAGCAGGACGGGGACGGCCTCTGCGGGTTCCGGCGCGCGCAGGAGTTCCCGCACCAGGAGCATGGCAAGGGTCGTCTTGCCGGCACCGGGGTCGCCGAGGACGACCAGCCGACGGTGCGGCAGTGCGCGGAACGCCGCGGCGAAGGCTCGGATGTCGTCGCTGCGGCCGGCCACGGTGCGGCCGACGACCCGCGCGTGGTCGCCGGCCTCGGTCTGGCCGCTGCGCCAGCGCACGGCCAGCGGGTGCGGGTCCAGCAGTCCCTGCGCGGCGGCCTCCTCGGTCCACTGACGGCGCACCATGGCGGCGAGCGCCTCGGAGGCCTGGTCCAGTTCGGACCGGGTGGCCGGCGCGGCGGGACGCGAGCGGTGCCACGACCAGCTCAGCAGGCCGACGGTGGCCGAGAGCAGGACGCTCAGGGACGTCGCGGCCGCCTCGGCGTCCTCGCCGACCACCAGGACCACCACCGTGAGCAGGGCGGCCAGGGCGGCCGCTCCGACCGCCCAGGGCCACCACGCTCCGCCGCGTCTCATGGCCGGCCGGCGGCTTCCGCGATGTCGTTGCGGAACAGGCAGAGCTTGGCGTCCTCGGCGAGGAAGTACTTGTCGACCTTGTACGCGATGGTGGCGAAGTCGAGGCGGCCGTCGCCGTTGAAGTCGGCGATCGCGATGCGCGCCGTGCTGTCGGAGGAGATCCGCCACTTGGTGAACGTGCCGGAGGCGACGTCCAGGCACTTGTAGTAGAAGACCCCCTGCCAGGGGTGGGGGCCGCGCAGGGCGACCAGGAACTCGTCGTCGCCGTCGTTGTCGAAGTCGGCGCAGACGATCTGGTGGCCGGGGCCCTCGCCGAGTTCGTTGGGGTCGCCGAAGACGTCGAGCACGATCCGGCGCCAGACCGCCTCGGCCACGGGGGTGCCGGGGCGTTCCTTGACGTAGGCGGCCACGGTGTTGCCGTGGAAGGGCTCGGTGGCCACCACGTAGGCGTGCGGGTCGTCGCCGATCCGTCCGGCACCCACGTCGCCGCTGCCCTTGAACCCGGTCTGCTCGAACCGCTCGAGCTCGCCGGAGCCGATGTGGGTGGTGGTGAACCGCCGCTCGCGCTCGTCGTGGTGGAGCCAGGTCACGCCCTCCTCGGAGGCGAGCAGGACCGAGTCGAGGTGCTCGCTGCCGGGCAGCGGGTTCTTCTGCGTCTCCACGCCGTGGATCATGCGGAAGTGGCTGTCGTCGACGACGTGTTCGTCCCAGGGCCGGCGCACGTCGCTGCCGGGGCTGAACAGCACGACGGGGACCAGGGCGTGCACGTGCCGGGCCCCCACGGTCGGCAGGGCCATCAGTTCCGGCGTGCAGGTCTGGGTGAAGTGGCCGAGCCGCAGCCGGTGCATGGCTGTCTCGCGGCCGATGTAGTGGCGCTCCCAGCGCTTTTCGGAGTCGAACTTGCCGGTGTTCTCGATCCAGTCGATCTTCCCGCCCTCGGGGTCGGGGTCGTCGATGCGCCCGCCGGCGCCGTACAGCTCGTAGCTGACGACGATGTCGGGGTGGCCGTTTCCGGTGATGTCCCCGAAGTGGGCGCCGTTCGGCATGTGGAAGCCGTCGGCGACCAGCCGCCGTCGCCAGTCGGGGTTCTTGTACCAGTAGATCTCGCCGAGGCTCATCCCGTGCCCGAACAGGTCGGGCAGGGAGTCGCCGTCGATGTCGGGGGCCTCCAGCCAGTAGCCCTCGTTCAGGTTGTCGTGCAGGACCTCCCGGGTGAACCTGGGGAGGCGGATGCCGAGGGGAGTGCTCGCGCCCATGTGAATGCCTTCCGGTGAGGAGGGGGCGGGGTGGGTCAGCCGAGGACCCGGGCCAGGTAGGAACGGGCCAACTGGGCGTAGTACAGCGGCGGATGGCCGGCGTGCGGATCCTGTTCGGCCTCCACCACCAGCCAGCCCCGGTAGGACTCGCCCGGACGGAGGGCCTTGAGGACGGCGTCGAAGTCGACGTCGCCGTCGCCGTCGCCGGGCACGGTGAAGATGCCCGCCTCGACGTACTCGCGGAAGCTGCCGTCGGCCAGGGCGCCGTCCGCGCGGACGCTGCCGCGGACATTCTTCAGGTGCAGGTGCGCGATCCGGTCCCGGTGACGTTCGATGACGTCGACCGGATCGACACCCGCCCAGGCGAGGTGGCCGGTGTCCAGCAGGAGGCCGACGTGGCGCGGGTCGGTGTGCCGCATGAGCCGGTCGATGTCGGCTCCGCTCTGGACACCGGTGCCCATGTGCGGGTGGTAGGCGAGTCGGAAGCCCTGGTTCGCGGTGATCTCGCCGATCTTGTTCAGCCCTTCGCACAGTTCGGTCCACTGCGCGTCGGTGAACTCCGGTTTGTTGGCGCGCAGGCTGACCGCCTGCAGATGAACGGCTCCGCCGAACTCGGCGACCCCGATGACGCCGGTCTTCACCGGAGGACCGGCCGCGTTGAGCCGCTTCAGGAACCCCAGCACCTTCAGCAGTTCGCGGGCGGTGCGCTCGCAGCCTTCGGGAACGGTGAAGTACGTGCTCATCCATGGTTCGCTCACGCTGAGACCGCGCAGGTGCATCGCGGCGGCCAACACGTCGGCGTCGGTGGTGAAGGTGTGGCCGATGCTGCAGCCCTCGAAGCCGGCGAGCGCGATCTCGCTGAGGCACTGCTCCATGGGGATGTCGTTGCCGATGAGCGGGAAGTCGTCGTTGCTCCAGCAGGTGGGTGTGATGCCCAGGTGGATGCCCTCCGGGCGCGGGGTGGTCGGTGCCTGCATGGTGAGGTCCAGGGATCGTGGAGTCAGTGTCCGGGGTGGCCCTTGACGATGGTGTCGGCCGCGTGCAGGGCCATGGCCACGCTGGTGAGCGTGGGGTTGGACGCGTTGCCGAAGGGGTGCAGACCGTTGCCGCCGAGGTACAGGTTGTCGATGTTCCACACCTTGGAGTACTCGTCGACGACGCTGTCCAGCGACCTGGTGCCCATGCGGGTGGTGCCCGCGATGTGCAGCGGCAGGCCCGGGGTGAGGAAGACGGGCTCGGAACCGGGCAGGAAACCGCCCAGCGCGGCGGCGGTGCGCAGCATGTGCTCGTTCATGCGGTCGGTCTCCTTGCGTTCGGCCCCGTCGAGGCGGAACTCGAAGGTGGGCTGCGGCATGTCGAAGGTGTCGCGGAGCCTGCGCGAGAAGGTGACCCTGTTCTCCGGGCGGGGCCGGGACATGCCGAACCAGCGCAGGTCGACGATGAGCCGGGGGTCGATGTTGGGCGGCACGGCGCCGTAGGTGAAGGCGTCCCGGTGGATCTGGCAGTGCCAGGGCCGCTTGTCGGTCACCAGCAGCGCCAGGTTCGGGTCCCGCTCCGTGCGCGGGAAGGGCACCGGGTCGGCGCACTTGTCGCCGGAGCGCAGACGGGCCAGCTCGGTGGCGCGGTAACGGGCGACCCGGTCGGCGGCGGCCCGGGCCGGTGCGTCGCCCCCCGGGGCGCCGCGCAGGATCTCCTCGACGTGGTCCACGTGCTCCTGTTGCAGCACCACCTGACAGAACGACATGGGCTGTTCGGTCATGTAGCGGCCGAGCGCGGGCAGGGTGACGCCGGAGTTGAACAGCAACTGCGGTGTGGGCACGGCACCGCACGCCACCACGTACGTCTCGGCGCGCAGCCGGATCTCCTCGCGTACGTCGCGCAGGTCGCGCACCACGGCGTACTGGACCTTCTGGTTCCTGCCCGAACCCGCGATCTCCAGCCGGACGCACTGGTGCTCCGGCAGGAGGGTGAACGAGCCGTGCGGGGGCGTGTGGGCGGGGTCCGCCAGCTCGCCGAGGACGGTGTCGGCGGCCGACCAGGTGACCGCCGAGGTCTGGGGCGAGTCGGCCCGCTCGCTGACCGCGAGGGGCAGTTCGGTGACGTCGGCGAACTCCTCCCCGGCCCGTTGCAGTACCCGCTTGACCAGCAGGTGCCGGGCGGACGAGGCGAAGACGCGGGTGTTGCGGGCCAGCAAGGGCTCCGCCGTGTCGTAGAGCTCGTCCATCTTCTTGTCGTCGATGGGGTAGCCCCGCCCGCCGTACCGCCGTTCCACCTCGGGGTGGAACCGGGGCACCGCGCAGGTCCAGTGGGTGGCCATGCCGCCGACCGCGTAGGTGGCCGCCGCCGCCGGCAGGTTGAGGTGCTTGCCCTGCTCCGGGTTCTGGTTGCGCATCGAGAAGCCGGCGTACGTGTCGGGGTCGTAGGAGAACGCCGACGGGTCGAGCGTGAGTTCCGGTTCCCGGTTGGTCGCCGTCGACAGCGGGAGCAGGTTGCCCTTGATGACGGAGACGAACAGGTCGATGTTCTTCTGGAAGAGGTAGCTGTTCTTGAGGTGTTCGCCGTAACGGCGGGAGAGCTGGGCCCCCGCGTCGATCATCAGGACGCTTCTGCCCGCGTCCACCAGTTTGCGGGCGAAGGCGCAGCCGACGGGGCCGCTGCCGATGATCAGCACGTCCGCCTCGCGGGGGCCGGGCGCGGAGATGTCCCTCGTGTCGTTCATGGATGTCCTTTCGGCCCGGCCGCGTCAGCGGCGCAGGTGACCGCGGTGCCCGGCCGGTTCGAGGACCCCGGTCCCGGAGCGGGCGCCGGAGTGCCGGCCGTCGACGGCGGTGATGTCCGTCGTACCGCTCAGCCACAGGGCGCTGTTGACGAGGCCGACCATGCTGAACGCCTGTGGTGTGTTGCCGAGGTGACGGCCCGTGGCCGGGTCGTACTCCTCCGCGAGCAGCCCCACGTCGTTGCGCAGGCCGAGCAGCCGCTCGTACAGCTCCTGGGCCTCCTGCCGGCGGCCGGTCCCGTGCAGCGCGTCGACGAGCCAGAAGGTGCACACCAGGAAGGTGGCCTCGGAACCCTGCAGGCCGTCCACGCCGCCGTCCGCCTCCGGAAGGTAGCGCCGCAGGAAGCCGTCCTGACCCAGTTCCCGGCACACGGTGTCGACGGTGCCCCGGACCCGTGGGTCGCGCCAGGGCAGGAAGCCGACGCGCGGCAGCAGCAGGAGTGCGGCGTCCACCCCCTTCGACCCGTAGAACTGGGTGAAGGTGTTCCGCTCGGCGTCATAGCCCTGTTCGCACACCTCCGCGTGGATGCGGTCGCGCAGTTGTGCCCAGTGTTGCGCCGGGCCCCGGCAGCCGTGGTGCAGCACCGAGCGCACCGCCCGGTCCACACCGGCCCACGCCATCACCTTCGAGTGCACGAAGTGGCGTGGCGCGCCCCTGAATTCCCACAGACTGAGGTCGGGTTCCCGCCAGTTGCCCTCCAGGAAGTCCAGCAGGGCCCGCTGCATGCTCCATGCCGTCTCGCTGGCGTCCATCCCGGCCTCGCGGCCCACGTAGAAGGACTCGAGGACCTCGCCCCACACGTCCAGCTGGAACTGGCGGGTGGCGGCGTTGCCGACCCGGACGGGCGAGGAGCCCTCGTACCCCGAGAGCCAGTCCAGTTCGTACTCGGGCAGCCGCCATGTGCCGTCGAGACCGTACATGATCTGCAGGTCGGCGGGGTTGCCGGCGACGGCGCGCAGCAGCCAGTCCCGCCACCGGGTCGCCTCCTCCAAGTAGCCGGTGCCGGTGAGCGCCTGGAGCGTGAACGTGGCGTCGCGCAGCCAGCAGTAGCGGTAGTCCCAGTTGCGCGAGCCGCCGAGTTCCTCGGGCAGCGACGTGGTGGCCGCGGCGAGGATGCCCCCGGTGGGCCGGTACGTCAGGGCCTTGAGGGTGATCAGGGAGCGCCGCACCGCGTCGTCCCACTGCCCGCGGTAGCTGCACCGGCCGGTCCAGGTCCGCCAGAACCGTTCGGTGGCCTCGACGGCGGACAGCGCGTCGACCGGCTTCACCGGGGTGACGAGGTGGGACGGCTTGTACGTCAGGACGAAGGGCACCTGTTGACCGGCCGTGACGGTGAACTCCGCCCGGGTGGTCATGTTCTCGCCGTGCACCTCCACCGGGGTGTGCAGCCAGAACGCGTCCGGGCCCGCCACGGCCCGCAGTCCGCCCCCGGCGCGGTGCACCCACGGGACGATACGGCCGTAGTCGGGGCGCAGCCGCAGGTCCATCCGCATCGGCACCCGCCCGGCGAGGCCCTCGACGAGACGTACGACGTCGGCGGATTCGCGGCGCAGTGGCAGGCAGTCCACGATGCGTACGCTGCCCTCCGCGGTGTGCCACTCCGTCTCCAGGACCAGGGTGTCGTCCCGGTACCTGCGTCGCGTGGCGGGGCCGCCCGCTGCCGGTGCCAGCAGCCACCGTCCGGCGCTCTCGTCGTGCAGCAGCGCGGCGAAGCACGCCGGTGAGTCGAATCTGGGCAGGCACAGCCAGTCGATGGACCCGTCGCGTCCCACCAGCGCACCGGATTGCAGATCGCCGAGGAACGCGTAGTCCTCGATGGCACTGACCATGGTGGCACTCCCTCACGCCGGCCGACGGCCCGTGCGTGACCGCCGGCATGTGCTGCCGAGCGGTTCGTGTGACGACGGGCATCGCCGGACATCCCGTGCCGCCCCCTCACGTGACGGTCCGCCGCAGGGCCGGGCCCGGACATACGAAGGGGCAGGTGAAGAGACGATTGCTTGATGTCTGGCCCGGGGCTGCGGTGCCGGGCGGGCGCCGAGCACTGATGGCCGGGGAAACAGCCCGAGCGAGTGCGTGGGCGCCTCATCCAGGGTGGCACAGCCCGGGTGCGAGCGCGATTCGCCGACGACCGTGCGAGTGCCGGGACCCGCCCGTGCTGCTCCAACGCGGGAGCGAGTGCCCGCGCCTGTCCGCCCGGACTGCCGCGGAGTGCTGCGTTGCGGCGACGTGCCGGTGCCGCAGTACCGGGCGACCGTCACGCGGTGGCTTCCGGAGCCCTCTCGCTCATCACCTCGTCCCACGCTCGCCTCACGGTCCGGGCCGGGTCGGCGTCCTGCTGGAGGGAGGGCAGGGTCAGGTGCCACCAGTCGGTGAGCCGGTGGGTGATGCTCTGCGGGCCCTCCAGGGCTTCCGTGAGGGTGCAGACACCGAAGAAGGCGCGGACCAGGGTGCGGGCGGTGGGCGCGGGACGCACGCGATGCGTCAGCTGGCCGGCGGTGCGGGCCTGGGCCAGTAAACGCGTGGTGGCGGTGGTCCACACGGCGAAGGGATCGGGGAGCGGGGCGTCGATGGTGTCCCGTTCGGCCCACAGGCGTGCGCCGGCGCGCGTGAGCGTGTCCTCGGCGAGGGCGCGGCCGATCTCGTAGCTGAGGACGACGAGGCGTTCCAGGGGCGGCACGGCGGGGTTCGCGTACCGTGCGGCGAGGCCGGACCAGGTGGCGAAGCGGTCCCGGACGACCGCGAGGGCGAGCCCTTCCTTGCTGGCGTAGTGGAAGTAGACGGAGCCGCTGGTCCGACCGGACCTCGCGCTCACGTCGTTGACACTGGTCGCGGCGTAGCCCTGCTCGGCGAAGAGGCAGGCGGCTGCCTCCAGAAGGGATCTGCGAGTCGCCTTCGCCCGTTCCTGCAACGTGCCGTCCACCTTCGTTCAGCATTCCTCGGACGACCGAGAATGTATTGCGCCCGCGTACGCCGGAGGCAATTGGCGAGTTCTGCGCGCTGTAACTGCGCACTTTTTCGAAAGTGAACACCTACGGGTGTTTTCGGGGCCGATTCCGGTGTGGCTTCTGGTGTCGAACCGGCTGCCGGCCGGCCGCGGCGACGTCAACGCCCCGCTTTCCGGAGGCCGCTCAACTCGCCAGGCCCCGCGCGCGATTGGCCGACCGCGGAACGGCGGCGGATTCGCCGGAGTTCGCTGCGACTTACACCCCGCGCTCGCCTGCGTCGATCACTCGAAGTAGTGATTGAGTTATAAGGCGCGGCGAAAATAACGTAGCCGTCGTGATGTTTCCCGTTTGAGGTGGATTGCCCGGAGCGTGGGCCGTCCCTTCGTGCGGACCCCGGAGGAGACAGCTGCCCTCCGCACGTCCGACGCGGGAGCCGCAGCCCTCAGCCGTGAGCAGTCCCGCCTCGAGCGTGACCGCCCCTCCCTCCACGAGGCCGCCATGACCATGCAGGCGCATTCCCTTCTCGACTGGTCTCCCGAAGCCGCCGTGTTCGACTGCGACGGCACACTGATGGACACCGAACGCCACTGGCAGGACGCCCGCAACCGGGCTTTCGCCGCCTTCGGGCTGACACCCCCGCGCGGGTTCGCGGAGCGCGCGAAGGGAGTGCACTACACCGATTGCGGTCGGCTGATGGCCGAGGAGACGCACAAACCGGAGCTGGCCGAGGAACTCGGCAGTGCGCTGCTCGAGCACTTCCTCGCGCTCGTCGCCGACGACCCGACGACGATGCCCGGGGCGGTCGAGCTGGTGCGGCTGCTCTCCGGCCGGCTGCCGCTCGCCGTGGCCAGCAACTGCCCCCTGGAGGTGGTGACGGGGTGCCTCGGCCGGGCGGGGCTGCTCCAGCACTTCGACCACATCGTCGTCCCCTCCGGCATGCCGCCGGACGCGGTCGGCGGCTGCCCGGGGGCGGCCGGCTCCCAGGTCGTGCGCCCCAAACCGTGGCCGGACGTGTACGCGACGGCGGCACGGCTGTGCGGAGTCCGGCCTGAGCGGGCGTTCGCCGTCGAGGACTCGCTGACGGGGGTCGAGTCGGCCCGGCGGGCGGGACTGCGCGTGGTGGGAGTGGGCGCGCGACCGACCGGGGAGGACGCCGGGGCGGCCGACCTGTGGGTGACGACACTGCGGGCGCCGGAACTGCTCGCATGGGTCAGGGCGCGGGTGCTGAAGGGGACGCAGGCGCCCGGACGGGACTGAGCGAAGGCGGTGGACGCGCTGCGGAGCGGGCCGACGGGTCGGGCCATCCGTCCGATACGGGTCGGGCGGGTGACCTGCCCGTTCCCGTCCCCGGTCAGCCGAGGTGCGGGGCCAGGTTCCGTACGACCCCGCCGGCCGAGGCGAACAGCAGGCCCACGCCGACCGCTCCCGGGTCGGGTATGCCCTCGGCCCGTTCGCCGAGGTAGCTGGAGCGGCCCATTCTCGCCCGCAGCAGGGCGGTGTCGCGCACGCCCTGCCAGGCGGCCGCCGCCGCCTCGTCCAACGCCCGGGCGGGCGGGGTGGCGGCGGGCGCGGAGCGCAGGGCGCCGGCGGCCGGGGCGAGGGCGTCGACGAGGGTCTTGTCGCCGGGGGCGGCGCCGCCGACGCGGCGGATGGCGGCGAGCCCGTCGGCGACTCCCTCCGCGAGGGCGGGCGTGGTGGCGCCGGACGCCTTCAGGGCCACGGCCAGCGACTGGAGCAGCAGTCCGAACAAGGGGCCGCTGGTGCCGCCGACCTCGTCGAGGAAGGCGCCGGCGGCGGCTTCCATGCAGGCGCTGTCGTCGGGGGAGGGGAGGGAGTCGAGGCGGGCCAGGGCGGCGGAGGCGCCGGCGGTGAGGTTGCTGCCGAAGTCGCCGTCGCCCACCTTCTGGTCCAGGGCGGTGAGCTGGTCCTCGACGGCGCGGACCGATTCGGCGAAGCGCCGCATCCAGGCGTCGGTGGACAGGGTGTCGTGGGCAGCGGTCGTCATGATGCGCCTCCCCATCTCGGTGGCCGGGCAGTGTCGGTGGCCGGGGCCGTGTCACCAGTGCAACGCGGCCGTGCGGACGGGCGCGTCGTAGTGGAGGACGTCCGCCGGGTCCGCGACGAGCAGGGTGAGCGAGAAGCCCCGCATGTCCAGGGCGGTCGCGTATTCGCCGACGAGCCGGCGCGCGACCGGGAAGCCGCGGGCTCGCAGGACCCGCGCGAGTTCCCCGTGGACCGCGTACAGCTCCAGGGGGGTGACGGCGCCGAGGCCGTTGACCAGGACGAGGAGCGCGCTGCCCGGTTCCGGGGCCAGTGCGGTGAGGAGTTCGTCGGTCATGCGCTCCACGAGACGGCCGACGGGGTCCTGTTTGGCGGTGCGCCGGGCGCGTTCCCCGTGGATGCCGACGCCGTACTCGATCTCGTCCGGCCCGAGCCGGAAGGCGGGTTCCCCGAGAGCGGGAGAGGTGTGGGCGGCGGAGGCGACGGCGAGCGTACGGCAGCGGGCGGCGAGGCGTTCGCCGAGCTGCCGGAGGTCGTCGAGCCCGGCGCCCGTGTCGGCGGCGCCGCCGAGGATCTTCTCGATGAGCACGGTGCCGCCGGTTCCCCGGCGTCCAGAGGCGATGTCGTCGCAGTCGGAGGCGAGGTCGTCGTCGACCAGGACGCGGGCGCAGGGCACGCCGCGGTGGGCGAGGCGTTCGGCCGCGATGCCGAAGTTGATGCGGTCGCCGGTGTAGTTCTTGACGATGTGCAGGACGCCCGCGGGCCGTGCCGCCGCCAGGGACGCCTCGTAGATCTGGCTGTTGTGGGGGGAGGCGAAGACCCGGCCCGGGCAGGCGGCGTCCAGCATCCCCCGGCCGACGTATCCCGCGTGCATCGGCTCGTGACCCGCGCCCCCGCCGGAGAGCAGGCCGACCCGCCGGGCGGGAGCGGCGTCCCGCGCGAGGAGGAAGCCGTGGACGGGGTCCAGGGTGACTATGTCGGCATGGGCCAGAGCGAAGCCCTTCAGCGCGTCGGGCACCAACGTGTCGCTGCTGTTCTCGAAGTACGAGGCCATTCGGTTCCTCCGTCGTCGAGGGCCGTGAAGGGCTCGGCCGACCGCTTTCCGCCGGAATGGGTTCCATGCTGTGGCCGTCGCCGACGAGCGGCAACTCGCGGTCGTGCGCCGTCGGCCCCGAGGACCGGCCCGGCTCACCGGCAACCCCCGGCGCCTACACGTTTCGATGGACGCCGAAGCGATAGGGCATCCTGGAGTCATGGATCGCCTGCCTGCCTCCCGACCGACGGACTCCCCGGCCCCCGCCGCGCGGCTCGCCGCCCTGGCCGCCGCCCTGGCCGACGAGACGCGTGCCGCCATCTGCATGACCCTCCTGGAGGGACGCGCCTGGACCGCGGGGGAGCTGGCCCGCGCCACCGGGGTCGCCCCCTCCACGGTCAGCGGCCACCTGGCACGGCTCCTCGACGCGGGAATCTGCGTGACGGAACGGCAGGGGCGGCACAGCTACGTGCGCCTCACCGATGCCGCCACCGCCCGGCTGGTGGACGACCTGGCCTCCTACGCCGTCCCGGGCCGTGATGCGCCCCACGCCGTCCCCGTGGTCGCCGCGCCGGATCCGACGGCGCGGGCCCGCACCTGCTACGACCACTTCGCGGGACGGCTGGGAATGGCGGTGACGGACGCGATGGAGCACCGGGGCCTCCTGCGCACGGAGGGGGTCTTCGAGCTGACTCGTGCCGGGCTCGACTGGTGCGAGGCGGTGGGCGTCGACGCGACCGCCACGGGGCGCAGGCCGGTGGCCGGTTCCTGCCTGGACTGGACCGAGCGCCGACGCCATCTGGGCGGCCTGGTGGGGGCGAGGCTGTGCGCACTGGCCCTGGACGAAGCCTGGGTGGTACGCCTGGACGGGGGCGGACGCGCCCTGCGGGTGACCCGGACGGGAGAGGAGGCCTTCGGTGAACTCCTGGGCCTCACTCCGCAGGCATGGAACTAGCGGGGCCCGACCGGCATACCGCCCCACCCCCCCGCATACGACCACCAAAACATTTCGGCGCTCACCGAAGTGTTCCGCTGTAGGGTTACGCGGTATGAAAACCCACCCGCGTGCCCTCGCGCCGAGCCTCGTCACCGGCGGCGCCGTCTGCTTCACCGTGTTCGCCTGGGCGTCCGCCTTCGTCTCCATCCGCAGCGCCGCGGCCGCCTATTCCCCGGGGGCACTCGCCTTGGGCAGGCTGTGCGTCGCCTCGCTGATCCTCGTCGCGTTGCTCCTCCTGCGCCGCGAAGGCATGCCCTCTCGAGGCGCCAGGAAGGGCATCCTGCTGTCGGGAATCGTATGGTTCGGCGGCTACACGGTCGCACTGAACTGGGGCGAACGCCTCGTCGACGCGGGCACTGCGTCCCTGCTCGTGAACACCGGGCCGATCCTCATGGCGCTCCTCGCTGCGCGCCTGCTGGGCGAGGCCCTGCCGCCGCGGCTGCTGACGGGCACGGCGATCTCCTTCGCCGGCGCCGTGGTCGTCGGCCTGTCGATGTCGTCCGAGAGCGGCGGCTCGACGTCGCTGCTCGGTGTGGCGCTGTGCCTGCTCGCGGCGGTGGCCTACGCGACCGGGGTGATCGCGCAGAAGCCCGCGCTCTCCCACGGGACACCGCTGCAGATCACCACCTTCAGCTGCCTCACCGGAACCGTCGCGTGCCTGCCGTTCACCGGACAACTGGTCGCCGAGGTCTCCCGGGCCCCGCTCTCCGCCACCCTCAACATGGTCTACCTGGGCGTGGTCCCCACCGCACTGGCCTTCACCACCTGGACCTACGCCCTCGCACGGACGCCGGCCGGGAAGCTCGGCGCGACCACCTACGCCGTGCCGGCCATCGTCGTCCTGATGAGCTGGATCCTCCTGGGCGAAGTCCCGGCCTGGCTGACCCTGCTGGGCGGTCTGCTGTGTCTGACCGGGGTGGCCGTCTCCCGCCACCGTCCCCGATCCCGGCAGGGCCCCGCCATACCCGCCGACGTCCCCGCATCCCGACTCGCCGACACCCCAGGGCGCTAGCACGCCGAATGGGCACCGTCACGGACAGCGCGGCATCCCGACCGGACCCGTGCCCGTCGACACCCCGCACTCGACAACGACGCCGAGCAGCCCGCCCACGAGCCGATCGCTCCCGCTCCCGACCGACCCGTCACCTCCCTGCGGACCGGACCCGACGGCAACGGCGTCGACCGGGCGAAGGCAACGTCAGCGTCTGGCGAACCGGACCCGCGCCGGCTGGACGACGTCCGGTCGCACGGTGACGCCGTCGACGGTCAGCCGCTGTCCGCAGATGTCCGTGAGCCGGACCGGGCCGCCGCAGCCGGTCCCGTCGGGGGAGAGGAAAGTAGTGCGACCCTCGTCGAGGTGGTTCAGGGCGGCCTGCAGTGCGATGGAGTCCTGCCGTACAGGCGCCGGCCGGACGGGCTGCGCCACTGCGAGCAGCCCTTGCTGCTCGCAGTGGCGCACGGCGCGCACTGAGACGCAGGCCGCTCGTGCCACTTCTCCGATGCGGATCAACCGCTCGGCCGCGGCGGGATCCCATGGTGTCGTGGCGAGTCAACGGGATCTCGTCCTGAAGAGATCAGCCGAGGAGCGCGGTCGCTTCCACCTCGACGAGAACGTCCGGCTCGAAGAGGTACTCGACGCCGATGAGGGAGGCCGGCGGCAGGGGAAGCCGGAGCCCGATCTGGTTGGCGACGGTCTCCACGCCGGCCATGAAGTCGCCGATCTTCTCCGGGCTCCACCGGGTCACGTAGAACGTCAGGCGCAGCACATCCGCGAACGACGCACCCGCGCCCGCCAGTCCGACGGAGGTGTTGCGCAGTGCCTGGGCGACCTGCCCGGCCAGATCGCCGGGTGCGACCGGCGTCCCGTCGGCCCGGCGTGCGATCTGGCCGCTGACGTGAACGTGCTTGGTCCCGGTGCCCACGGCGACGTGGTGGTAAGGGACCGGCTGCAGCATGCCTTCGGGAGTGAAGTGCTGGACAGGCATGGTGGTATCTCCTCCGCAGTAGGTATCTGTAAGGTACTTAGTGGAAGTAGGACACTTCAACGAGACCAGGTTGCGCCATGGATACCGACGACGAACTCCGCATCGATGCCCCCCACCGCGAACTGCTCGACCAGATCCTCGACAAGTGGTCGCTCAGCGTTCTCAACGAGCTCTGCGAACGCCCGTGCCGCTTCAACGAACTGCGCCGGGCCATCCCCCAGGTCACGCAGAAGTCGCTGACCGCGACGCTTCGGCGACTGGAACGCAATGGCGTGGTCGAGCGCGAGGTGGTCTCCACCCGTCCCGTGGCGGTCCGGTACCGGATCACGCCCCTCGGCAAGACTCTTCGGCACCCCATCGACGTGCTGCTGGCATGGGCCTCGCAGAACATGCCTGCCATCGAACGCGCACGTGAAGGCTTCGACACGAGAGAAGAGGCCGACCTTTGACGGGCGCCGTCGCGTTGACGCACTCGGGCGTGATCTTCGGGCTGATCACGCCGGAGAGGGCTTCGCCGGTGGAGAATGCGTCGCCGTCGTGCATGGCTTCGACGAAACCGGGCCCGGTGCCTTCGAGGAACCGCACGGCGCCCGCCCCGTCGGGAAGAGATCACACAGACGACAGACAATGGATCATCCCGTCCCGCGCTCCGGGTACCGTCAAGGTATGAGTCATCCGCACCCCGAGCTGAAAGCCCCCCCGCCTCTTCCCGACGGAGGGCTGCGTGTCATCCCTCTGGGCGGCCTGGGTGAGATCGGCCGCAACATGACCGTCTTCGAGCACGCCGGCAAGCTGCTCATCGTCGACTGCGGCGTGCTGTTCCCCGAGGAGACCCAGCCCGGCGTGGACGTCATCCTGCCGGACTTCACCTCGATCCGGGACCGGCTGCACGACATCGTGGCCGTGGTCCTCACCCACGGCCACGAAGACCACATCGGCGGCGTGCCCTATCTGCTGCGCGAGCGGTCCGACATTCCCCTCATCGGCTCGAAGCTGACCCTGGCGTTCCTGGAGGCCAAGCTCAAGGAACACGGCATCCGGCCGCGTACGGTGCGGGTGCGGGAGGGCGACCGGCGTGAATTCGGGCCCTTCGACTGCGAGTTCGTGGCGGTCAACCACTCCATCCCGGACAGCCTCGCCCTGGCGATCCGCACCCGTGCCGGGATGGTGCTGCACACCGGTGACTTCAAGATGGACCAGTTCCCCCTCGACGACCGCATCACCGATCTGCGCGCCTTCGCCCGCCTGGGCGAGGAGGGCGTGGACCTGTTCCTCACCGACTCCACCAACGCCGAAGTACCCGGCTTCACCACTTCCGAGCGTGAGCTGAATCCGGCGATCGAGCAGGTGATGCGCACCGCACCGCGCCGGGTCATCGTCTCCAGCTTCGCCAGCCACGTGCATCGCATCCAGCAGGTCCTGGACGCCGCCCACCAGCACGGGCGCAAGGTCGCCTTCGTCGGCCGGTCGATGGTCCGCAACATGGGCATCGCCCGTGACCTGGGCTATCTGAAGGTCCCGTCCGGTCTGGTCGTGAGCACCAAGGAACTGGAGAGGCTCCCGGACCACAAGGTCACTCTGGTGTGCACCGGCTCCCAGGGCGAGCCGATGGCCGCACTGTCACGGATGGCCAATCGTGACCACATGATCCGCATCGGCAAGGGGGACACCGTCCTGCTCGCCAGCTCGCTCATCCCCGGCAACGAGAACGCCATCTACCGGGTGATCAACGGACTCACCCGGTGGGGCGCGCACGTGGTCCACAAGGGCAACGCCAAGGTACACGTGTCCGGGCACGCCAGCGCCGGGGAACTCGTCTACTGCTACAACATCGTCAGACCGCGCAACGTCATGCCGGTGCACGGCGAATGGCGCCACCTGCGGGCCAACGGCGACCTGGCCATCCGTACCGGCGTCGACTCCGACCGGGTCGTCATCGCTGAGGACGGCGTCGTCGTCGACCTCGTCGACGGGCGCGCGTCCATCACCGGCAAGGTCCCTGCCGGCAACGTCTATGTCGACGGTATGGAAGTCGGCGGCGCCACCGAAGCGTCCCTCAAAGACCGTCTCACCCTCGCGGAGGAGGGCGTGGTCACGGTGGTGGCGATCGTTGATGCGGACACCGGTGCCCTCGCCGAGGCCCCCGACTTCCTGGCCCGCGGCTTCGTCCACGACGACGCCACCTTCGAGCCTGTCATCCCCGTCATCGAGAAGACTCTGGCCACCGCGGCCGAGGAAGGCGTCGGGGACGCGCACCAGCTCGAACAGCTCATCGCCCGCGCCGTGGCGAACTGGGCGTTCCGCACCCACCGACGCAAGCCCCTCATCATCCCCGTCATCATCGACGCCTGAGCCATCGCCCGGCACCACGGGGCGTACGCCCATCTGGCCAAAGGAACGCCAACGAGTTCCTCATGCCCGGCCTCCCCGCACCGGCCCGGCGAGGCGGCCGGGGAGAACGCCGTCGCCCGCCAACCGGCCCGCCGCGAAAAGCCGCACTCAACCCTCACCAAACCGCCGCGCCGAACGCCCCTTCCCTCTGGGCGATCGGTTGCAGGGAGGGGGAAAGGCACGGCGAGGCCCGGTGGGCGCGGCCCAACGGGCCGGTCAGTCGCCGGTGGAATAGGCGGCGATGACGCCCCGAGCGAAGTGCGCATCGCCGTCGTGAAGAGGGATTCCGACGGCGCCGACGGCCCAGACCGTGCGGGTGCCGGGCACGAGTTGCAGGTCGTGCAACTCGAAGTGCTGGCGCCGGTCCGTTTCGGTGATCCTTTCGGAGCGGCCGGCGACCGGCTTCGGATCCTTGATCAGGCGCTGTGTGCCGTCGGCCGCACGGTGCTGCTCGCTGCCCACCTTGCTGCCCAGAACGAGCCCGCCCGCGCCGTCTCCGGTCGCTGACACGGCGAGCTCGTTGGCACTCGCTCCAGAGCTGTCGAAGGCCTTGGGCACCTTCCGCCAGTGCGAGCCGTCCCAGTGCAGCGCGAATGCTGCGTCGTACTCCTGGAAGCCGGTCTCGCCCGTGTAACCGTGCAGACCGAATGCCCAGGCGTTGCCCGGGGAGAGGGCGACAACCTCGGTCAGCTTGGCCTTTTCGTCCGGCTTCGGCTTGGGGGAGTGGTATTCGGGTGTCGTGACCTGGCGCCACTTCTCCCCGTCGAAGTGCACGATCGCGGGTTGGCGGGCATGGCGGACATCCCTGTCCGACGGGTCCTCGCCTTCGTCGCCGACCGCCCAGACGTCGTCCGGACCGCTTGCGGACAGCCGGCCGACGTAGTCGGTGGGCAGTGGATGTCCGGTCCATCGTGTGCCGTCCCAGTGGTGGGCGAGGGGACGGTCCGACGAGGCGTCCAGTGCCCAGACGTCGTCGGGTGCCAGGACGGCTACGTCCCGCGTGTAGAAGTCGACTGTGGTCCTGCGCCACTGGCGGCCGTCCCAGCGCAGCGCTCCCGGCCCTCCGCCCCGGCCGACGTCACCGAACAGCCACACATTTCTTGGACCCGAGGCCTCCAGCTGGGCGCCCGCGAGAGTCCCGCCCTCAGAACGCAATGGCCTCGGCACCCCGGCACGTCGCCAGGTGGCGCCATTGCGGTGCAGGAGGAAGCCGGCCTCAGAGCCGTCTTTTCGCTTCTCCGTGCTCAGGGCCCAGCCCTCGTCCTCTGCGACGGCGGCTATGTCGACGACTCTCGCATCGCGGGACACACTGACGTAGTCGAGCCGCCACCGCCCGGCATCCGCGCCTGCGCTGTCGCATCCGGTCGCCATCGGCAACAGGGCTGTCGCCACCAGTGCCAACACCGCGCGGTGGGTGACAAAGGTTCTGCTACCGCGCCGGATCTCCGGTGTTCTCGAGAACATGTCGAGAATGTAAGAACCCCGCTCCGGGACGGGTCCCAAGCGCCCCGGGCGGTGTCCGGCCAGGCGTCTGGGGGTCGGCCCGTCACCGGCTGGTGTTCGTCGACCGGCTGGTGGCCACGCTGACCTGTCTGTGAGACGAGGCTCTTGACCGGCAGCACGCGGCGTGACGGGCCTGGGTGATGTCTTGACCTGGAGCACCTCGCGATCGGTGGTGCCGCTCTCGCGAAGCAGGGCGGCGATCCGGCTGCACCACCCGCCTCGGCGTCACCGCCTGCCCCGGGACCGCGATCTACAGCAGCGGCTGACAAGCCACCCGCGTCTCCGTGCCCGGCCGACACCACCGGGCACGGAGTCACTCCTGTGCCGGCCCGGCGGCGGCGTACCGTACGAGCTCCGCGAACCGTTCGCCGCCCGTGGCTCGGTACCGGAGGAGTGACCGTCCCCGGCCGGCACCCCGACGTGCGGGAGGGCAGCATCCTGGTCGACCGCGGTCCCGGAGGACCGTACGTCAGCGCGCCATCGACGCCGAACGCGGCCAGTCGCGGCACCAGCACCGGTGCCCCCACTCGCCGCGACGCTCGACACCTGGTCCGGCCGACGGCGACGGCCGACCGAGCCCGCGCAGTCGCCGTACCGACGGGAGGGATCAGTGCCCGTGCAGATGCACCGGAAGCCGCTGGTGACCGTTGCTGATCAGGGACGCCACCGGCTCGAGTTCGTCCGCGGGCACCGCGAGCCGGATGTCGGGGAAGCGCTCGAAGAGGCTCTCGAGCGCGAGCGCGACCTCGAGACGGGCGAGCGGCGCGCCCAGGCAGAAGTGGACGCCGTGGCCGAACGCGAGATGGTCCTTGACCGTACGCCCCGCGTCGAAGGTGTCGGCGTCGTCGTGCCAGCCGGGATGGCGGTTGGCGGCGGCGTAGGAGGCGAGGATCGCCTCACCGCGCGCGATGGTCTGCCCGTCGGGCAGCGGGATGTCCGTGACGGCGAACCGCAACGGCAGGTGCTTCACGGCGGGTTCGTGGCGCAGCGTCTCCTCGACGACGTCCTCCCAGCCGACGGACCCCGTGCGGACCAGCTCCAGCTGGTCGGGGTGGGTCAGCAGCGTGAACACGGCCTGGTCGATGACGTTGACCGTGGTCTCGTACCCGGCGCTGATCATCAGCAGCAGGGTGTCGCGCAGCTCGTCGGGGGTGAGGCGGGAGCCGTCGCTCTCGTCGTCCCGGGCGGCGATGAGCAGGGACGTCATGTCGTCACCGGGGGCCCTGCGCTTGACGGCTATCAGCTCGTCCAGCACCCCGTACAGGCGCACGGCGTTGTCCTGGGCCTCCGCCGGGCTCAGCGTGGTGTCGAAGACGCCGTCCACCAGGACGCGGAAGTCGTCCCGCCGGTTCTCGGGCACGCCCATGAGGTGGCCGATCACCCCGATGGGCAGCGGATAGGCCAGTTCCTGACGCAGATCGACCGGCTCGTTCGCGGGCAGGCCCGCGAGGCGGTCGACGAGCCCGTTCACCATCTCCTCGACGGCGGGCCGCATGCCGGCTATGCGGCGGGAGCTGAAGGCCGGTGCCACGAGTCGGCGCAGCTTGCGGTGCTGGGGCCCGTACGCGGTGAACATGTTCTCCACCGCGACCCACAGGGCGAGCGGCCAGGTGCTGACCGCCTGCTCGAAGCCGGGCCAGTGCGCGCGGGCGTCCTTGGAGACGTCGGGGCTGGTGAGCAGCTGTTTGAGCAGGACCGGGTCGGACACCGACCAGGCTTCCACACCGAGTACGTCCACCCGGGTGGCCGGGCCGCGCTCCCGCAGGGCGCGCTGCTCGGCGTGGTGGTCGGCGCCGGTGGGATCGAGGACGAGCGGGGGCTGCTGGGCCATGACCGGGCTCCTTAGCGTGCGGCAGGGAATATGACGGGCAGGGCTTCCAGGGCGCGGTGGAACGGGCCGGGCCGCCACGTGAGTTCGGCGGCGGGGCGGGCGAGGTCCGTCTCGGGCAGTGCGTCGAGGAGATGGGTGATGGCGGTCTCGGCGATGAGATAGGCGTGGGAGCGGGCGGGACAGGTGTGCGGGCCGGTGCTCCACGCCAGATGGGCGCGGTTCCCGGTGAGGCGGCCCTCGGGCACGCCTTCGGTGAGCGCGGGGTCGTTGTTGGCGGCCGCCATGGAGATCACGACCGGCTGGTCGGCCGGCAGCAGATACCCGTCCACGTCGATCGGATAGGGCGGGTACGAGATGCAGTAGTTCGCCATGGGCGGGTCCGTGTACAGGACGGCGTCGAGGGCGTCGCGCACCGTGGACAGCCCGGCGTGCAGGTCGGCCGAGAACTCCTCGTCGGTGAGGATCTTCAGAATGGTGTTGCTGATCAGGTTCGTCAGCGGCTCGATCCCGGCACCGTAGAGCGTGACGAGCTGATGGCTCATCTCCTCGTCGCTCAGCCGGGCGGGATGGGCGATCAGCCGCGAGGTGATGTCGTCGCCGGGGTGCTGCCGGCGCAGGGTCACGAGGTCGAGGACGGCCTGTCCGAGGATCTGGTTGCCGCGTTCGGCGTCCGTGGTCTCGAAGACCCTCGCCATGCCGTCGGCGATGCGCCGGCCGATCTCGTCCGGGCAGCCGAGCAGCGCGCTCAGGACGCGGAAGGCGATCGGGAAGGAGTACTGGGTGAGGAGATCGGCCTCGCCCGTGGTGCGGAAGTCGGCGATGGCGCCGGAGGCGACCTTCTCGACGAGGGCCCGCAGCTCGTGCTGGTCGATCCGGTCGATGGCGGCGGTGTTCGCGGCACGGTAGCGGGCGTGCTCGGCACCGCCGGAACGCAGCGCGTTGGGACGCCACTCCATCATCGGCCGTACCGGGCAGGACGTGGGGATCAGCTTCTCCCAGGCCCGCGGATCGGCGGGGAAGTGCAGCGGGTCGTTGAGGATGCGGCGGGCCTGGTAGTAGCCGATCACCAGGGTCGCGGGAACCCCGGGCGCGAGATCCACGGGGACCAGAGGACCGTAGGTGCCGCGCATGCGCCGGTAACTGGCGTGCGGGTCGGAGGCGAACTCCGGCGCGTACAGGGCGATCCTGTCCGGTGGACTCGTCGGCACGGTCTCAGCGGAGGGCATCGTCATCGGCGGAACTCCAGGGGATCGGCTGAGCGGCGTTCGGAGAGGTACTCGGTGAGCGCGATCAGGGCGCGCAGCGACGACGTGCGGTCGCGGGCGTCGCAGACCGTCAGGGGCGTGAGGGAGTCGAGGGCGAGAGCCTGGCGCAGCTCGCCCTCGGAGTAACTCGGGGCCCCGGGGAAGGTGTTGATCGCGACCGCGTACGGCACGCCACCGCTCTCCAACAGGCCGAGCGCGTCGTGGGAGGCGTCGAGGTTGCGGGTGTCGGCCAGGACGAGACAGCCGAGGGCGCCCTCGGCCAGGTCCTCCCACAAGGGCTGGAACCGTGTCTGCCCGGGCAGCCCGAACAGGTACAGCGCGATCCGGCCGCCGGCCATGTGGATGCGGCCGAAGTCCATCGCCACGGTGGTGGTCGTCTTGTGCGGAGTCCCGCGCAGATCGTCCACGCCGACGCTGGCCTGCGTGATGGGCTCCTCCATCCGCAGCGGCCTCACTTCCGAGACACTGCCGATGAGTGTCGTCTTGCCGACGCCGAAGCCACCCGCGACCACGATCTTGGCCGACCGTGTCACCGATGACGGGACGTAGGTGACGGGTGGGTCAGACCATGGCGCGTAGTCCACGGAGTACCTCCTGAAGCAGGTCGGAGTCGGGCTGGTGGTCGGTCGCGGCGACCGGGCTGGACAGGTGGCCGGAGTCCATCAGCGAGGAGACGAGAATGCGTACCGTCGAGGGCGGCAGCTCCAGCCCGGCGGCGATGTCGGCCACGGCCAGGCCGCCCCGCGCGCCGGCGAACAGCCGCATCACGCGGCGGGCGTCCGGACCGAGGCCGTCCGTGGGCCCGGTCGCGGCGATGACCACGCTCTCCAGGCGCACGTCGGCACGGGCGCGGACCTGTCCGCCGGTCCGGACGTAGGGCCTGACCATGTCGGGGTCACGCCGCGGCCCCGTCATGCCGGCGAGCCGCCTTCCACGGCCGACCGACGGTCCGCAGTGGCCATTTCGTGCCCTACGCGGGTGGCCAGCCGCACCATGTGGTGCGAGATCAGCCCGACGTCGGCGTCGGGCCCGGTGGTGCACACCGACAGCATGGTGTTCTTCGCGGCGGTGGTCGTCAATCCGATGCAGCCGACCGACTCGATCAGCAGCTGCCGCATGCCCTGGCCGCCGGTGAACTCGTCCCAGGCCTTGCCCGCCGCCCGCAGCGCCGCCGTCAGCGCGGCGAACTTCTCCCCGTCGTCCTGGCCGATCGTCTCGGTACGGGCCTTCAGCAGGCCGTCGCTGCTCATCAGCACGGCGTAGCGGACGCCTTCAACAGTGCCGAGTTCCTGGTCGAGCAGCCAGCCCAGGCTGTTGGAATGTGTGTCTCGCACGATCAGTGTCCTTCGTCGTGTGGGGCGTCGTGTCCGGTGAAGGTCTGAGAGGCCGGGGCGGACTCGTCCTCCCGGCCGCGGCGCGTTCCCCGGGCCCAGGCGGCGGCGACGGCGGGACGGCCGGGTTCGGCGGCGGGTTCGGCGGCGCGGCGGGGCGCGCTGGAGGTCGCCGGGCGCCGGCGGACGGTCAGCCCGCTCGGCGTGGTCGCCGCCGAGGTGGCGGGCGGTTCGGGTTCCGCGGCGGAGGCGGACGGCACCGGAACGGCGGCGGGTGTGCCCGCCGCCGGGGTGGTGAGCAGGTTCTTCGGAAGTACGAGCATGGCCCGGGTGCCCTGGTAGATGTTCGGCGCGGTCAGCTCGACGCGGAAGCCGTAGTCCTCGGCCAGCAGGGACGCCACGCGCAGTCCCGTCTGGGGGTGGGCTCCCAGGCGGGTGATGTCGTCGCGCTGCTTGCCGGACATCACGTCGCTGGCCCACATCAGGCGCTCGTCGTCCATGCGCAGTCCGGCGTCGTCCACGATCAGGAAGCTGGCGTGGTGGCCCTGTTCGAGCGAGACGTGGACGCTGGCGGCCGGCGGGGAGTAGCGCAGCGCGTTGTCGAGCAGCACGGCAAGGGCGTGTACGACGGCCTCCACCGCCCGGCCCTCGACCGCGACGGAGCCCATCTCGGGGTGCTTGATCCGCTCGTAGCCCTCGATCCGGCCCATCGCCGCCTGTACGACGTCGGTGAGCGTCGTGGCCGGCCAGCGCCGTGAGAGCTTGTCACCGGCGAGCACGGCGTACCCCGACGCGGTGAGCAGCATCTGCTGGGTGAGGTGGTCGATCTCGACGAGCGTCGCGTACGCCTCGTCCGACACGTGCCGGCGCACACCGTGGCTCACGGTCCTGCCGAGCTTCGCCGCCCGCGCCACCACGTTGTTGGCGAAGCCCCGGACGGCGGCCCGGGCCACGCCCACGGACTCGTGCCGGACCTGCGCGATCTGCCGTTCGGCGTCCATCCGGAGCTGCTCGGCGGCCTGGGCGGCCGCCGCCCGTTCCTGCGCCCGCACCTCGCCCACCGCCGAGGTCACGGCCTGGGGGAGGGCGCGCAGGTGCTCGGCGAGTGGAGTGCCCTCGAGGTGGGGCGGCACCATGAGGTCGCTCCGGCGCCGGTGACCGTCCTGTCCGGCGTTCACGGCGGCCGGGACGACCGTGGCCGCGAGCTGCCCCACGCACTGCTCGGCCGCCAGGAGCTGCCGGGTGAGCCGGTCGGCATGTTCGCGCAGGCGTTCGGCCTGGTGGAGGGCCTGGTCGCGCTTGCGCCGGAAGTGCCAGGCGGCCCCGACACCGGCCAGCGCCGGCAAAGCGGTGACGGTCATTATCAGTTCAGTCATCAGGTCCTCACGGATCGGGGAAGCCGTCTGGGTGCGGGGGACGGCTCGTGGGCCGCGCCGGCCCTCCGGCACGGCGGCCCTCGACGGGCCGCGCACCGGCTTGAGCGGGCACGGCGAAGGGCCTCAACAAGCCAGAAGAAGAAGGCATCCCCCGGACCACGGCGAACGGACGCGACGGCGGCCCTCGGTGCCCCTGCGCGGCACTGCCCGGGATCGTGTCCCCGTCGGGTCCCTCCGTGTCGAGGACTCATCGATGCGGACAACGGTGAGAGCGCGCGACATGAATCTCCTGGAACAGACGTGGGCGTGCGACGAGCAGGGGAGGACGGCCCACGGGCAGCACGAGGCAGCACGGATCGCGCCGTGGCCGCCCTGGAATCGTGGGTCCGCAGGGGCGTTCGGCAAGGGACCATACCGCTAGCGCTCACGTGTTGTGGCAGCTCGGTGACCGTGCAGCGCGATCACCCGGGGGATTCGGGCGAAAAGTGCGCGGTTGCTGGGCAACGCGCCTTGACCGAAAAGGAGTTCACCCTTCAGGGCGGTGACCTGATAGACAGGCTGCCCCGTGATCACCGATCACGGGGCAGCTGCGCGGAAGCCGAGGTGCGTCATGCCGAGGCGACGCCCGGCCAGGAGTTGTCCCGCGACACGGGAGCGCCGCGTACCACGGCGCCTCCCACTCATGAAGTCGCGGTAGCGGCGGCTCTCCTCGTACGGGCCCTGACAGAACACTGAGCAGGAGTGCGTCTTGACGGCGCGGGCAGGTCGCCGATGTCCCTGCCCGGTCACTGGGCACTCTTCCGTCGGCCGCGCACGCGGCGGACGCCACCGATCATTGACCCGTGCTTGCCGCAAGCGTGCTCACGACGTGGCGAAATCAGCCTTCGGCGGCGGCCACCAGCTTGCGCACGTTCTCGACGTTTCCGCAGCCGGACTCCAGATACTGCGCTCGCGCCTTCTGGAACGCCTGCCCCAGCTCGGCGCGACGGTCTTCGCTGACGTGCTCCCGTGCGTCGTTGAGCAGGGTGCGCTCTTCCTCGTCCGCGTGGTGGTTGACCGCCGTGACCAGCTCCTCCAGCTTCTCCTCCCACTGCTCGGAGGACGTGTCCTCCACCTCCAGCAGCGCGAGCAGCGCTTCGTTGGCCTCGTGGTGCTCGTGGACGCTGTGGTCGACATCGTCGCCGTCGACGTTCTTGTAGCGCCGCAGGGCGGGGTATACCTCGTCCTCCTCGGCCGAGGCGTGTGCGATGAGCAGATCCGCGAACTCCTCCAGTGCGGCGGCACGATCCGCCTCGGCATTCCGCATCGTACGGAAGAGATCCTCCATACGGCGGTGGTCGTGCAGGATGAGTTCGACGACATCGGTGGGCGGCACAGGGACTCTCCTTTGCGACGGTGTTTCCGGTTTCGCGGATACCCGGGTTTGCGCAGATGAGGCGTATCGCTTTCGTCTGCCGCTTGCGTGGAGCGGTTCGTCGGCGGAGGCCGGGCAGCCTCGTTCTGCTGATGCCCGTCGACCGACTGCATACAGCCCGCGTGTGGTGGGTGATCAGCTCTTTGACCCTCAACCGGACATGTCCGCGGTTCTGGAGAGGTTCGCGCAGGGCGGGCCCTGGTAGGCGACTGGACGGACGCCGTCGTGGACCCGCGGTGTGTCGTAGTCTCCCAGGAACCTGCACAGGCGGGCGACGAGAGCGTCGTCGTCCAGAGGGAACGACCAAGAACCCCAGCGACCTGCAATGTGCAGAGTGCCGGAGCTGAAGCGCCAGGCGCCGTCCGAATACGTCTCTCCGAAATCGGCCAGTGGCTCGTCACCGTGCTCCGTCCACAGCTCAAGGCCCGCGAAGTTCAGCGAACCGTCGCGATTCTTCAGAAGCATCATGTGTCCGTCAGCGGCGTATGCGGCGATACCGGATGCCAAAGGGGTGGGCATCCGGCGTTCGATCCGTCGTGTCGCGGGGTCGAGTACAGCCGTATGGTCACGGGTCACCGCGGCAAGGCGTCTCCCGTCGTCCCGGAAGCGCAGGCCCCGGGGCTCGAATTCGTCCGGCGGCAATCCGACTGGGACGTGGTGCCGTCTCACCCTGCCGTCGTAGGGGTCCCACGAGGTCAGCGTTCCATTCCCGCGCAGCACCCACGCCGTGGGGTTCTGGGTCGGAGCCACCGCGATGGCGAGACAGTAGTCGCCGCTGCGCGGGTTGCGCTCCCTGCAGGCGGGAGCGTGCGCGGAGGACAGACGGCCGTTTCCCTGGAGACGCCGGACACCGCGTGCGTCCAAGAGCAGAAAGTCCCCACCGCCGAGAGGGCGCACGTCCCGGACCGCAGGGTTCGTCTCCGTGTCGGCGGGAGGTTCCAGCTGCTGCGTCACCGGGTCCAGCCCCCTGGACGTCACGCTGTACAGCGCCCAGCCCCTGTCTCCCCATACGACCAGCCGCCGACCGTCCGCGCTGTAGACGACCGAGCCATCCCACTCGTAAGCGCTCACACCGCTCGGAGTCACCCGCTCCCCCCTCAGACCGCCGTTGGAGAAGACGGAGACGGTGTCCCGCCGCTGTGACCGCGACGAGGCGCTGCTGCTGCCCAGCGTGGCCCAGGACCGGCCGGACGGCGCGAACTCGGTGCGACTGCTGCGGAGAGTGCTTGGCGGGCTGGACGCTGGGTGCAAGGTGTACGACACCAGGTCCCGTCCGCACAGCATGTGCAGCACCGGCTCGGTTTCCACGCGTGACGTCACCAGACTCGCGGCGTCCTCGGGGCAGTCGCCGTCGCCCCAGTCGGAGTTACTGGTGGCGCCCGATGTCCGGTAGTGCCTACCGCTACGGGTGTCGTACCACAGTGTGCTGAAGCCCTCGTCGTCCACGACGAAGCGTTCTGTCGGGTCCAGGCGATCCTCTGCCCGGTACGCTCCGGGCGCAGCCGTCTTCACCCCGGTGGCAGGATCACGGTAGGTGCCGGCGAATTCCGCGGCGCCCTGCACCCCCAGTGTCCGGCCGCCGGCGCCGACGAGTACGGAGTCGAGCCCTGTCTCTTCCCACTGCCTGTTCTCTTGACCGTGGCTCAGGGCGCGGATGCGCAGGGTGCCAGGGTTCGGGTAACTGCTGGCCGGGGGCGCCTCCGAGATGAGGATCAGCCTGCCCTCTCCCCGGTCTCCCGCCGGCAGTACGACGTCCCTCAGACACATTTCGGAGCGCAGCACATCGGAAGGCAGCCCGACGTTCCGCTTCGCTTCGATGTCCCGCATGCCAAGCCGCACGTGCTTCCCCTCCACGCCTTCCGTGCAGGTCAGATCTGTTTCCACGTGCGTTGCGTACAGCACCAGTTGCCCGTCCGCCGAGAAGTCGAGCGCCATCGTCTCCCGGCCCAGTGCGTCGGCATGGGCAGGCCAGCTGTCCAGTTGGCGGTGGGTGGCTGTGTCCCAGACGACGCCCTGCCCCTCCGGCCCCGCCGCAGCCGCCCGCTTACCGTCATCGCTGACCGCGACCGTGTCGACGCCTGCGGGCAGGCCGGGGATCGGCTTCTTCACCGGATGGCCGGCCGCCAGCCCGGTCACGACGAAGCCCTGCACATCCCCGTCCGTGTCCTCCTCGAGCAGGACCACTCGGCCTCCGTCCGGAGAGGCGGCCAACGCCACGGTCCGGCCCGACAAGAACTCCTCGTGAACGCTGCGCACGCCCGACACCGCGGGATAGGAACTCAGCAGCGCTCGCTTCGTCTCGTCCGTGCGCGCCGTGCGGTGTGCCAGCACAGCCAAGGCGGCAGCCTCGACGGGATCCGCGGTGCGGCGCTCCAGCGACCGCTGCGCCAACTCGTTCGCCGCTTCCGCGCGATCGCGCCGCTCGGCTTTCGCGACCTCCCAGCGGACGGAGAAGACCAGCGCCCCCACCAGCACCGCGAGTACTGCCATCACCGCCACCCCGGCCCGACCACGGCGTGCTGTGCGCCTCCGGTGTCGCCGACTGTCGTCGATCAACTCGACCTCGGAAGCCTCCAGTTTTTCTGGATGCGCTCGCATTTGCGCCATGGCCGCCACGAGTTCCTGTCCACGTAGCAGCAGATCAGGATGCCTGTGGCTGTCCTCCCACTCGCGTAAGCGCAGTCGCAGTCGTTCCTGCCAGACCCGGAAGACTCTCGAATCGTCCAGCCAGGCCCGCAGCATCGGCCACTCTCGTACGAGGGACTCGTGGGCCAGGGCGACCGTCTCCCGGCCTGCGCTGTCCCGGCCGATCACCAGCAGCCGGGTGCCGGCCAAGGCCTGCGCCGCCGCCCGCAAATCACAGGGCAGAGCCGCGTAGGCGCGGGTCACCCGGACGTATCCCTGGTCCTCGTCGGGCAGCGCAAGTTGCTCGAACAGGCGGCGGACCACCGTCTCTTCCAGTCCGTCCGGCATGCCGCACACATCTGCCACCTGCTGGTCCGCGTACGCGGACAGCGCCCCCTCGACTCCGCCCAGTTCTCGGTACGCAGCATGGGTGAGACGACCGTGTACGCGCTTCTCCCACAGTCGGGCCAGGAGGAACTGCACCAGGGACAGGGCGCCCGGCTCGGCTCCCGCATCCTTGACGATGCGATCGGCGAGACCGGCTTCGAAGTCCACGCCCGGGACGGCAGCCAGCGGCTGACTGACGATCTCACCAAGCTGAGCGGCGGTCATCGGCGCGACCATCTGGACCGTGACGCTGAGGCGCTCGGCATCCCCGCCCACCGCCAGGTCTTCGAGCGAGGCCGAGCGGAGGGTGGTCAGCACACTCAGGCGACGACCGTCGTGGTGCCGTGCGGTGGCCATGACGAGGAGCATGTCCAACAGGTCGCGGGCGCGGGCCGGCGCCGTACCGACCGTCTCCTCGAACTGGTCCAGAACGACGACGTGTCCGGCGGGGCCGCAGTGGTCCAGGACACGGGCACCGATCATGACAGCCGTCTGCGGGCTGACCGGTGCTGCAGTCACCTCGGGCAGCCCGGCCCCGGGAAACTGGTGCTGCAGGGCTGCCAGCAGGACTCCCACGGGCTCGGCGCCCGGCTGGCCCACGAAGTCGGTCACCGAGTACCCCGCCCCTCTCAGCAGCGGCAGCACCCCGGCGCGCACCAGTGAGGACTTGCCCACCCCGGAAGCTCCCGCCACCGGCACGAACGGCTGCCGAAGCACTGCCCGCGCGACCCGTTCGCTGTCCTCACGCCGCGCGAAGAACACCGCCGCATCCTGCTCCCGGAAGGGTTCCAGGCCTCGGAAAGGGGACGAACACAGACTTGGTTCGAGACCGAGCAGAAGCGCGGCCGGGATGAGGTAGGCCGTCGTCGCGTCCGCCCCCATGTCGGCCGCCACCGTCATCCCGACCACCCCGCCCTGGTCGGTGTCCCAGACGGGGCCGCCGCTGAAACCGCGGCCGATGTGAGGCCCGCCCGGGGCAGCGCGGGCCTCCATCGACAGCCAGCCCTTGCCCACCGGTGCGCGGAGCCGACCGTCCACCCACACGCCGCGGTCATCCGTACGCGAGGGGAAACCCAGGACACGGAACCGGTGGTCCCACAAGGCCGTTCCGCCCGCGAAGCGGGCCGGAGCGGTGCCCTCGACGACTGTCTCCAGGGCCAGCAGCGCGATGTCGCCGCCCCCGTCGGACGCCACCGGCTGCCACCGGGAGACCGTTGCCGGTACGCGTACAGAGGGCGGGGTCAGCAACGGAAAGTCGACCATCACCGCGAAGGACGGGCCGACGGGGTCGCTCTGGTCCGTTCCCGACGCCCTGGCCACCACATGGGCGCAGGTGGCAAGCGTTCGCTCCGCCACGAGGAAGCCGCAGCCGACCACCTGCCCGTCTGCGTCCCAGACCCGGGCGATGGCCTGCGGCAGTTCGCCATCAGGGACGATGGACGCCATCACGCTGCCCCGCGACGGCGGACTTCTCAGGATGCGCCCACTGCATGCTCACCGTGAAGTGGGCCTCGGTCGACCCACGCGCCACCACGACGCCCGCCTCGGCGCTGAGCGTGATGCCGAATTCGACGGACACCGACCCGGGGGGACTGGGCAGGGTGCGGGCACTGTCCACCACCGCACCGAGCGCGGGGCGAACCCGGGCGAGCGCCTGCTGGAGGGTTTCGGCTGCTCCGGCAACAGCGGCCCCCCGGGAGACGCGTCGAACGCCGACCGGGCCCCCGGCGACCTCCAACAGCACGACCCGACCGTCGTCCGGCAGCATCTCACCCACACACGCCACTCTGCGTCCCTTCCAGCCGACCACGGCACCCGATCCGAGCCGCATGTGACATTGCAGGCGCGCACGCTCGGCGTTCTCAAGCCGATCCGCCCAATGTCGCCCAACCGAGGGATTCCGAACCGAACCAAAGCGTCGAGTCGTCGGTCCTGCCGACAGGACTCCGTTACTGAACCTTCGAAGCGCGGTCTCGGAGGGTCCAGGGCCGGCCACGTCATGGCCAGGCCAGGTCCACGGGGTGGTGCGCGGGACCCCTCCCGGTCACCCGCACCTAGAACGGTCCCATGACGACATGGGAATCACCGGCCCGCCGCCGTAGGGCCAGGCTGTCTGCGGCACGCGGCCCGGCGGGGACCGCCTGCGCCCTGGCCCTCGCCGCCGCGCTGACCGGCTGCGGCTCCGACTCGGGCGACGACGTGGGGAAGCCCGGTCCGGCCACATTCTCTCGTTCGGCCCAACCGTCGCCCGCCTCGCCCACGCCCACAAAGCCCTCCCCGTCGCCGTCGCCGACCGCGGTGAAGCCGATGAAGCCGTCAACACCGGCCGAGCTGCGGGCGTGTGCGGACGGAAGCTGCACGGTGGTCGTGACGAAGGGCACCGAGATCCCGCGGGCCGCCGGCCTTCGAGCGGGACCGTTCACGGTGAGCGCCGTCGGCGCCGAGGGCGTGGACCTGAGCTCGGTCGATCCGAGCGGATTCACCTCCAACCTGCTCGGGCAGCGCCCCGACCAGGGCGGGCCCTCCACCGTCAACGAACTGTCGATCGCCGTTCTCGCCATCGCGGGGGAAACCGCGAAGCTGCGGCTCTTCCCGGCCAAGTAGGGGACAGGCGGTGGTGTGACGGCTCGAACGGGTGCTTCACGAGGGCGCTCCGGGCGCCAAGCCGGGGGGCCGGAGCCCGGACCGGTACATCGTTCGTGCGAGACAGGACCGTGGAGGCTCACGCTCCGCCCACGCCCGCGCAACGTGCGGCCGGTTCAGGCCCTTTGACGCTCCGTTACACTACGATGTCCGTCACACAGGGGCGCGGTGACTGAGGGTGGGGCCATGACGCACGGGGGGCAGGACGGGGACTGGTTGGATCTCGCGGACGCCGTCGAGGTGCTGCGGACCCAGCTCGCGGAGGCGCAGCGCCGCGCCCAGGGTTCCGAACTGCGGCTCGTCCTCGGCGAGATCACTGCGGAGTTCGAGGTGGAGCTGATGCGCACGCGCAGCGGCGGTGGGGCGCTGCGGTTCGGCGTCGTGGAGGCCGACGCCCGTCGGGAGCGGGCGACCCGGTCCGTACAGCGCGTGACTCTGCGTCTGGAACCGCAGCTCCGCGGGGGCGGGGACGTGGAAGTGGGCGACGTCGAGTAGGTCGGGCACGACCGGGAGGGCGGGTCATGCAGGCACAGCGGGTCGTCCAGGTTCGCGCCGCGAGTTTCGGCAGCGGCTACCTGATCGCGCCGCGGCTCGTCCTGACCGCCGCCCACCTGCTGCCGCGGAACGACGAGGGCGGGATCACCGTCTCCCTGCCCGGGTCCGACGTGCGGTCCCTCGCGACGGTGCGCTGGCGCCGGTACGACGAGACCGGGCCGGTGGACGCCGCCCTCCTGGAGATCCCGGCCGACGATCCGGGGTGGACGCCGCCCGAACCGCTGCGTGACGCCTTCGGCCGACAACCGCAGCGCTGGGGCAGGTGTGTGACGGGCGGTACCGAAATCCCCGTCTCCGCCCTGGGCTTCCCCCGGCAGCAGCGGGCCCGTGGCAACCGGGACCGGGAGGAACTGGTGGGCCGGGTCAGGCCGCACGGCGGTGCCACGTTCGAGATCCTCGACGACATCGGCTTGCTGGAGGTCGACGTCGCCGGGCTCAACGGGGCCACCGCCGCCCGGACCACCCCCTGGTCCGGGATGTCGGGCGCGGCCGTCTTCCCGGTCGGGGAGAAAACGCTGCTCGGTGTGGTGCGTGCGGACCGCCGGCCACGCCACGGCACACGGCTCACTTGCACCCGCAGCGAGGACCTGCTGGCGTGCGACGACTTCCGCACGGTGGTCCGCGAGCTGACCGGTGTCGACCCGCGGCTCGAACCGGCGGAACTGACCGGCCTGTTGGAGCCCGCGACGCCTCGACGGGACGTGACTTCCCCCGCCATGCTGCTGCGGGCCAACGCCGAGGTGGTGTCGTTCCACGGCAGAGGGGACACGCTGGACCTGCTGGAGCAGTGGTGCCGGGCCGACCACGGCGGCGTTCCTTCCCTCCGGGTGCTCACCGCACCGGGCGGCCAGGGCAAGACCCGGCTGGCGCGCCAGCTGATGGCGCGGATGCGGGACCTCGGCTGGGTGGTCGGCCAAGTGCGGGGCGAGCCCGACGACCTGCGTGTGCTGCGCACGGTCCAGCACCCGATGCTGCTGGTCGTCGACTACGCCGAGTCCCGTCCCGACCTGGTCGAGAAGCTGCGCAAGCAGTGCGAAGAGACCGGGCGTCCGGTGCGACTGCTGCTGCTGGCCCGCTCACTGGGCTCATGGCAGGACACGGTGCGCGCCACCCTCCGCGAGATCAGGCTGCACGCGCTCAGCCCCGACGCCGCGGACCGGGAGCACGCGTTCCGGACGGCCGCTAGGGACTTCTCCCACCGCTTGGCGGAAGCCGCCGATGAGAGGGACACCGACTGGCTCGGGCTCGCGGAGTCCCTCCCGGTCCCGCCGGCCACAGAGGGCCGTCCCAGCGCCGAGACGGCGCTGACCGTGCAGATGGCGGCCCTGGTCGCGCTGCTGCACCAGGCTCGGCCCCCGCAGCAGGAGGAGGACACGCTGGAGGACGGACTCCTCCAGCATGAGAGGGCGTACTGGGAGGACACCGCCGACGAACGAGGGATGGGACGGTGGGAGAAGAAGCTGCTCGCGCAGGCGGTGGCGGTCGCCGTGCTGTGCCCGGCGCAAGACCGGGCGGAGGCTCGGTCGACCGTCGCGCGGACGCTGCCCAACGAGTCGGGACGGCTGGTCGAGACGATCACCGACTGGCTCCGTGACCTGTATCCCTCGCCCGACGACCGCCACTGGGGCCAGTTGGAGCCCGACCGGTTGGCGGAGTACCACGCCTCCCTGCAGATCATCCGTGACCCCGAGCTGCTCACCAGGGTGTTCGTCCGAGCCCCGGACCACCAGCGCGTCCAGACCCTCACCGTGCTGGCCCGGTCCGCCGTGGCCCACGCCAACGAGGGTCGCACGGACCGGGCGCACGACGTCGTCGACCTGTTGCGCCGGGCACTGCGCTCCACCCCCGTCGACGCGCCGCTGACCGCCGCCGTGCTCCGCGCCCACTCCCACACCCTGCCCGAGCAGTCCCACGTCCTGCGCACGTACGCGCTCGACGTCGCCCGTGAACTCGGCCGGCTGAGCCACACCGCGGACGACGAGCCGCAGTCGCTCCGCAACCGGGCGTGGGCGCTGCACAACCTGGCCGAACGAAGCCTGGCTGTCGGAGAGTGGGAAGACGCTCGCGACACCGCCGGCGAGGCCGCGGCGCTCCGCGAGCGGTTCGTGGCTGACGGGGCGCAGGCGCACCGGAGGGAATGGGCCGAATCACTGGTGCTGTGGTCGCGCGCCCTGCGCATGTCCGGACGCCTGCGGGACGCCCACCGCGCCGGCGAGCAGGCGCTCGATCTCTTCCGCGCCTTGGCGGCGGAGGGCTGCGAGGCGGAGGAGCAACGCGAAAGCGGCCTGGTGCGGGCGCTGATCAACCAGTCGCAGGTGGTGTGGCAACTCGACCCGACGGCCACTGACTTCGACCAAGTCGCCAGGTCCGACGACCACACGGCCGAGGCCGTCCGGCGCGCCCGCGAGCTGGCGGACCGGTACCCCGATCTGGACCCCCTGCTCCTCCCCAGGGCCCTGGTGGCACGCGGCACGAACCTCTGGCGCTTCCAGCGGACGGCGGAGGCGCTGGCCCTGAGCGAGGAAGCGGTCCGGACGTCCCGGCAACTGGCGAGGGAGAACCCCGACGCTTATGCCGCCGACCTCGCACAGGCCTTGATGGTCCTGGCAGTCGACTATGCCGTCGCCAAACGGCCGTCCGCCGAGTCCATCGCTCTGGAGCAGGAGGCGATCGCACTGCTGCGCCCGCTGGTCGCGGACCTCCCCGCCGTCCACAGTCCCACCCTGGCGCAGCTGCTGCACAACCACGCCTGGAGCCGACGCGACGACGGCGATCACGCCGAGGCACGGAAGTACCTCGAGGAGGCCCTCGGGCACTACCGGGCTCTGGCGCACGGTCCGTACGGACTGGCCGAACCCAACCTGGCCCAGTCGATCCGCACGCTCGCCGTCTTCCACGCGGACGAGGGGGACCACCAGGCGGCGGTGAAGTTCGGCGAGGAGGCGATGGGGCTCTACGCGCGAGCCAGGCTGCCGCTCAGCGCGAGCAACCTGAAGGCGCAGTCCCAGACGGCTCTCAGCCTCGCCCGCTCGTACGACGCGCTGGGCCGTTCGGCTGACGCGCTCGCCGCCTACGACCAAGCCCTGGCCATCCGCCGCCACCTCAGTCAGTACGCTCCCAGCCTCTACCGGGAGGCGTACGCCGCCGCCCTGATCGACCTGTCGGGCTTGTACTGGAAGCACGGCAGGCAGCTCGCCGTGCGCATCGTGCTGCGCCAGGCACTCCCGCACTACCGCCGGCTGTCGCGCGTGGACGAGGAAGCGCGCCGACAACTGGCTTTCTGCCTCTACGACCTGGGCGTCAGCTACCTCACGTCCTGGGCCATGGAGGACCGAGCGGTCCCCGTCCTGAGGGAGGCGTACGAGCTGCAGGCCGACCTGGCGGCCGAGAACCCGGAAGCCGAAACGTACCTGGCCGACACCTGCACGGAACTGTGCCGTGCGCTGATGATGACGAGCCGTTTCCGCGAGGCCCTGTCCGTTGCGGAGCATGCGGTGCGCCTGCGGCGGCGGCTGCTCGCCGCAGACCCGGCCGGCCAGGAGATCGCCTTCTGCTACGCGTTGCTGCGACTGGCGGAGGCACAAGCGATGACGGGACGCCACGAGGCGGCGTGGCGCACGGCCGTCGAGGCTGAGAAAGCCTGCCGGGCACGGGTCGACCGCCCCGGCTTGTCACCGGTCCAGACCGCGTCGCTCCTCGGGGGACTCGCCCGGGCCCTGAGCCTGTGCGGGCGGCACGGCTGGCGCCGGGCCGCCCGCGCGGTGCAGCCGGCGCGCCGGGCCGTCCGCATCTATCGGGAACTGGTGGACCAGGCCCCGCACGATTCCCAGGCCCAGGCCGACCTGAACCGGGCCCTCGTCCGGTTCGCCCGGGCGCTGGACCGTATCGGCCACCACGACGAGGCCGTCGCCGTACGGCTGCGCAGAGGAGCATGACGCCATGACATCACCCCACGACGAGGGGCGGGACGAGTCGTTCGACGACATCCGGCGGGACGAGGAGGACGCCGCTCGCGCGGGGGAGCTGCACTACGGGAACGTCAACGAGTTCGTCACCGACCGGTTCATCTACTTCGTAGCGGCCCCCACCCCCGGGTCCGGGCGGGTGTGGTGCCCGGAGTGGTACCGCCACGCCGAGGCCATCTCCCGGCTGGACTCCATCTGGAGAGCCTGGGAGCACCTGCGCTTCGACCCCGCGCTGGGCATGTCGCACTGGTGGATCCACCATGTCGACCCGCATCTGCGGGCCTTGCTGGACCCGGTCACCGGACCGTTCGCCCGCTGTGCCGACGGCCACCGCAACCCCGAGCCGCTGCCGGTCGTCGAACCGCCCGAGGCGCTCTTCACGGACCAGAGAAAGTGGTTGTCCGGGGACCCGCTCTCCCTCGACTGAGCGGCTCCGGCTTGCAGCAGGCTGGCGGGCGACCCGTCCGCCGCATGCCGTCACTGAAAGGACGGGTCGTGAGCTGATCGCCCTCGGCATGCCTCATGCCGGGTGAGGCTGGGACAGGACAGCCGGCGGGGGCGTTGCCGAGTACTGCTTCATGGCGAAGTGGGCCCATGGAATACACAGAACGTTCCTCATTCCATGCGAACGGATCCGCATGGAGGTCGAATTCGTGCGCTCGTGGGTGAAGGGCCGGGTCGTCTCACGCGGCGCCGTGCCGCCGGTGGCAGAGGCGTGTGGCTTCACCGTCGAAGTGAGCCCGACCGGTCAGGTCGCCCGGCATGCGCCGGCCGATGCCGACGAGTCGCTGGTCCGTAAGCCGAACTGCGACGGCCACTGCCCCGGGCACCCTGACTCATGTCTTCCTGCCGCCGCAGACCGTCGCCCTTGGGTGGTGCCGCCTGGCGTTTCGACGACGACGGCTTCCTGATACCGGCTTGGGTGTGGTGGTGGGGGTGGGTCTGGTAAATATACCAAGCGTGCGGTTTGTTGGTGGTGTTGGGTGTTGGGTGTGGGGTTGGGGGTTGTGGTGGTGAGGCAGTTGCGGGCGGTGCGTACGCGGCAGGCGTTGGTGCGTGCGGCTGCGGAGGTGTTTGCGGTGGAGGGGTATGCGTTGGCTTCTTTGTCGGTGATCAGTGGGCGTGCGGGGGTGAGTGCGGGGGCGTTGCATTTTCATTTTGCTGGTAAGGATGCGTTGGCGGGTGAGGTGGAGGCGGAGGCTGTTCGGCGGGTGGGGGTGGTGGTTGAGGGGTGTCGTGGTGGTGGGGTTTCGGGTTTGGAGTGTTTGGTGGGGGTGGCTTCGGGGGTGTTGTTGGCGGTGGGGGATCCGGTGGTGCGGGCGGGTTTCAGGTTGAGTGCGGATCCGTCGCGGCGGGGTGGGGTGGATGTGCTGGGTTGGTGGCGGTCGGTGGTGGGGGAGTTGGCGGTGCGGGCGGAGGAGGGGGGTGAGTTGGCGGCGGGGGTGAGGGGTGAGGATGTGGTGACGGTGGTGGTGGCGGGGACGGTGGGGTTGGGGGTGATGGGGATGGTGGACGGGGAGTGGTCGTCTGCGGAGCGGGTGCGGCGTTTTTGGGCGTTGTGTCTGCCGTGGCTGGCTGCTGCTCCTGAGAGTGTTGTGGTTTCTGTGCCGGGTTGTGTTTCTGTTCCTGCGGGGTCGTCTGTTCCTGTGGGGTCGTCTGTTCCTGCGGGGTCGTCTGTTCCTGGTGCCGGTGGTGGTGCGGTTTCTTTGGGTGTGGTGTCGTCGGGTTCCGCGGTGTCCGGTGCTGCCGTGTCCGGGGCCGGTGTTTCCGGGGCCGGTGTTTCTGGTGGTGCCGTGTCCGGGGCCGGTGTTTCCGGTGGTGCCGTGTCTGGTGCCGGTGTTTCTGGTGCTGGTGCTGAGCAGGCGGGGCGTGCGTTGTCCTGATGGGTGTCGCCCGCAGCAGGACCCGCCCCCACACGCCCCCACCACCCTCGCGGCCCGGCCCCCCTACCCGGCCCGACACACAGACACAGGAAAAACCATTCCCCTCTCCCACCGCCCGGACGGAAAAAGAAACACACACCCGAAAGACGAGCCCCCCGCCACAACCCAGACACACCCATCAGGACAATGCACGCCCCGGGACACGGCGGGGTTCGTGGCTGTGATGGTGGTGTGCTTGTCTGCTGTGCTTTTTCTGTTTGGGGTTGCGGGTGTGGGGGTTGTGGGTGTGGGGGTGGGTGTCTGGTGGGGTGCGGGGTGGGTGTGTCCGGGCGGGGTTGAGTCGTGGGGGTCTGCTGTTTGGTGTCGGCGGGTTGCCGGTGGGTGGGGCGGGGGGCCTTGCGGCATTGTTTGACCGGGGGGGGGTGCCTCTATGTCCTTCGTCAAGCGAGGCGAGGGCTGCGGGACTCGTAGAAGGTTCCGTCGCGGAGCATGGCGAACAGGACGCTGATGCGGTGGCGG
>NZ_JBVJFP010000009.1:0-1022 GCF_055587785.1 Streptomyces sp. NPDC046379
CGCCCGGTTACATTCCGAACCCGGAAGCTAAGCCTTACAGCGCCGATGGTACTGCAGGGGGGACCCTGTGGGAGAGTAGGACGCCGCCGAACAATTTTTGGAAGGACCCCTGGTCACCAGCGTTCAGCTGGGACCAGGGGTCCTTTTTCTTTATGCTTGAGGTACCGAAGACAGGAGTCACCCATGTCCACCAACTCTCCCGACGACCGACCGGAGCGCGACCAGCGGCGACGGGACAGTGGGGACCGCGGTAGCCGGAGCGGCCAGAGCAGTCAGGGCGGCGGCTACCGCGGGGACCGTGGTGGGTTCCGCCGGGACAACGACCGCGGTGGCTATGGCGGCGGCCGGCGCGACGACAACCGGGGCGGCGGCGGTTACGGTGGCGCTCGGCGCGACGACCGCCGTGACGACCGGCGCAGTGACGAGCGCCGTGGTGACGACCGGGGTTCGCGCCCGCCCTTCCAGCGTGACGACCGCGATCGTGGACCGCGCCGGGACGATCGGGGTGGCCGTCCCGGTGGCTTCCCCCGTCGCGACGACCGTGGTGACCGTCCGGCCTTCCGTCGCGACGATCGCCGTGATGACCGACGCGATGACCGTCCGGCCTTCCGTCGCGACGACCGGCGCGATGACCGACGCGATGACCGTCCGGCCTTCCGTCGCGACGACCGGCGCGATGACCGGCGCGACGGAGACCGGGGCGGTTTCCGCCGCGACGACCGCGACCGTGGGCCGCGGCGTGACGACAACCGCGGTGGCTTCCGCCGTGACGACCGTCGCGATGACCGCCGTGACGACAACCGTGGCGGATTCCGCCGCGACGACCGTGGTGAGCGTCCCCCCTTCCGTCGGGACGACCGCCGGGATGATCGGCGCGATGACCGCCGTGACGACAACCGTGGCGGATTCCGCCGCGACGACCGTGGTGAGCGTCCCCCCTTCCGTCGGGACGACCGCCGGGATGATCGGCGCGATGACCGCCGTGACGACAACCGTGGCGGATTCCGCCGCGACGACCGTGG
>NZ_JBVJFP010000009.1:1117-43325 GCF_055587785.1 Streptomyces sp. NPDC046379
CGTGGTGAGCGTCCCCCCTTCCGTCGGGACGACCGCCGGGATGATCGGCGTGACGACCGGCGTGACGACCGTCGCGACGACCGCGGTGGCCGTCCCGGTGGTGGGTTCCGGGGGCGGGACGACCGTCGTGGCGGTCCTGGTGGCGGGCGTTTCCGTGAGGAGCGGGAGCGCGACCGGGAGCCGATCAAGCGGCTGCCGATTCCCGACGACGTCACCGGCGACGAGATCGACAAGGATGTGCGGCAGGAGCTCCAGAGCCTGCCGAAGGGGCTCGCGGAGGACGTCGCCAGGAACCTGGTGATGGTCGCCCGGCTCATCGACGAGGAGCCCGAGCAGGCCTACGCCTACTCCAAGGTCGCCCTCCGGCTCGCCTCGCGCGTGGCCGCCGTACGGGAGGCCGCCGGGTTCGCGGCGTACGCCAACCAGAAGTACGCAGAGGCGCTCGCCGAGTTCCGGGCGGCGCGGCGGATGACCGGCGGCGTCGACCTGTGGCCCGTCATGGCCGACTGCGAGCGCGGGCTCGGGCGGCCGGAGAAGGCGCTGGACATGGCCGGGGCCCCCGAAGTGCACAAGCTCGACAAGGCCGGTCAGGTGGAGATGCGGCTCGTGGCCGCCGGCGCCCGCCGGGACATGGGACAGCTCGACGCGGCCATCGTCACCCTGCAGAGCCCCGAATTGGCCTCCCACTCCGTACAGCCGTGGACCGCGCGGCTGCGGTACGCCTACGCCGACGCGCTCCTCGAGGCCGGGCGCGAGCGGGAGGCGCGGGAGTGGTTCGCCAAGGCCGTCGAGGCCGACCGCGACGGCAGCACGGACGCGTCGGACCGGCTGGCCGAGCTGGACGGCGTCGAGTTCGTGGACGCGCTCGACGAGGACGACCTCGACGAGGACGTGGACACAGCGCCCGGCAAGGACGGCGACGAGGACTGACCTCCGGCGCACCCGCGCACGCGACGAGTGGGGGCGGGATCCGAAACGGATCCCGCCCCCACTCGCATGTCCGGGGCGCGTCAGAGATCCAGCGCGCGCAGCACCAGGCCCGACGCCGGCTTCGGACCGAAGGACGTCGACTTGCGGGGCATCGTCACGCCCTGGCGGGCCAGGTCGCGGACCACGTCCTCATGGACCGGGTGGAGCAGGACGGCCGTACCGCCGTCGCGTTCGGCCTTGCCGACGGTGGCGGAGGCGTCGTGGATGTAGGCGATGTGGGCCGGGGAGTCCTCGGGAATGCCCCAGACGTGGCCGAGGAGCGTGGCGTGCAGGACCGTCGCGTCCAGGGCGCGCCAGGCCGGAGGACGGTCGGCGGGGACCGTGCGGGCCAGCAGGTCCGGGTCGGGGCGGTCGACCAGATGGAAGGCGCCGTCGCCCGCGAGGAGGAAGGCGTTGCCGTCCGCCGCCGCTTCGCCGAGGAGTGCGAGGGCCTGCGGGAGCGGGGCCTGGACGCGGCGGACGCGGAACAACCCGTGCAGGGCCGCGACGGCGTCGGAGACCGGGAGGCCGTGCAGCAGGCGGTGGATGGCGCGGACCCGCAGCGGGTGGCGGGCGGTGTCGACCAGGAGGACCAGGCCGTGGTCCCAGGGGCTGGGGGAGGGGTGCTCGGCGCGGAGCCTGCGGTAGGTGGCCCAGCGGTGGTGGCCGTCGGCGATCAGGGCCTGGCGGCCGGCCAGGCCGGAGCGGACGCGGTCCAGGTCGCCGGGGTCGGTCACGGACCACAGGCGGTGGCGCACGCCGTCCTCCGTGGTGGTGGCGAGCAGCGGGGCCCGTTGTGCGGTGCGTTCGACGACCTCGGCGGCGGGGTCGGCCGGGCCGTCGCCGCGGTAGGTGAGGAGCAGCGGTTCGAGGTTGGCGCTCGTGGCGCGCATCAGGGCCGCGCGGTCGGCGACGATGTGCGGCATGACGTCCTCGTGCGGCAGCACGACGCCCTCCTCGGGGTCGGACACCCGCAGGGCCCCGATGATGCCGCGCTGGAGCGAGCCGTCGACGTCCCGCTGCTCGTAGACGTAGAGGGCGGGCTCCGGGTCGGCGGCGAGGACGCCCTCCGACAGCCAGCGGCGCAGGGTGCGGGCGGCCTGTTCGTTGCGGGCGTCCGGGGTGGCGGCCTCGGGCAGGATCAGCCGGACGATGTTGTGCGGGTCCGCGGACTGGAGTGCGTGGACGCCGTCCGGGCGGACCACCACGTCGTACGGAGGGGACGTCACGGCGGCCAGACTGCCGACCCGGTCGGGGTCGTAGCGAAGGCCTCGGAACGGGGTGAGTTCCAGGCCTCGGCGCGTCGTTGCTTCCGGGTGACCTGCTGTGTTCATCACGGCATCGTACGGGGCGTACGGCTGTCGGTGGCATGGGGGATGATCGGGGGAAAGCCGTCCGAGCGAGGAGCGATGTGGAATGAGCCGGGGCGTCAGGAGCAGGCCCGAGGGCAGTGGGCGGGCGCTGAGCGAGGCGTACGACACGGCGCTGCTCGATTTGGACGGGGTGGTGTACGCGGGCGGTGACGCCATCGCCCACGCGGTGGAGTCGCTGGGCGCGGCGAGCGCGGGCGGGATGCGGCTGGCGTACGTCACCAACAACGCGCTGCGCACGCCGGAGGCGGTGGCCGGACATCTGACCGAGCTGGGGATACCGGCGGAGGCGTCGGAGGTGATCACCTCGGCGCAGGCGGTGGCCCGGCTGATCGCCGAGCAGGTCCCGGCGGGAGCGCGAGTGCTGGTGGTCGGCGGTGAAGGGCTGCGGGTGGCGCTGCGCGAGCGGGGTCTGGAGCCCGTGGAGTCGGCGGACGACGATCCGGCGGCGGTGGTGCAGGGGTACGGCGGACCGGAGCTGCCCTGGGGGCGGTTCGCGGAGGCGTGCTATGCCATCGCGCGCGGGGTGCCGTGGTTCGCGTCCAACACCGACCTGACGATTCCGAGCGCGCGGGGCATCGCGCCGGGCAACGGGGCGGCGGTGCAGGTCGTGCGGATCGCGACGGGCGCCGAGCCGCAGGTGGCGGGCAAGCCGCTGCCGCCGATGCACCGGGAGACGATCCTGCGGACGGGCGCGCGGCGCCCGCTGGTGGTCGGGGACCGGCTGGACACCGACATCGAGGGCGCGTTCAACGGCGACGTCGACTCCCTGCTCGTGCTCACCGGCGTGACCGACGGCCGCCGGCTGCTCGCCGCGCCGCCGCAGCACCGGCCGACCTACGTCGACGCCGATCTGCGCGGGCTGCTCACCGGGCAGCCGGACGTGACGGAGGCCGCCGGCGGTTTCCGCTGCGGGGGCTGGACGGCCACCGCCGGTGCGGAGGAGCTGGAACTGGAGGGAGACGGCGAGGCGCTGGACGGGCTGCGGGCGCTGTGCGCGGCCGCCTGGACGGGGGCCGGCGAGGGCTCGTGCGCGCTCGACGGCAGCAAGGCGCTGGCGAGGCTGGGCATCTGAGGCCCTGTCGGGACTGACGGGCGCGACGGTCGTGAGGTGATGTGATCGTCACCTTTCGACCGTGCTCAGGATCTTGATCCAATAGGAGGGTAGGCTAACCTAACCTCGTGTTGGTTGAAAGTCCTCCCGAACAGCGCGCGGACATCGCCCCTGCGCCCTCGAACCGCCGGGCGATACGTGCCTTCGGGCTGCTCGTCTCCGTGGCGATCCTGGTGCTCGTCGCGCTGGCGAGCATCGCGATCGGCGCGAAGGAGCTGTCCCTGGACGAGGTCTGGCACGGCCTGTTCCAGGACACCGGGACGTACGCCGACGTCGTCGTCGGCGAGCGGCTGTCCCGGACGCTCCTCGGGCTGCTCGCGGGCGCCGCGCTCGGCCTGTCCGGGGCGGTCCTCCAGGCCCTGACGCGCAATCCGCTGGCCGACCCCGGCCTGCTGGGCATCAACGCCGGCGCGTCCGCCGCGGTCGTCACGGCCATCACCTTCTTCGGCGTCACCAGCGTCAACGGCTATGTGTGGTTCGCCTTCCTCGGCGCCGCCTCGGTCGGCGCGCTGGTCTGGTTCCTCGGCGGCAGCCGGGGCGCCACGCCGGTGCGGCTCGCCCTCGCGGGCACCGCGATCAGCGCGGCCCTGTACGGCTACCTCCAAGCGCTGATGATCATGGACGAGGCGGCGCTGGACCGGATGCGCTTCTGGACCGTCGGCTCGCTGGGCTCCGCGACCGACCGGACCATCGTCCAGGTGCTGCCGTTCCTCGTCGTCGGCTCGCTCCTCGCGCTCGCCCTGGCCCGGCCGCTGAACGCCATGGCCATGGGCGACGACACCGCCAAGGCGCTCGGCGCCCATCTGAACCGCAACCGCGCGCTGTCCATGCTCGCCGCCACCGTGCTGTGCGGGGCGGCGACCGCCGCGTGCGGGCCGATCATGTTCGTAGGCCTGATGGTGCCGCACGTCGTACGGTCCTTCACCGGGCCCGACATGCGCTGGATCCTGCCGTACGCGGCCGTCCTGTCGCCGGTGCTGCTGCTCGGCGCCGACGTCCTCGGCCGGATCGTCGCCCGGCCCGCCGAACTCCAGGTCGGCATCGTCACCGCGCTCCTCGGCGGCCCGGTCTTCATCTTTCTCGTACGACGGCGGAGGACGGCCCAGCTGTGAAGAACGCCCTTGCTGTGAAGTCCGACGCTCCCCGTGCCGTGCGGTCGCCGGGCGGGCTGTCGCTCCGCCTGGACCTGCGGGCCCTCGTCGTCGTCGTGCTGCTGCTGGTGCTCGTCCTCGCCGCCGGCGTGCTGCTCATCGGGACCGGAGACTTCCCCATCGCCGCCGGCGACGTGCTCAGGACGCTGTTCGGGCAGGGCGACCCCGGGCAGGAGTTCATCGTCAACGACCTGCGCCTGCCCCGGGTCCTCGTCGGGCTGCTGGTGGGCGCCTCGCTCGGCCTCGGCGGTGCGCTGTTCCAGTCCATCTCCCGCAATCCGCTGGGCAGTCCGGACGTCCTCGGCCTCGGGCAGGGGGCGACGGCGGGCGCGCTCGTGGTGATCGTGCTGGTCTCCGGCGACGCCCGTGACGTCACCATCGGGGCGCTGATCGGTGGTCTGGCCACCGGCCTCGCCATCTATCTGCTGGCGTGGAAGCAGGGTGTGCACGGCTACCGGCTGGTGCTGGTCGGCATCGGCATGTCCGCCATCGTCACGGCCGTCAACGGCTATCTGCTGACCAAGGCCGACATGGTCGACGCCGCCCGCGCGGTGGTGTGGATGACCGGGTCGCTCAGCGGCCGCGACTGGGAGCAGGTCTGGCCGCTGCTGTGGCTGTGCGCAGTCCTCGTGCCGCTGGTCCTCGCCAACGCGCGCGGGCTGCGGATGCTGGAGATGGGCGACGACGTCTCCCACGCCCTCGGCGTGCGCGTCGAGCGGGTGCGGGCGGTGCTGCTGGTGGCCGCCGTGCTGCTGACCGCCGCCGCCACCGCCGCCGCCGGCCCGGTCAGCTTCGTGGCGCTCACCGCCCCCCAGCTCGCCCGCCGGCTGACCCGCTCGCCGGGCCCCAACCTGGTCCCGTCGATGTGCATGGGCGCCGCCCTCCTCCTCGTCGCCGACTGGACCTCGCAGCGCGTCTTCGGCGCCGACCAGCTGCCCGTGGGCGTCGTCACCGGCGTGCTCGGCGGCGTCTACCTGCTGTGGCTGCTGGTCACCGAGCGCAGGGCGGGCCGGGTATGAGCGCCGGCAGCGCGACGGCGCCCCCGGCCGACCGAGGGCCGAACCACCATGTCAGCAGCGGGCTGACCGACCGAAGGAGCACCGTGAACCGTCTGTCCGCCGAGAACGTCACCCTCGCGTACGACCAGCGCGTCATCGCCGAACAGCTGTCGGTGTCCATCCCCGACAACTCCTTCACAGTCATCGTCGGCCCCAACGCCTGCGGCAAGTCCACGCTGCTGCGCGCCCTGTCGCGGATGCTCAGGCCCAGCGAGGGCCGGGTGCTGCTGGACGGGCAGGTCATCCAGTCGATGCCCGCCAAGAAGGTCGCCCGCACCCTCGGGCTGCTGCCCCAGTCGTCCATCGCGCCCGACGGCATCACGGTCGCCGACCTGGTCGGCCGCGGCCGGTACCCGCACCAGGGCATCCTGCGCCAGTGGTCGACCGAGGACGAGCGGGTCGTCCAGGAGTCCATGGCGCAGACCGGGGTCGCCGAACTCGCCGACCGGTACGTGGACGAGCTGTCCGGCGGCCAGCGCCAGCGGGTGTGGATCGCGATGGCCCTCGCCCAGCAGACGCCGCTGCTGCTGCTGGACGAGCCGACGACATACCTGGACATCCAGCACCAGATCGACGTGCTCGACCTGTGCGCCGAGCTGCACGAGGAGCAGGGCCGCACGCTGGTGGCCGTGCTGCACGACCTCAACCACGCCGCCCGCTACGCCACCCACCTCATCGCCCTGCGCGGCGGCACGGTGGTCGCCGAGGGCGCGCCCAACGACATCGTCACCGCCGAGCTGGTGGAGGAGGTCTTCGGCCTGCGCTGCCAGGTCATCGAGGACCCGGAGACGGGCACCCCGCTGATCGTGCCGGCCGCCCGCAAGGCGCGGGAGCGGGTGACGGCGTCCGCCGCGGAGGCTTCCTGAGCGGGAGGACTGCGCAGGCTTCATGGCCGGGAGGCCACAGGGCTTCCTGAGCCGGGGACTGCGCGGGCTTCCTGGCCGGAGAGCTACGGAGGCGTCGTGAGCCGCGGGGCTACAGCAGCTTCCTGAGCCGGAACAGGTCCCGCAGCCCCGCCTCCAGCTTCACCCGGCCCGAGCCCCAGGCCCGGGCGAAGTCCAGCTCGCCGTCGACCAGGGCCACCAGGTCGCCGCCGGCCAGCGCCAGCCTGATCTGGGCCTTCTCGCGCGGCGGGCCCGGGAACGTGTCGTGCACCTCGATCCGGCCGTCCATGAGGCGGCCGGCGAAGGTGACGTCCAGGTCCGTGACATGGCAGCTCACCGAGCGGTCCATGGCGGCGGCGTCGCGCGCGTCGCCCTCGGCGCCCCGCAGGTTCTCCGAGAACTTCTCGAGTGCGGTACGGCACTCCTCGATCGTGGCCATCGCCACCGACGGTACCGCAGCGGATCGCGGTAGCGTCGGGGCATGAGCGACACCGTTCCCGACGCAGGGGCGCCCGAGGAGCGCGAGCAGGGGCCCGAGCCCGGCCCCGCCGCCCCGGCCCCGCTGCACGTGCCCCGCACCCCCACCGGCGACGCCGGGATCGACGCCTGCCTGGAGCGGCTCGCGGACGCCGACTACCTCGCCACGGACGGACACGTCGAGGTGTACGAGGATGTGCACCGGGGGCTGCGCGACGCGCTCACCGCGCTCGACGCCCGCCCGGGACCTCCGGCGCCCCCTTCCGTCCGTCACCCGACCACCACCCCCCGACCAGACCCTTCGGGCCGCGAGCCCGGCACGCCGTACGCGAACAGGAGCTGAACCGAACGTGGCAGGAGTCGCACGCCGCCGTCTCGACGCGGAGCTGGTCCGCCGCAAGCTGGCGCGCTCGCGCGAGCACGCGAGCCAGCTGATTGCCGCCGGCCGGGTCAGCGTCGGCAAGACCGTCGCGACCAAGCCGGCCACGCAGGTGGAGACCGCGGCGGCCATCGTCGTCGCCGCCGACGACGGCGACCCCGAGTACGTCTCCCGCGGCGGCCACAAGCTCGCCGGCGCGCTCGCGGCGTTCGTCCCGCAGGGGCTCACGGTCGAGGGGCGGCGGGCGCTGGACGCCGGCGCGTCCACCGGCGGTTTCACCGATGTGCTGCTGCGCGCGGGCGCCGCGCACGTCGTCGCCGTGGACGTCGGGTACGGGCAGCTGGCCTGGTCGCTGCGGAGCGATGAACGCGTCACCGTCAAGGACCGTACGAACGTACGCGAGTTGACGCCGGAGGCGATCGACGGCGAGCCGGTGGACCTGGTCGTGGGGGATCTGTCCTTCATCCCGCTCGGGCTGGTGCTGCCCGCGCTGGTGCGGTGCGTGCGGCCGGACGCCGACCTGGTGATGATGGTCAAGCCGCAGTTCGAGGTGGGCAAGGAGCGGCTGGGCAGCGGGGGAGTGGTCCGCAGTCCGCAGCTGCGCGCGGAGGCCGTGCGCCAGGTGGCCGAGCGGGCCTGGGAGCTGGGGCTCGGGGTGAAGGGCGTGACCGCCAGTCCGCTGCCCGGGCCCTCGGGGAACGTCGAGTACTTTCTGTGGCTGCGGGCCGGGGCTCCCCGACTGGACCCGGCCGACGTAGACCGTGCAGTGGCGGAGGGGCCGCGTTGACACAGAACCGAGCTCGTACTGTTTTCCTGCTCGCCCACACCGGGCGGCCCGCGGCCATTCGCAGTGCCGAACTGGTGGTGCGGGGCCTGCTGCAGTCCGGGCTCGGGGTGCGGGTCCTGGAGGCGGAGGCGCGCGATCTGCCGCTGCCGGGCGAGGTGGAGCTGGTCGGCGAGGCGACCCCGCAGTGCCTCGACGGGTGCGAGCTGCTGATCGTGCTGGGCGGCGACGGGACGCTGCTGCGCGGCGCCGAGTTCGCCCGGGCGTCCGGGGTGCCGATGCTCGGCGTCAACCTCGGGCGGGTCGGTTTCCTCGCCGAGGCCGAGCGCGACGACCTCGACAAGGTGGTCGACCGGGTGGTGTCCCGCGCCTACGAGGTCGAGGAGCGGATGACCGTCGACGTCGTCGTCCACCGCAACGGCGACATCGTGCACACCGACTGGGCGCTGAACGAGGCGGCCGTGCAGAAGGCGGGCGCCGAGAAGCTGCTGGAGGTCGTCCTCGAGATCGACGGGCGGCCGGTCACCGGGTTCGGCTGCGACGGCATCGTGCTGTCGACGCCGACCGGGTCCACGGCGTACGCGTTCTCCGCGGGCGGGCCGGTGGTGTGGCCCGAGGTGGAGGCGCTGCTCATGGTGCCGATCAGCGCCCACGCCCTGTTCGCCAAGCCGCTGGTGACCTCCCCGGACTCGGTGCTCGCCGTGGAGGTGCTGCCGCACATTCCGCCGGGCGTGCTGTGGTGCGACGGCAGGCGGACGGTGGAGCTGCCGGCCGGGGCGCGGGTGGAGGTGCGGCGCGGGGCCGTGCCCGTGCGGCTGGCCCGGCTGCACCACGCCTCGTTCACCGACCGGCTGGTGGCCAAGTTCGCGCTGCCGGTGTCCGGGTGGCGGGGGGCTCCGCACTAGGGGGTAGGTGTCAGACACCCCCTGGCCGCTCCGCGGGGCGGGGCCGGGTGTCGTCGGCGTGTGCGGGTTGTCCGGGGCTGGCCGCGCGGTTTCCCGCGTCCCTCGGCAGCGTCCCTCCTGTGGGTGACAAGGGTGGGCCGGTCGCACATCGCGGCGCCGACCTCGTATGGTCGTGTCCGTGTTGGAGGAGATGCGGATACGGTCGCTCGGAGTCATCGACGACGCGGTCGTCGAGCTGTCGCCCGGGTTCACGGCGGTCACCGGTGAGACGGGCGCGGGCAAGACGATGGTGGTCACCAGCCTGGGCCTGCTGCTCGGCGGGCGCGCGGACCCGGCGCTCGTGCGGATCGGGGCCAGGAACGCGGTCGTCGAGGGGCGGATCACCGTGCCCGCGGACGCCTCCGCGGCCGTACGGGCCGAGGAGGCCGGCGCCGAGCTGGACGACGGGGCGCTGCTGATCAGCCGTACCGTGTCCGCCGAGGGGCGCTCGCGGGCGCACCTGGGCGGGCGGTCCGTGCCCGTGGGGGTGCTCGCCGAGCTGGCGGACGAACTGGTCGCCGTGCACGGGCAGACCGACCAGCAGGGCCTGCTCAAGCAGTCCCGGCAGCGGCAGGCCCTGGACCGGTACGCCGGGGACGCGGTCTCCGCGCCGCTGGCCGAGTACACCAAGGCGTACAAGAGGCTGCGGGCCGTCTCCGCCGAGCTGGAGGAGATCACCACCCGGGCGCGCGAGCGGGCCCAGGAGGCCGACATGCTGCGCTACGGGCTCGACGAGATCGCGGCCGTCGAGCCGCGCGCCGGCGAGGACGCGGAGCTGGCCGAGGAGGCCGAGCGGCTCGGGCACGCGGAGGCGCTGGCCTCCGCCGCGTCGGCCGCGCACGTCGCGCTGGCGGGCAACCCCGAGGACCCGGAGAGCGTGGACGCCGCCACGCTGGTCGCGGGCGCGCACCGGGCGCTGGAGGCCGTACGGTCGCACGACCCGGCGCTGGCCGCGCTCGCCGACCGGATCGGGGAGATCGGCATCCTGCTGGGCGACGTGGCCGGGGAGCTGGCCGGGTACGCCGACGACCTGGACGCCGATCCGCTGCGGCTCGCGGCGGTCGAGGAGCGGCGGGCCGCGCTCACCGCCCTCACCCGCAAGTACGGCGAGGACGTGTCGGCCGTGCTGGCCTGGGCCGAGCGGGGCGCCGCCCGGCTGACCGAGCTGGACGGCGACGACTCCCGCATCGACGAGCTGACCGCCGAGCGGGACGCGCTCCGCGCCGAACTGGGCGGCCTCGCCCAGGCGCTGACGGACGCGCGGACGGCGGCGGCGGAGAAGTTCGCCGCGGCGGTGACGGCCGAGCTGGCGTCGCTGGCGATGCCCCACGCGCGGGTGTCGTTCGCGATCCGGCAGACCGAGGACCCGGACGGCGTCGAGGTCGGCGGCCGCCCGGTGGCGTACGGGCCGGCCGGCGCGGACGAGGTCGAGCTGCTGCTCCAGCCGCATCCGGGCGCGCCGCCCCGGCCCATCGCCAAGGGCGCCTCGGGCGGTGAGCTGTCGCGTGTGATGCTCGCCGTGGAGGTGGTCTTCGCGGGTACGGACCCGGTGCCGACGTATCTCTTCGACGAGGTGGACGCCGGCGTCGGCGGCAAGGCGGCGGTCGAGATCGGGCGGCGACTGGCGCGGCTCGCGAAGACCGCGCAGGTCGTCGTGGTGACGCACCTGCCGCAGGTGGCCGCCTTCGCGGACCGGCAGCTGCTGGTGGAGAAGACCAACGACGGGTCGGTGACCCGGTCCGGCGTGAAGGTGCTGGAGGGCGAGGACCGGATCCGTGAGCTGTCGCGGATGCTGGCCGGCCAGGAGGACTCCGAGACGGCCCGGGCGCACGCGGAGGAGCTGCTCGCCACGGCCCGGGCGGACGTCTGAGGCGCCGGCCCGGCGGAACCGGTCGGCGGGGTCACTCGTGTGAGTGACCCCGGTCCCCGTCCGGGGCGGGGGCGCGGGAGCCGGCGGTGCCGCAACCGCCGTCCGCCCTGGCATGCTTGGCGGGTACGGGCAGGAGCCCGGGCGGTACACCCCATCCGTCCGGTCCTTCTGTACGTTTCTCCGTGACCGTCGTGAACGTCGTGACCGACCGACGCCGAATCAGGAGCCCCCGGCCAGGTGACCCCCGTGAGCAGCCGCGCACCGCACGGCCAGCCGGCGCTACGCACCGTGCAGGTGCTGGGCGGCGGCAACGCCGGCAGCAGCGCGCACGTGCGCTCGCTGTCCGCGGGGCTCGTCGCGAGGGGCGTGCGCGTCACGGTGTGCGCCCCCCTGGAGGCGGATCACACCCACGACTTCACCGGGGCCGGCGCCGACCTCGTTCCCGTGCCGCGCAGCAGCGACCCGGCGTCCGTCGGCGCGCTGCGGGCCGCGTGCCGGGACGCCGACCTCGTCCACGCCCACGGGCTGCACGCCTCCTTCCGGGCCGTCCTCGCGCTCGGCGGGCGCGACACCCCGCTCGTCGTCACCTGGCACGACCGGGCCCACGCCGAGGGCGCGCGCGCCCATCTGCTGCGCCTGCTGGAGCGGCGGGTGGCGCGGACGGCGTCGGTGGTGCTCGGGACCACCTCCGGCCTGGTCGACCGGGCGCGACGCTCCGGTGCCCGCGACGCCCGGCTCGCGGGGATCACCCTGCCCGGACGGCGCACCCCGCCGCGGCAGGGCGACCCCGACCGGCTGCGCTCCAAGATCCGTGCGGAACTCGGCGTCACCGGCCGCCCGTTGCTGATGGCCGTCGGCTCCCTCGACGGCCGGCGCGGCTACGACGTCCTGCTGGACGCCGCGCACGCCTGGCGCCGGCTGGACCCGGCCCCGCTCGTCGCCATCGCCGGAGAGGGGCCGCTGCGCCCGGAGTTGCAGCGCCGCATCGAGGGCGAGGACCTGCCGGTGCGGCTCATCGGCCGCCGTGACGACGTGGCCGAACTCCTCACGGCCGCCGACCTCGCACTGCTGCCGAGCCACTGGGAGTCCCGTTCCGTCCTCGCCCAGGAAGCCCTGCACGCGCGGGTGCCGCTGGTGGCCTCCGCGGTCGGCGGCATCCCCGAACTCGTCGGCGACGCCGCCGAACTCGTCCCGCCGGGCAACGCCCGAGCCCTCGCCGACGCCGTCGTCCGCCTCCTCGGCGACCCCGAACGCCGGGAGGAGCTGCGGGACAGGGGCGTACGGCAGGCGGCCACCTGGCCGACCGAGGACGAGACGGTCGCCCAAGTCCTCAGCGTCTACGACGAGTTGACGCAGCCCCGGCCGCTGATCTGACCGGCTCGGCCAACGGCGACTCGGCGGGCCGGACCCACCGGTCGACCCGCGAGCCGGCCGGGCCCGGCCCATCGACGAGCCTGCGCGCCGGACCGGCTCCGCCGATCGGCGAGCCGACCCGGCCCGGCTATTCCACATGTCTGCGCGCCCGCAGTGCGAGGCTCAACGCCAGGACGGTCTGCGGGTCGTCCAGGTCGGTGCCGAGCAACTCGCCGATCCGGGCGAGGCGGTTGTAGAGGGTCTGCCGGTTGAGGTGCAGCTCGCGCGCGGTCTCCGCCTTGCGGCCGGCGTGCGCGAGATAGGTCTCCAGGGTCGGCAGCAGCGGCGGCCGGGAGCGTCGGTCGTGCTCGCGCACCGGCCCGATCGCGCGGTCCACGAACGCCGCGAGGTCAGGGTGGTCCCGCAGCCGCCACAGCAGCAGGTCGATGTCCAGGCGGCGGGCGTCGTACCACGGCTGCTCCGGCAGTCCCCGGGCCGCGTTCGCCGTCTCCGCCGCGTGCCGCAGCCCCGCCGACGCCGCCGCCCAGCCTCCGGCCACCCCGACGACCACCACCGGCGGCTGCGCGCCCGGCCGCCGTACCCCCGACCGCTCCACACCGGCCCGCAGCGCCGCCGCCACCCGGTCGGCCACCGCCGGGCGCTCCGACTCCGACCGCAGCCCCAGCAGCAGCGGAACGCGTCCCTCCACCGGCCGTACGCCCAGCAGCGCCGGCACGCCCACCGCGGCCAGCTCCTCCGTGACCGCCCGCGCCAGCACCGCCCAGCCGCCGCCGGGCGACAGCACCTCGCCCAGCCGCATCACCACCGGCAGCAGCGGGCCGTCGCCCGGCCGAAAACCCAGCACCCGTGCCTGCGCCGGGGCGTCCTGCGCGGCGATCCGGCCCTCCGCCAGGTCGGTGAGGAAGTCGCCGCGTCCGCGCGCGGCCAGCTCCTCCTCCTGGCGGGCCTGCATCAGCACCACCGCCAGGATGCCCGCGGTGCGCTCGGCGGCGATCCGGTGCACCGGCGCCAGCGGCCGCCGCACCGGCAGCAGCACCAGCCGCGCCCGCACCGGGCCCGACCCCGCACCGGCCCCGCCCGGCACGTCCACCAGCACCGACCCGGCCGGCGGCGGCGCCTCCCGGTGCGGGCCGCGCAGCCCCTCCCACACCTGGAGCGGGTCGGCGCCCTCGGGACCGGCACCGGCGGCGTACAGCAGCCGCCCGTCCGAGGTCTCCAGGAAGACCGGGTTGCCGCCGAAGTCGGCCAGAACGGCCAGCACCTGCGGCGCCCCACCGCCCGCCAGCAGCGCCTCCGTGCACCGCCGGTGCACCTCCTCGGCCTGCTGGAGCAGCGCGTAGTGGCCGTTGACGATCTCGGTGTGGATCTCCTCCGTGACCGTGACGAACGGCACCTCGCGGTGCAGCTGGACCAGCGGCAGCCCGGCCGAGCGGGCCGTGTCCACCACGGTCGCGGGCAGCCGGGCGAAGCGCGGCCCCAGCTCGATCACCAGGGCCGCGATGCCCCGCTCGGCCAGGGTCCGCACGAACGCCCGCTGCTCGGCGGGCCGCGTGCCCATGCCGTACCCGGTGGTCAGCAGCAGCTCGCCGCCCTTCAGCAGCGAGGCGATGTTCGGCACCTCGCCCGCGTGCACCCAGCGCACGGTCCGCCGCAGCCGGTCGGCGCCCGCGAGCACCTCCGGCAGGCCGCTGCGCAGCCCGGGCAGCTCCAGCGCCCGCTGCACGGTGATGCCGGCGCCCGGGCCGTCGAAGGGATGGTCGGTGCGGCTGTTCATGCAGCGGACGCTACCCGGACGCCCGTTCGACGGGCATCTCCGGGGGCGGGCGCCGGCTCAGCCACCGTACGCCCCCGACGCCGTCAGCCGCAGCGCGGTGTCGATCAGCGGGACGTGGCTGAAGGCCTGCGGGAAGTTGCCCACCTGGCGCTTGAGCCGCGGGTCCCACTCCTCGGCGAGCAGTCCGAGGTCGTTGCGCAGGGAGAGCAGCTTCTCGAACAGCTTGCGGGCCTCGTCCACCCGGCCGATCATCGCCAGGTCGTCCGCCATCCAGAACGAGCAGGCCAGGAAGGCGCCCTCGTCGCCGGGCAGGCCGTCGACGCCCTCGTCCTCGCCGGAGGTGGGGTAGCGCAGGATGAAGCCGTCCGGCGTGGACAGTTCGCGCTGGATCGCCTCGATGGTGCCGATCACCCGCTTGTCGTCCGGCGGCAGGAAGCCCATCTGCGGGATCAGCAGCAGCGAGGCGTCCAGCTCCTTGGAGCCGTAGGACTGGGTGAAGGTGTTGCGCTCCTTGTCGTAGCCCTTCTCGCACACGTCCCGGTGGATGTCGTCGCGCAGCTCGCGCCAGCGCTCCAGCGGGCCGTCGGCGTCGCCGGACTCCAGCAGCTTGATCGTGCGGTCGACGGCGACCCAGGCCATGACCTTGGAGTGCACGAAGTGGCGGCGCGGGCCGCGCACCTCCCAGATGCCCTCGTCCGGATCCTGCCAGTGGTCCTCCAGGTAGCGGATCAGCTTCAGCTGGAGCAGCGAGGCGTAGTCGCTGCGGGCCAGGCCGGTCATGTGGGCCAGGTGCAGGGCCTCGGTGACCTCGCCGTACACGTCCAGCTGGAGCTGGTGCGCGGCGCCGTTGCCGACGCGGACCGGGGCGGAGTTCTCGTAGCCGGGCAGCCAGTCCAGCTCGGCCTCGCCCAGCTCGCGCTCGCCCGCGATGCCGTACATGATCTGCAGGTTCTCCGGGTCGCCCGCGACCGCGCGCAGCAGCCACTCGCGCCAGGCGCGGGCCTCCTCGCGGTAGCCGGTGCGCAGCAGCGAGGACAGGGTGATCGCGGCGTCCCGCAGCCAGGTGTAGCGGTAGTCCCAGTTGCGCACGCCGCCGATCTCCTCCGGCAGGGAGGTGGTCGGGGCGGCGACGATGCCGCCGGTGGGAGCGTACGTGAGCGCCTTCAGGGTGATCAGGGAGCGGACCACCGCCTCGCGGTAGGGGCCGTGGTACGTACAGTGCTCGACCCACTCGCGCCAGAAGTCCTCCGTCGCCTCCAGCGACTGCTCCGGCTCCGGCAGGGGCGGCGGCTCCTTGTGCGAGGCCTGCCAGGAGATCGTGAACGCGATCCGGTCGCCGGGGCCGACGGTGAAGTCGGAGTACGTGGTGAGCGCCTTGCCGTAGGTGTCCACGGGGGTGTCGAACCACACCGAGTCCGGCCCCGCGACGGCGACCGTGCGCCCGTCGTGCTTGTGCACCCACGGCACGATCCGGCCGTAGGAGAACCGCATCCGCAGCGCGGAGCGCATCGGGACCCGGCCGGAGACGCCCTCCACGATCCGGATCACCTGCGGCGCGCCGTCGCGCGGGGGCATGAAATCGGTCACGCGGACCGTGCCGCGCGGGGTGTCCCACTCGGATTCCAGGATCAGCGAGTCGCCGCGGTAGCGGCGCCGGGTCGCCGTCGGGGGCTCGGCGTCGGCGGCGTGCGCCGGGCCGATCCGCCAGAATCCGTGCTCCTCGGTGCCCAGCAGGCCGGCGAAGACGGCATGCGAGTCGAAGCGGGGCAGGCACAGCCAGTCGACTGTGCCGTCCCGGCAGACCAGTGCGGCGGTCTGCATGTCTCCGATGAGTGCGTAGTCTTCGATGCGCCCGGCCACGTGCAACTCCAGTCGAACGGCCACGTAAGCCCCATGGGGGGCTGTCGCTAGTGCGGTCAAGGGGTTTTGTAGTGCGTCGTCGAGCGGTGGGGCACAACCGTCGTGATGCCCCGGGGGCAAACGACCATTGTCGCTCAACGAACTGACGAGCTCTCGTTGTTCCGGTGCCTACGGGCGGGGGTGGTGCCGTTTCTCCGGCGTGCTCGGCAGCGAGTGTCCGAGCAGGATACGACGCACGCTGATGATCCGCGGCCCGCTCCGCGGATAACGCATGGGTATTACACCTCCGTGTCGGAGCGCGTACGCACCGTGCCCGGACGCCGTCCGGCCCGGTCGCTGATACCCTGGTAGCCCGTGGACCGGTGGGCGAGAAACCCCGGCACCGCACCCCCAGACCGACCACGGGAGCCTCCTCTTGGCCATGCCGCCCGCTGCTTTCCGAAACAGCACCGCCACGACGACCAAGCACATCTTCGTCACCGGGGGTGTCGCCTCCTCGCTCGGCAAGGGGCTGACCGCCTCCAGCCTGGGCATGCTGCTCAAGGCGCGGGGCCTTCGTGTCGTGATGCAGAAGCTCGACCCGTACATCAACGTGGACCCGGGCACGATGAACCCCTTCCAGCACGGCGAGGTGTTCGTCACCAACGACGGCGCCGAGACCGACCTGGACATCGGCCACTACGAGCGCTTCCTCGACCGCGACCTCGACGGCTCCGCCAACGTCACCACCGGTCAGATCTACTCCACGGTGATCGCCAAGGAGCGGCGCGGCGAGTACCTGGGCGACACCGTCCAGGTCATCCCGCACATCACCAACGAGATCAAGAACCGCATCCGGCGCATGGCCACCGACGAGGTGGACGTCGTGATCACCGAGGTCGGCGGCACGGTCGGCGACATCGAGTCGCTGCCGTTCCTGGAGACCGTCCGCCAGGTCCGCCACGAGGTCGGCCGGGACAACGTCTTCGTGGTCCACATCTCCCTGCTGCCCTACATCGGCCCCTCGGGCGAGCTGAAGACCAAGCCGACCCAGCACAGCGTCGCCGCGCTGCGCAACATCGGCATCCAGCCGGACGCGATCGTGCTGCGCTGCGACCGCGAGGTGCCGACGGCGATCAAGCGCAAGATCTCGCTGATGTGCGACGTGGACGAGGCCGCCGTGGTGGCCTGCCCGGACGCGCCGTCCATCTACGACATCCCGAAGACCGTCCACTCCGAGGGCCTGGACGCCTACGCGGTCCGCAAGCTGGACCTGCCGTTCCGCGACGTGGACTGGACGACCTGGGACGACCTGCTCGACCGCGTCCACAACCCCGACCACGAGATCACCCTGGCCCTGGTCGGCAAGTACATCGACCTGCCCGACGCCTATCTGTCGGTGACCGAGGCGCTGCGCGCCGGCGGCTTCGCCAACAAGACCCGCGTCAAGATCAAGTGGGTCACCTCCGACGACTGCCGCACGCCCGCCGGCGCCGCCCAGCAACTGTCCGACGTGGACGCCGTCTGCATCCCCGGCGGCTTCGGCGACCGGGGGGTGTCCGGCAAGGTCGGCGCGATCCAGTACGCCCGCGAGAACCGCATCCCGCTGCTCGGGCTCTGCCTGGGCCTGCAGTGCATCGTCATCGAGGCCGCGCGCAACCTGGCCGGGATCACCGATGCCAACTCCACCGAGTTCGACGCGGCCACCTCCCACCCGGTCGTCTCGACCATGGCCGAGCAGCTCGACATCGTCGCCGGCGAGGGCGACATGGGCGGCACCATGCGCCTGGGCATGTACCCGGCCAAGCTGGCCGAGGGGTCCATCGTGCGCGAGGTCTACGACGGCAAGGAGTACGTGGAGGAGCGGCACCGGCACCGCTACGAGGTGAACAACGCCTACCGCGCGGAGCTGGAGAAGAAGGCCCGCATCGTCTTCTCGGGCACCTCTCCCGACGGCAAGCTCGTCGAGTACGTGGAGTACCCGCGCGACGTCCACCCCTACCTGGTCGCCACGCAGGCCCACCCCGAGCTGCGCTCGCGGCCGACCCGGCCGCACCCGCTGTTCGCCGGGCTGGTGAAGGCCGCGGTCGAGCGGAAGAACGCCAAGTAGCAGGGCGGTTGTACGGTGGCCGGGGTGCCCGCCCTCGACGGGTGCGCACCCCGGCTCGCTGTGTTCGTACGTGTTGGGTGCACATGGGGAAGGACAGGGCATGACGATCAAGGACACCCCCGAGGAGTGGGAGATCCGGGCGACGGACACCCCCTTCGTGGGCAACAAGACCTCCGTCCGCACGGACGACGTGGTCATGCCCGACGGGACGGTGGCCCGCCGCGACTACCAGGTCCACCCGGGATCGGTGGCCGTCCTTGCCCTGGACGACGAGGACCGGGTCCTGGTCCTGCGCCAGTACCGGCACCCGGTGCGGCACAAGCTGTGGGAGATCCCGGCCGGCCTCCTGGACGTTCCCGGTGAGAACCCGCTGCACGCTGCCCAGCGCGAGCTGTACGAGGAGGCGCACGTCAAGGCCGAGGACTGGCGGGTGCTGACGGACGTGTACACCACGCCGGGCGGCTGCGACGAGGCCGTGCGGATCTTCCTCGCCCGTGATCTGGCGGAGGCGGAGGGGGAGCGGTTCCAGGTCGAGCACGAAGAGGCCGACATGGAGATCCGTCGCGTCCCGCTGGAGGACCTCGTGCGGGGCGTGCTGGCCGGTGAGCTGCACAACAACTGCCTGGTGGTCGGCGTGCTGTCCCTGGCCGCCGCGCGCGCCGGCGGGGACCTGGACGCCCTGCGCCCGGCGGAGGCGCCGTGGCCGGCGCGGCCGTTCGACGCCTGAGTCCGTCCGCTCCGCGGGTGGGGCTGGGAGCTGGGGGCCGCGGGGCGGTACGGGTCCGTGCGCGGTCGCGGACCCGGGATCCTCTGGGCCGTGGGGGTCCGTGCGCGGTCGCGGACCCGGGATCCTCTGGGCCGTGGAGGTCGCTGCGCATCCGCGAATCGGCGGGTCCGGTGCGCGTCCGACGACGGCTCCCGCGCGAGCCTGGCCCCGAGTCCGTGCTGCCTCGAACCGGGCGTCCACCCGGTTTCCGGCCTGTCCGGCACCGGCTCGGTCGCGCCTCCCCTCCGGAATCGCGCCCCGGGGCCGGGGCCGGCTTCCGGGACAAGGCTGTGGTGTGACGATCTGCTGATCCGATCGGGGGACGTGTCCGCCCTGCTCCGCCCGGAACGCCGCAAGGGCTGAACTAGGCTCTGGAAACGCCCGAACCGGAGTCCCGGCGGGCTGTGCACGTGCGGTGGACGGGAGTGTGGCCCGTGACGGATCAGGCGGTGGACACGGACGGCGTCCAGTTGTCGCAGGACACGTCGGCGCGGACCGGATTCCTGGGCCGTACGCGGGAGTTGAAGGAACTGCGCGCCGACATCGAGCGCGCCGGACTCGACACGCTGTCCGGGAAGAAGGCGCCCCGCGCGCGCGTGCTGCTGATCGCGGGGAAGCCCGGATCCGGCCGCACCGCCCTCGCCGAGGAACTCGCCGCGCGGGTCGCCGACCGCTACCCCGACGGTGTCCTGCGCGCCCGGCTCCGCGACCCCGACGGCACCCCCGTCCCCACCGAGCGCACCGCCCGCGACCTGCTGACCGCCCTCGGCCTGCCCACCCCGCCCGGCGCCGCCGAGGACGACCTCACGGCGTCGCTGCGCGCGGCCCTGGCCGGCCGCCGGTCGCTGCTCCTGCTCGACGACGCCGCCGACGCCGAACAGGTCGACGCGCTCCTGCCCGAGGCCCCCGACTGCCTCGTCGTCGCCGTCTCCCACGGCCCGCTGACCGGCATTCCGGACGTCCGGCCCTGCGCCCTCGGCGGTCTCGACACCAAGACCGCCGTCGACCTGCTGTCCCGGCACACCGGCTCGGTCCGCATCACCGTCGACCCCCGCGCCGCCGAGGGCCTGGTGGAGGAGTGCCAGGCCCATCCCGCCGCGCTGCTCCTGGCCGGCGGCTGGCTCGCCGCCCGGCCCAAGGCGGCCGTCTCCGACCTCGCCAAGCAGCTGCGCGCCGAGGGCGACGAGGGAACCCCGCTCGACCGCGTGTTCCGGCTGGTTCACGCCTCCCTGCCGAGCCCTGCCGCCCGGATACTGCGCCTGCTCTCCCTCGCCCCCGCCGGCCTGGTCGACCCGCACACCGCCTCCGCGCTCGCCGGCTGCTCCGTGGACGGCGCCCGCGCCACCCTGGACGACTTCACCGCCCTCGGCCTGCTGCGGACGGCCGACTCGCCGCTGCCCGAGTACGAGGTGCCCGGCTGTCTGCACCCCCTGCTGCGCGCACTCACCGAGACCCACGACCGCCCGGCCGAGCTCCAGCTGGCCCGCGCGCGGATGCTGGAGCGGTACGTACGGCTGCTCCAGTCCTGCCGGGCGATCACCGAGACCGACAGCCCCCAGGCCCGCGAGAAGCTCCTCGGCACGCCCCGCTCGCTGCGCTTCCCCACCGTGCGGGCCGCCGCCGACTGGCTGCGCATCCGCCGGCCCGCGCTGCTCGCCGCGGCCCGCCTCGCGGTCGCCGACGGCGAGCTGGACACCCTCGCCCGGCGGCTGATGTCCCAGCTGGTGCGGGCGATGGTCGCGCACGTCGGCACCGAGGCCGCCGGGCCCGACCTCTACGGCATCCACGGCCTCGTCCTGGACGTCGCCGAGCGCCGGGGCCTGCCCCGCGAGAAGGCTGCGGCCCTGCTGAACCTCGGCGACCTCGACCACCGCACCGGCCGCACCGCCGCCGCCCTGGTCCGCTACCGGGCCGCGCTGGACGCCGGACGCGAGGCGAACGACCCGTACGCCACCGGCCGCGCGATGGAATCCGTAGGCGGCGCCCACCTGGAGCGCGGCGACTACGACCGGGCCGCCGACTGGTTCGGCCGCGCCCTCGCCGAGCGCCTCGCCCGCGACGAGCGTGCCGAGGCCGCCCGGCTGTACGGCAGGATCGCCACCGCGCACACCTACGCGGGCCGCTACGGCGAGGCCCAGCGCCACTGGCGGGCCGCCGTCGCCGGTCACCGCAGGCTGGGTGATGTGGCCGCTCACGCGCGGGCGTTGAGCGAACTGGCCCGGGTCCAGGAGTACGCCGGCCGGCCCGGGGAGAGCCTGCGCACCTGCCAGGAGGCCGTGGAGTGGGCACGCCGCGCCGAGGACGCCCGGCTGCAGGCCGCGCTGCACCTCCGGCTCGCCGACACCCTGGAACGCCTCGGCGACCCGACGGCCGCCGCGCTGCACCGCAGCACCGCCCGGCGCATGCTGGGAGAGGAGCTCCCGGAGGGCGATGCGCCGGATCCAGCCATGGAACAAGCCGCTAACGCCTACGAAATCCGCAGTACATCCGCAGAAGATTGATGCAATGAAAGGCTAGACAGCGGGAACACCTTCATTAGACTGGCTCTGCCGCACGTTCTCCTGCGGTGTCTCCCGGTGTGCCCCGAGCCTTCCGGGTTTGTCGCGTACTACACCCTCTGAGCCAAGGACCGTGATCGACGTGAAGGTCGGCATCCCCCGCGAGGTCAAGAACAACGAGTTCCGGGTGGCCATCACCCCTGCCGGCGTGCACGAGCTGGTGCGCCACGGCCACCAGGTCGTCATCGAGCGCGGCGCCGGCGTCGGCTCGTCGATCACGGACGACGAGTACACCGCCGCCGGAGCGCGGATCCTGGACACCGCGGACGAGGTGTGGGCCTCCGCCGACCTGCTGCTGAAGGTCAAGGAGCCCATCGCCGAGGAGTACCACCGCCTCCGCAAGGACCAGACCCTCTTCACCTACCTGCACCTGGCCGCGTCCAAGGAGTGCACGGACGCCCTGCTGGAGTCCGGCACCACCGCGATCGCCTACGAGACGGTCGAGCTGCCGAGCCGCGCGCTGCCGCTGCTCGCCCCGATGTCCGAGGTCGCGGGCCGGCTCGCCCCGCAGGTCGGCGCCTACCACCTGATGCGCGCCAACGGCGGCCGCGGCGTGCTCCCCGGCGGCGTCCCCGGCGTCACCCCGGCCAAGGCCGTCGTCATCGGCGGCGGCGTCTCCGGCTGGAACGCCACCCAGATCGCCGTGGGCATGGGCTTCGACGTGACCCTGCTGGACCGCGACATCAACAAGCTGCGCGAGGCCGACAAGATCTTCGGCACCCGGGTCAAGGCCGTGATGTCCAACTCCTTCGAACTGGAGAAGGCCGTCCTCGACGCCGACCTCGTCATCGGCGCGGTGCTCATCCCCGGCGCCAAGGCCCCGAAGCTGGTCGGCAACGAGCTGGTGGCCCGGATGAAGCCGGGAAGTGTCCTTGTCGACATCGCGATCGACCAGGGCGGCTGCTTCGAGGACTCGCGCCCCACCACCCACGCCGAGCCGACCTTCCCGGTGCACGGATCGGTCTTCTACTGCGTCGCCAACATGCCGGGCGCGGTGCCGAACACCTCCACCAACGCCCTCACCAACGCCACGCTGCCCTACATCGTGGAACTGGCGAACCGCGGCTGGGTCGAGGCGCTGCGCCGCGACCCCGCGCTCGCCAAGGGCCTCAACACCCATGACGGCAAGGTCGTTTACAAGGAGGTCGCCGAGGCGCACGGCCTGGAGCACGTCGAGCTGGACTCGCTGCTCCGCTGATGGCGAACGGCTAAGTCACCTTTTCGTAAAGGCGATACGTCAACACGGCTCGTCAACCGCGCAAACCCGGCCGGACCTTGCCCGACAAGGTCCGGCCAGGTGTGTGTATGGTCACTTTGCACCACTCGGTCAACTCGCCTCGAACGTAACCCTTGAACCGATTCGCACACCGGTGAAACCTGCCGTGCGACGCTCGTACGCCCTTGACACAGGCGCCTTTCATCGCCGACACATCCGGCCGGGTCCGGCGGATTGTGTTGCTGCGAACCGCCGACACGCCATAGAGTCGCAAACCGTCGGCATGGTGCCACGCTGACCTGTCTAGAAGTTTCCTGGTCACCAAGGAGGTAAGACGACTTGTGAATGAGTCGACATTTTCTCCCGGGGGTGGTCAACCAGGAAGCCCTGCGCGGGGCGAGGTTCCCGCGGGGTTCGAGGCTGTCGGCTCCGTCGCGGTGCGCACCTTCGCAGCCCACCAGAGTCACCAGACCTCCCGCGTGACTCACCCAGCACACCAGAGCATGGATGGCCATCACGTGAACGCCATGGCCGGCGACGGAAGTGGCGCGCCCCACAACCATTTCGCCGACTACGACGAACTGCCCGAGGGGCACTTCTACGACCCCGACGCCGAGTACGAGCCCGATCCCGAGTACGCGGCCACCCTCGCGCCCGACGCGGCCCGCCAGCGCCGTGAGCGCATCGGCCCGACCGGGCGCCCGCTGCCGTACTTCCCGATCCCGGGCCCGCTGACCGACCACGGACCCGCGACGATCATCGCGATGTGCAACCAGAAGGGCGGCGTCGGCAAGACCACGTCGACCATCAACCTGGGCGCCGCTCTCGCGGAGTACGGGCGCCGGGTGCTGCTCGTCGACTTCGACCCGCAGGGCGCGCTGTCGGTCGGACTCGGCGTCAACCCGATGGAGCTCGACCTCACCGTCTACAACCTGCTCATGGAGCGGGGCATGGCGGCCGACGAGGTGCTGCTGAAGACGGCGGTCCCGAACATGGACCTGCTGCCCAGCAACATCGACCTGTCGGCGGCCGAGGTCCAGCTGGTCTCCGAGGTCGCCCGGGAGTCGACGCTCCAGCGCGCGCTGAAGCCGCTGCTGCCGGACTACGACTACATCGTGATCGACTGCCAGCCCTCGCTCGGCCTGCTCACGGTGAACGCGCTGACGGCCGCGCACAAGGTGATCGTGCCGCTGGAGTGCGAGTTCTTCGCGCTGCGCGGCGTCGCCCTGCTGACGGAGACCATCGAGAAGGTCCAGGAGCGGCTCAACCCCGACCTGGAGCTGGACGGCATCCTCGCCACGATGTACGACTCGCGCACCGTGCACAGCCGAGAGGTGCTCGCGCGTGTCGTCGAGGCGTTCGACGACCACGTCTACCACACGGTCATCGGGCGCACGGTCCGCTTCCCGGAGACCACGGTCGCCGGCGAGCCGATCACCACGTACGCCTCCAACTCCGTCGGCGCCGCCGCCTACCGTCAGCTCGCCAGGGAGGTGCTCGCCCGGTGTCACGCCGAGTGAGTCTGCCCGGGGCCGACGAACTGTTCCGCACGACAGGGGGAATGGCGCTCCAGGCATCCACTCCCCGGCGCCAGACGGGCGGCGACGCCCGGGTGCCGCCCCCCGCGGGGGAGGGCGACGCGGTGGCCGCCGGGACGGCGGAGGACGCCCCGCAGTCCGTTCCCGCGCAGGGCGGCGACGGGGAGGGCGCCGAGCACGTCGCGGCCGACGCCGAGCCGATCGACGCGGAGTCCCGCGGACGGCGGCGCCAGGCGGCGCAGGACGGCGCCGCCGCGCCCCGCAAGCGCGGGCGGGCCGCCGCCCGGCGGCCCAGCGGGCGGGAGCGGCACGACGAGAAGATCACGGTGTACGTGTCCGCCGAGGAACTGATGGACCTGGAGCACGCCCGTCTGGTGCTGCGCGGCGAGCACGGCCTGGCGGTCGACCGCGGCCGCATCGTCCGCGAGGCCGTCGCGGTGGTCCTCGCCGACCTGGAGACCCGCGGCGAGGCCAGCATCCTGGTACGCCGCCTGCGCGGCCGCTGAGCGCATCCGCCGGCCGCTTCCGGCGGTGCGGAATGATTCCGTCCGCCGCTCCGAGCGTGGGCCGTGGGCGGCAGGGCGACGGGATGCTCGTACGACGGCCGCGCGGGCGGGAGCGGTAGCCTGCGAGGGCCATGACCTCGAACGACGATTCCGCCCGCGGCCCCCGGCCCGCCCGGCGCCGCCCGCTGGGCCGGGGCCCGGGGACGGCCGCCCCCGCACCGCGGACGCCCGCCGAGCCGTCCGCGGAGCCGGAGGCCGCCGCCGGGTCCACGCGAGAGGCGGAGGCCGTCGCGGACGCGGACGGCACGCGCCCGCCGGGCGCGCCCGCGCGGGAGACGACGGAAGCCGTCGCAGGTGTCGCAGGTGCGCAGGGCAACCCTTGGCCGGGCACGGATGCCGGGGCCCTCCCGCCCGAGGCGGCGGGTCCGGCTTCGGCGGTGCGTCCGGCGGAAGGTGAGGCGCCGGCCGAGACGGAGCAGCGGACCGGCCCCGCAGGCGTGACCGGCCCACCGGGACCGGCGGGCTCACGTGCCGCGCGGGAACCCGGCCGGGCGGCCGTCCCCGATCCGCCGGCGCCGTCGGCGGGTCCGGCCCCGGCAGCCCCGTCGGACGACGCGGCGCGCGCAGGCGCAGGGAGTCGGCCGGGTCCGCCCGGCGCGGTCGCGCCGAGTTCTGCCGTGCCGGGGGCCGCGAGTGTCCGGGCGGTGCCGGCATCCGGCCGGGAGGCCGGGGACGTCGTGTCCGAGGACGCGCGAGGTGCGGGTCCGGCGGCCGGGAACCTCCCCGGGAGACCGGGCGTGGTCGTGCACGCTCCTGGGGCGGCGGAGGCGGCCGCAGGCCCCCGGACGGCGGCGGAGCCCGCTGCGGAGGCCCGGGAGGCTGCCGAGGCCGCCGGGAGTGCGACGTCCGCCCGCACCGGGCGTCGGTCCGGGGCAGGGGCGGACGGCCCGCGGGATGTGCCGGCCGGCGGGGCGGGGCCCGTGCCGGAGGGGACGGGCGAGCCGGCGGGTGAGGACGACGGGGTCTTCAAGGTCCGGCTGGCCAACTTCGAAGGGCCGTTCGACCTGCTGTTGCAGCTGATCTCCCGGCACAAGCTCGACGTCACCGAGGTCGCGCTGTCCAAGGTGACCGACGAGTTCATGGCCTACATCAGGGCCATGGGGCCCGACTGGGACCTGGACCGGACGACCGAGTTCCTCGTCGTCGCCGCCACGCTGCTCGACCTGAAGGCCGCCCGGCTGCTGCCGGCCGCCGAGGTGGAGGACGAGGCCGACCTGGCGCTGCTGGAGGCCCGCGACCTGCTGTTCGCGCGACTGCTGCAGTACCGGGCGTACAAACAGATCGCCGAGATCCTCAGCGGGCGGCTCGACGACGAGGCCCGCCGCTACCCGCGCACCGTCGGGCTCGAACCGCACCACGCCGACCTGCTGCCCGACGTCGTCATCAGCATCGGCGCCGAGGGGTTCGCCCGGCTCGCGGTGAAGGCGATGCAGCCCAGGCCCAAGCCGCAGGTGTACGTCGAGCACATCCACGCCCCGCTGGTCAGCGTGCAGGAGCAGGCGGGAATCGTCGTCGCGCGGCTCCGCGAACTCGGCGAGGCCAGCTTCCGGACCCTGGTGGCGGACACCGGCGACACGCTGACGGTCGTGGCCAGGTTCCTGGCGCTGCTGGAGCTGTACCGGGAGAAGGCCGTCGCCCTGGAGCAGGAAACCGCCCTCGGCGAGCTGCTGGTGCGGTGGACCGGCGGGGACGGCGACCGGGCGCCCACGGTCACCGACGAGTTCGACCGGCCGCCCGAGGAGCCCAAGGAGGAGAGGAAACCGTGAGCGAGGACAGCGACGGCGTCGCCGCACTGGAACTCAGGCCCGCCCTCGAGGCCGTGCTGATGGTCGTGGACGAACCCGCCACCGAGGAGCACCTGGCGAAGGTGCTGCGGCGGCCCCGCCGGCAGATCGCGGACGCGCTGCGCGCGCTCGCCGACGAGTACACCGCCCAGCGGCGCGGCTTCGAGCTGCGGCTCGTCGCCGGCGGCTGGCGCTTCTACACCCGCCCCGAGTACGCCGCCGCCGTCGAGGGCTTCGTCCTGGACGGCCAGCACGCCCGCCTCACCCAGGCCGCGCTGGAGACCCTCGCCGTGGTCGCCTACCGCCAGCCGGTCAGCCGCAGCCGCGTCTCCGCCGTGCGCGGAGTGAACTGCGACGGTGTCATGCGCACCCTCCTTCAGCGCGGTCTCGTCCAGGAGGCGGGCACGGAACCCGAAACAGGTGCGATCCTGTACACGACGACGAACTACTTCCTGGAGCGGATGGGCCTGCGCGGCCTGGACGAGCTCCCCGAGCTCGCGCCCTTCCTCCCGGAGGCGGAGGCGATCGAGGCCGAGACACAGGAAGGCGTACCGTCGTTCGATCCGGACGCCCCGGACGCGGACGACGGACCCACGACGAACATGCCTGACACGACGACGACGGAACTTTGATGCGAAGCAGCGGCAGCGGAAACAGCGGCGGGCGCGGTAACTACCGCGGCGCCGGCAACGACAGGGACCAGAAGCAGGGGCAGGGCCGCCCCCGCAAGCCCCGCCCCGAGGAGCGCCGCTACGACGTGGGCCCCGGGGCCACCAAGGACGGCCCCAAGGCCGGCCGGGGCGGCGCGGCCCGCGGCGGCGCCAAGAAGCCCGGCCAGGGCGCCGGCGGCGGCCAGGGCGGGCGCGGACGCACCGCCCCGGCGCGCTCGCGCGAGTACGAGACGCGGATCGAGGAGCGCAACCGCGAGCGCTACGCCGACAAGAAGGACGTGAAGCTCCCGAAGACCTTCCCGGGCGCCGAGCAGGAGGGCGAGCGGCTGCAGAAGGTCCTCGCCCGCGCCGGCTACGGCTCGCGGCGCGCCTGCGAGGAGCTGATCGACCAGGCCCGCGTCGAGGTCAACGGCGAGATCGTGCTGGAGCAGGGCAAGCGGGTCGATCCGGAGAAGGACGAGGTCAAGGTCGACGGCCTGACGGTCGCCACGCAGTCGTACCAGTTCTTCGCGCTGAACAAGCCCGCCGGCGTCGTCTCCACCATGGAGGACCCGGAGGGCCGCCAGTGCCTCGGCGACTACGTGACCAACCGCGAGACGCGGCTGTTCCACGTCGGCCGGCTGGACACCGAGACCGAGGGCGTCATCCTGCTCACCAACCACGGTGAGCTGGCCCACCGGCTGACCCACCCCAAGTACGGCGTGAAGAAGACCTACCTCGCGCACATCGTGGGCCCGATCCCGCGCGACCTCGGCAAGCGCCTCAAGGACGGCATCCAGCTCGAGGACGGCTACGCGCGCGCGGACCACTTCCGGGTCGTGGAGCAGACCGGCAAGAACTACCTGGTCGAGGTCACCCTGCACGAGGGCCGCAAGCACATCGTGCGCCGGATGCTGGCCGAGGCCGGCTTCCCGGTCGACAAGCTGGTGCGCACCGCCTTCGGCCCGATCACGCTGGGCGACCAGAAGTCGGGCTGGCTGCGCCGGCTGTCCAACACCGAGGTCGGGATGCTGATGAAGGAGGTCGACCTCTAGGTCGCCGGCACCCGCTCGCGGGTCGCCGTACCCGCTTGTGCGTTCCCCGCCCCTCCCCTTATCGTCAGAGTGACTTTAAGGGGAGGGGTTACCCGTATGACCACCACCGCCGTCCGCAAGCGCGCCGCCACCGGCGCCCTGCTGGGCCTCGCCCTCGGGGACGCGCTCGGCTTTCCCACCGAGTTCGACGACGTGCCCTCGATCCTCGCCAAGTGCGGCCCCTGGCGGGAGATGACGCTGACCACCCCCGCGGTCGTCAGCGACGACACCCAGATGACCCTCGCCCTCGGACGCGCCCTGCGCACGGCCATGGACCGGGGGCCGCTGGGACCCAAGCGCCTGGAGCGGCCCCTGCGCGAGGAGTTCGTGGACTGGTACCGGTCGCCGGACAACAACCGCGCACCCGGCCGCACCTGCATGGTCGCCTGCGGTCTGCTCAAGGAGCCGGGACGGCCGTGGCAGGCCGCCAGCCAGACCGGCTCCAAGGGCTGCGGCGCCAACATGCGCGTCGCCCCGCTCGGACTCGCCCCCGGCCTGAGCGAGGAGCAGCGTGCCGGCGCCGCCCAGTTGCAGGCGGCCCTCACCCACGGCCACCCCACCGCGCTCGCCGCCTCCGATCTCACCGCGCACGCCGTACGCCTGCTCGCCGAGGGCGCGGAGCCCACCGGACTGGTCGGGCTGCTGCGCTCGTACGCCTACGACAACCGCACCCGGTACCACGAGCGCTGGCTCGGCGACCTGTGGCAGCGGGCCGGCGACCCCACGCCCGGGCACTTCATCGCCCGCGGCTGGGACGAGTGCCAGGCGATCCTCGGCCGGCTCCAGGACGCGGTGCGCAGGGTCTCGCCCGAGACCGACCCGTGCCTCGTCACCGGAGAGGGCTGGATCGCCGAGGAGGCCCTGGCGACCGGGCTGCTGTGCTTCCTGCTGTTCGTGGACGAGCCCCTCACCGCCCTGCGCCGGGCCGCCTGCACCGCCGGCGACTCCGACTCCATCGCCTGCCTGACCGGCGCCTTCGCCGGCGCGCACCTCGGCTCCGACGCCTGGCCGGCCGACTGGGCGGACCGCGTCGAGTACCACGGCGACCTGGTGACCCTCGGGGCGCTCTGGGACGCCTGACCGCCCCCGCCGGGCCCGCGCGCCCTCCGTCTCAGCGGGCGGGCGCGGCGCACCGGCGGGTCCCGGGCTGACTACGCTGGACGGACACGAGGAGCCGTAGCAGAGCACCACCAGCAAGGCGAGGAGCAGCACCGTGGCGGTACGAGCGGTCCGGGGCGCCGTCCAACGCGCACACGACGAGGCCGGCCACAGGAACGTCCACCCCGGCGGCGCCGCCGCCCCGCGCGAGGACGTCGCCCGGTGAGGAGCGCACTCGTCCTCGGCACCGGCCTGATCGGCACCTCCGCCGCCCTGGCCCTCGCCCAGCGCGGCGTCACCGTCCACCTCGCGGACCGGGACCCGGAACAGGCCCGTACGGCCGCCGCGCTCGGCGCCGGCACGGACGAGGCGCCCGACGGTCCGGTGGACCTCGCGATCGTCGCCGCCCCGCCCGCCCACGTCGCCCCGGTCCTCGCGGACGCCATGCGGCGCGGGGCCGCCCGCGGCTACCTCGACGTCGCCAGCGTCAAGGGCGGGCCGCGCCGCGAGCTGGAGGCCCTCGGCCTGGACCTGTCGGCGTACATCGGCTCCCACCCCATGTCCGGCCGGGAGCGCTCCGGGCCGCTCGCCGCCACCGGCGACCTCTTCGAGGGCCGCCCCTGGGTGCTCACCCCCGCCCGGGACACCGACACCGAGGTGCTGAACCTCGCCCTGGAACTGGTCTCGCACTGCCGTGCCGTCCCGGTCGTCATGGACGCCGACGCCCACGACCGTGCCGTGGCCCTCGTCTCGCACATGCCCCACCTGGTCTCCAGCATGGTCGCCGCGCGCCTGGAGCACGCCGACGAGGCCGCCGTACGGCTGTGCGGGCAGGGCATCCGGGACGTGACACGGATCGCCGCCTCCGACCCCCGGATGTGGATCGACATCCTCGCCGCCAACCCCGGCCCGGTCGCCGACCTGCTCGCCGACGTCTCCGCCGACCTGGACGAGACCGTCCGGGCGCTGCGCGCCCTGCAGTCCTCCGACGAGGCCAAGCGCCGGGAGGGCGCCGCCGGCGTGGAGAACGTGCTGCGGCGCGGCAACGCCGGCCAGGTCCGCGTGCCCGGCAAGCACGGCACGGCCCCGCGGGTCTACGAGGTCGTGGCGGTGCTCATCGACGACCAGCCGGGCCAGCTGGCCCGCATCTTCGCGGACGCCGGACAGGCGGGCGTCAACATCGAGGACGTGCGCATAGAGCACGCCACCGGGCAGCAGGCGGGCCTCGTGCAGCTGATGGTCGAGCCGAAGTCGGCCCCCGTGCTGTCGGCGGCGCTGCGCGAGCGCGGATGGGCGATCCGGCAGTAGGGCCGGGCGCCGGCCACCGGGTGCGGCCGGACGAGTGACGCGTGCCCGGTAACCTTGTGCGGGGCACAGTCGCGCCCCGCACACCCACCGCCTCGCACCAGGAAGGTGTCCCCCCGTGGAAAACGGCGCCGCCCAGCCCGTGATTGTCGCCATCGACGGCCCCTCCGGCACGGGCAAGTCCAGCACGTCCAAGGCCGTCGCCGGACGCCTCGGACTGAGCTACCTGGACACCGGCGCCCAGTACCGGGCCATCACCTGGTGGATGGTGAACAACGGGATCGACGTCGAGGACCCCTCGGCGATCGCCGCCGTCGCCGGCAAGCCGGAGATCGTCTCCGGCACCGACCCGGCCCACCCGACGATCACCGTCGACGGCACCGACGTGGCCGGCCCCATCCGCACCCAGGAGGTCACCTCCAAGGTCAGCGCCGTCAGCGCGGTGCCCGAGGTGCGGACCCGGATCACCGAGCTGCAGCGTTCGATCGCCGCGTCCGCCGGGCGCGGCATCGTCGTGGAGGGCCGGGACATCGGCACCACCGTGCTGCCCGACGCCGACCTGAAGATCTTCCTCACCGCCTCCCCGGAGGCCCGCGCCGCCCGCCGCAGCGGCGAGCTGAAGGGCGCCGACGTCAACGCCACCCGCGAGGCGCTGATCCAGCGGGACGCCGCCGACTCCTCCCGCAAGACCTCCCCGCTCGCCAAGGCGGACGACGCCGTCGAGGTAGACACCACCGAGCTGACGCTGGACGAGGTCATCGAACACGTCGTCGCCCTCGTCGAGGAGAAGCGGGCCGCGAAGTGACCGAGGTTCCGTCCGCGAGGGGCGCCGAGGCCGGGCGGCGCATGGGCGTGCCGCTGATGTACGGCCTGTGGCGGACGCGTGTGCTGGGCGCCTGGCGCGTCCCTGCGGCCGGACCGGTGATCCTCGCGGTCAACCACGCGCACAACATCGACGGCCCGATGGTGATGGGCGTGTCACCGCGGCCGACGCACTTCCTGGTCAAGAAGGAGGCGTTCGTCGGGCCGCTCGACCCCCTGCTGACCCGGCTCGGCCAGGTCAAAGTGGACCGGTCGCGCACCGACCGCACCGCGGTCACCCGGGCCCTCGCCGTGCTGGACGCCGGCGGTGTCCTCGGCATCTTCCCCGAGGGCACCCGCGGCGAGGGCGACTTCGCCGCGCTGCGCGGCGGACTCGCCTACTTCGCCGTGCGCAGCGGGGCGCCGATCGTGCCCGTCGCCGTGCTGGGAAGTTCTGGCGCCGGCGGGCGGTTGATCAAGGCGCTGCCGCCCCTGCGCTCCCGGATCGACGTCGTCTTCGGCGAGCCGTTCGAGGCGGGCGACGGCAGCGGGCGGCGCGCCCGCTCGGCGCTGGACGAGGCGACCGAGCGCATCCAGAAGCAGCTCACCGCCCACCTGGAAAACGCCAGGCGCCTGACCGGGCGCTGGGCGACACTGAGTAGTGGATCACTTCACGTGGTCCACCGATCACCACGATGAACGAGGTACGGACTTCATGAACGACCACATCCACTCCGAGGGCTCGCCCGGCGAGCACGACCACGGAGCGCTTGGCGACGCCGAGTACGCGGAGTTCATGGAGCTCGCCGCGGAAGAGGGCTTCGACGTCGAGGACGTCGAGGGCGCCATCGAGGCGGCCGGTCACGGGCCGCTGCCGGTGCTCGCCGTCGTCGGCCGCCCGAACGTGGGCAAGTCGACCCTGGTCAACCGCATCATCGGCCGCCGCGAGGCCGTCGTGGAGGACAAGCCGGGCGTCACCCGCGACCGGGTCACCTACGAGGCCGAGTGGGCGGGCCGCCGCTTCAAGGTCGTCGACACCGGCGGCTGGGAGCAGGACGTCTTCGGCATCGACGCCTCGGTGGCCGCGCAGGCCGAGTTCGCGATCGAGGCGGCCGACGCGGTCGTCTTCGTCGTGGACGCCAAGGTCGGCGCCACCGACACCGACGAGGCCGTCGTGCGGCTGCTGCGCAAGGCCGGCAAGCCGGTGGTGCTGTGCGCCAACAAGGTCGACGGCCCGAGCGGTGAGGCCGACGCGTCCTATCTGTGGTCCCTCGGCCTCGGCGAGCCGCACCCCGTCTCCGCGCTGCACGGCCGCGGCACCGGCGACATGCTGGACGCCGTCCTGGAGGCGCTGCCCGAGGCGCCCGAGCAGTCCTTCGGCACGGCCGTCGGCGGTCCGCGCCGGGTGGCGCTGATCGGCCGCCCGAACGTCGGCAAGTCGTCGCTGCTGAACAAGGTGGCGGGCGAGGAGCGCGTCGTCGTCAACGAACTCGCGGGCACCACCCGCGACCCGGTGGACGAGCTGATCGAACTCGGCGGCAAGACCTGGAAGTTCGTGGACACCGCCGGCATCCGCAAGCGCGTCCATCTCCAGCAGGGCGCCGACTACTATGCCTCCCTGCGCACCGCGGCCGCCGTCGAGAAGGCCGAGGTGGCCGTCGTCCTCATCGACGCCTCCGAGTCGATCTCCGTGCAGGACCAGCGGATCATCTCCATGGCCGTCGAGGCCGGCCGCGCCCTCGTCGTCGCCTACAACAAGTGGGACACCCTGGACGAGGAGCGCCGCTACTACCTGGAGCGGGAGATCGAGACCGAGATGGCCCAGGTCGCGTGGGCGCCCCGGGTGAACGTCTCGGCGGCGACCGGGCGGCACATGGAGAAGTTGGTCCCGGCGATCGAGACCGCGCTGGCCGGCTGGGAGACCCGGGTGCCGACGGGTCGGCTGAACGCCTTCCTGGGCGAGCTGATCTCCGCCCATCCGCACCCGGTGCGGGGCGGCAAGCAGCCGCGCATCCTGTTCGGCACCCAGGCCGGCACCAAGCCGCCGCGGTTCGTGCTGTTCGCCTCCGGGTTCATCGAGGCGGGCTACCGGCGCTTCGTCGAGCGCCGGCTGCGCGAGGAGTTCGGCTTCGAGGGGACGCCGATCCACATCTCGGTGCGGGTGCGCGAGAAGCGTGGCGCGAAGAAGAAGTAGCGCGACGGCCGTGAGCCACGGCCAGGTGTGCGACATGGGAGAGGGCGGCCCCGCGGGGCCGCCCTCTCCCATGTTCCGCAACCCCCGGTCACGTCCCTCTGCGCGGACTCGGCGGCAGCGCGGCCGGGACGTGGTGGGGCTGCGGCTGCGCGATCCGGCCGACGCGCTGCCACGGCGACTGCGCGGACTGCGGGGCCGGCTGGGACTGCGGGGATTCCCGGGACTGCCGCGGCTGCTGGGAGTGGTGTGTCTGGCTGTGGTCCGTCCGGGCGTGGTACGGCTGGTGGCCGCTGGTGTACCGCGTGCTCTGCGCGCCCACGCTGTAGGCGCCGTACGAACTGCTGAACGTCCCCGAGCCGTGCGGGATGTCGCTGAAGGCGGTGAACCCCAGCTTCTCCTCCCCGCTGCGGTCGCCCGGCAGCGTGCGGAAGGATGTGACGTACTCGTCGTAGAGCGCGTCGTAGATCGGCGTGGCCGAGGGGCCGCCGGGATCCTGAGCCGCTCGCGCGGAGGGGACCGGCTGCAGGGCGTGGCGGCGGGGAACGTCGTATGCGTGCACGTATGTCCAAACGACCCCGGTCGGGAAGGGATGCGGCCCGGCGGGGCCCTCGGGGAAGGGGCGGGGCGCTCAGGTGCCCGCGAGCGGGAGCGTGGCCGCCACCAGCTTGCCGGTGGCCGCCGCCCGGTCCAGGGCGTCTCGCAGCAGGTCCTCGCGGGGCTGCCGGCCGATGGAGCCTGCGGGTGCGGCGAACATCAGCACCTGCTGGTGCTTGTTGGCGGCCGAGCGCCAGCCCTCGGTGACCTGGAGCGGTTGGTGGGCCTGCCACCAGGCGACCGGCTGGCCGCCGAGGGCGTTCGGCTGGAGCACCGCGTGCAGCCGGCCCATGGCCAACAGCACCGACCAGCCGTGCAGCACCGGGGGCACGGCGGACAGCTCGGTCAGCGGCATGAAGCCCTGCTCGATCAGCAGCGGCAGGAAGTCGTCTCCTGCGGCCAGGGAGCCGGGGCGCACGATGGGGCCGGTGGGCTCGACGACCAGGGCCGGGTGCAGCTCCCCGGCGATCAGCACCAGCCCGCTGGTCACCCCGAGCACAGCCTGCTCGGGCGCGGTCCGCTCCGGCTGCGGCGCGGGGGTGTCGCGGCCGATGGCCCGTACGGCGCCCTGGAGCTGCTCCTCGGTGACCTGGACGACCTGCGAGGGCAGACAGGTGGCGTGGGCGAAGGCGAGCACGGCGGTCTCGTCGCCGATGAACAGCACGGTACTGGTGTGCTCGCGCTCGGAGTCGCCCGGGGTGCGGCAGGACGTGCAGTCGTAACTGCCCGGGGCGTTCTCTCCGGCGAGCAGCCGGTCGGCTTCTTCGTCGCCGATCTCGGCGCGTACCTCGTCGCTGACGTCGAGCATGCGCGGCACGGGTGGCTCCCTCGGTCTGCGGTGCGCGGGGGCCGGGTGGCTCCCGGCCCGTGGCCGGGGCGGGCCCCCGGCTCATGAAGAAGACAACGGCCGATCTGTGGCGGGAGTCACGCTGTACGACGAACGGAATCGAACCATCCGGCGCGGAGCGTGATGCCCGGTGCGGAAACGGTCACTCACCGTCAAAAGGTCGTAGCGCCAAGGTAGTTGAACGCGTGATGTGAGTCATGGTTTTGCGGGGCGGTTGGTCGACAAATCCGGAAATCGGCGAATGAAGTGGGTGACCGAAAATCGCCGATACCTCGGGTAACGGCGAAGTGGCCTGGAATGACAAGCGCGTTGTTGTGACCTCCCCGTGATCTCCGTACATTCCTCCGCCGTGTGCAACGAGCACCGCTCGGGTACGTCCGCCCACCGCGGAGAACCGGACGCCAATGCCGGTTCTCCGCGGGGCGCGGCGGACGGGGCGGAGCGCGACGACCGCGTCCGTGCGCGGAACCGCGCCCCGTCCGGGGGAGCCCGGGTCCGTGGAGAGGGAAGTGGATGTCGGACAGTACGGGTTGCGGCACCGCGCGCGCCGGGTTCGCCAGGGCGACGACGCGCACCAGGGCCGCCCTCGCCGGGGCGGCGCTGCTGGCCCCGCTCGGCCTGCTCGCCGCGGCGGGCGAGGCGACGGCGGCCGACGGCGGGGTCTGGGACCGCATCGCCCAGTGCGAGAGCGGCGGGAACTGGCACATCAACACCGGCAACGGCTACTACGGCGGACTCCAGTTCTCCGCCGGCACCTGGCGCGCGTTCGGCGGGGCCGCCTACGCGCCGAGGGCCGACCTGGCGACCAGGGACCAGCAGATCGCCGTCGCCACCAAGGTCCAGCGCGTCCAGGGCTGGGGAGCCTGGCCCACCTGCGCGGCCCGCGCCGGCGCCCACGGCGACGCCCCCGCGACCGGCACGCCGTCCGGCTCCCCGGCGCCCGGGGCGGCCCCGGCGGCGCCGTCGAACGCCCCCGCCCGCCCCTCGGCCCACACCGACCGCAGCGCCTCCCGCGGCGACTACACCGTCCGCCGGGGCGACACGCTCAGCGTCATCGCCGCCCGCCACGGGACGACGTGGCAGCGCCTGTACGACGTCAACCGGGCCGTCATCGGGGCCGACCCGGACGTGATCGTGCCGGGGCAGCGGCTCGACCTCTGAGCCTGCGCCCGGCGCACACCCGGCGCCGCGCCCCGCCCGGTCCGCCGACCGGGTGGGGCGCCGTCCGCAGCGGCGCGGCCCGGCGGGCGGGCCGGGCCCGTCGGCCTAGCGTGGTCCGATGATCAGCACGCCGATCGTGGCCGCCCTCGCGGCGGCCCTGCTCACCGCCCCCGCCGCCCAAGCGGCAGCCCCGTCCTCCGCCCCCGCCCACGCACCCTCCCCGTCCTCCGCCCACGCACCCTCCCCGTCCTCCGCCCACGCACCCTCCCCGTCCTCCGTCTCCGCCCCGGCCTGTGCCGACGACCAGTGGCCCTGGGGCTGCATCGCCGAGTGCGAGAGCGGCGGGAACTGGCACATCAACACCGGCAACGGCTACTACGGCGGGCTCCAGTTCTGGCAGCCGACCTGGGAGGAGTACGGCGGCCTGAAGTACGCCCCGCGCGCCGACCTCGCCACCCGCGACGAGCAGATCGCCGTCGCCCAGGAGGTTCTGGCCTGGCAGGGCTGGGGCGCCTGGCCCGTCTGCTCGAAGCGGTACGGGCTCTCGGGCCGTATGCACACGGTGAAGCCCGGGGACACGCTCTCCTCGATCGCCGACAAGTACGGCGTCAAGGGCGGCTGGCAGGGCCTCCACACCGCCAACCGGAAGACGATCGGCGCCGACCCGGACCGCATCGAGGTCGGCGCGCTGCTGGTCATCCCGCCGGGCTCGACCGGCACGCGCCGTGCGGGGATTCTGTGACCGAAACGTGTATTTCCTGCGTGCGCGTAGTCCCGCGGGGCGTCCGGAACCGGCCGGGAAAGGCGTCTTGAGGGGGGTTTCTCGAGGGATTCTCGAGTGTTTTGCGCACGGGCTATTCCGAGCGCGTCGCACCCCGCGGGAATTCGTCTTCCACGGAGTGCGCGAGCGGCGGAAAACCGCTCGTCCGGGTGAACCCCTGCGGCCGAACGCCTGTCGTGATCCTGTGACGGAAGCGTGACCGCAGGGGGATCCATGACTAGCGTGGCGGCATGGCATCGATTCCGACACCCCCCGCCGAACCGAACGACAGCCCGGACGCCTACGCCGGCCTCGACGCGGCCACGGCCGAGCGTCTCGCCCGCGAACGCGGGTGGTCGGCGGTGCGTTCCCTGCCGCCGGGGGCGATCATCACCATGGAGTACCGCGTGGGACGGCTGAACTTCGAGGTGCGCGACGGAGTGGTCGTCCGGGCCTGGAAGGGCTGACCGGCCCCGAGGGGCCGACCGGTCAGCCGCCCGTCAGCGGGCGCGCCGTCGAGGCGGAACCGCGGGCGACGCGCTCGGGGTGCGGCGGGCGGCGGCTGCCGACCGGGGTCACCGGCGTGCGCTCGGAGCGGGTGGTGTGCGGGCCGGGGGCCAGATAGGCGGGCGCCCGGCCGGCGCGCGCGGCCGTCTGCGGGATCGTCTCCCGTACCACCGCCGCGGGCTCCTCCTCCGACACCGCGGCCGGGGCCGGCGGGCAGGGCGACTCGTCCGCGACGGGCACGGGCACGGGCCGCGGCGCCGTACGGCTCCGGCGGGGCAGATGACGGTCGCGCAGCTCCAGCAGCCACGCCTCGGCGCGGGCGATCGGCGGCTCGAACCACGGCAGCGCCAGCAGGATCAGCAGACCCGCGGCCCAGCCCAGCAGCACATCGCTGAGCCAGTGCGTGCCCAGGTAGACGGTGGTGAGACCGACGCTGAGCGAGAGCACCGCCGACAGGGCCGACAGCCAGCGGCGGGTGCCCGGCGTGGACGCCAGATAGGCGAGGATGCCCCAGGTCACGACGGCGTTCGCGGTGTGACCCGAGGGAAATATGTCGCTGCCGGCCTGGAACCAGTGCCACATCTCGTTGGAGCCGACCTCGGTCGCGTAGTGCGGACCGGAGCGGCCGAGGCCGTATTTCACGGCGCCCACCGTCACGTTCAGCAGCAGCAGCGCGGCGCCGAACGCCAGCAGCGGCCGCAGCGTGTGCTGCCGCCAGCAGCGCCAGCCCAGCCAGGCCGCCACCATCACCGCCGTCGGGCCGCGCTGCCCCAGGACCACCCAGTAGTCCAGGAAGGCATGGATCTCCGGCCACTGCTGATAGGGCCGGAAGAGCATCGCCTGCCAGTCGAAACGGACCAGCCACGAGGTGGTGACCACGGCCAGCACGATCGTGAGGTAGAAGGCGAGCGTCGCGCCGAAGAGCACCGCCCGGTGCCGGGTCATTCGCGGCACGTCGAGGACCGGCCGCTGCGGTTCGCGGTCCAGTCGGGCGAAGATCCGGTCGAGCCGGGTCGGCTTTGGTTCGGTACGCACGGAATCGACGTTACAGCGAGTGAGCTGTCTTCCCGGTCGAATCACCGGGTTTGTAATGACCATGTGATGTGGCATTGCTCTCAGCAAGGGGTTTATTTCCATGGATTCCGGCAATCCGTAGGGGCCCTTCCTGGTAATTCCTTTGATCATTACCTGCGCACAGTTTTCCCGCTCTTTAGCGAGGGTTCACGGCGGCCCGGAGCCGTTCAGCCAGAACGCCCCGTACGCCGCCGCGGCCACCGCGGCCCCGCCCGTGACCAGCGCGGCCGTCACGGTGCGCAGCCGGGCCAGGGCCAGCGCCGGCGGCAGCAGCAGCGGGAAGGCGGGGAGCAGCAGCCGGGGCTTGGAGCCGAAGTAACCGGACGCGCCCAGCGCCAGCGCGGTGACGACCCCCGCGTACACCAGGAGCGGCAGCGGCTCGCGCCGGCGTACGCACAGGGCGTACAGCCAGAGCACCAGCCCCACCCCGGCGATCAGCGCCGCCCCGGCGAGCGTCGAGGGGAAGGAGGCGAGCAGACCCCCGACGAAGCGGGCGAAGGCACGGCCGCCGTCGAAGCCGTTGCGCCAGCCCGCCTGGACGTCGAGGTAGCCGAGCGGACCCCGGCCGGTGCGGTGGCCGACCCACAGCACGTACCCGGCGGCGCCCAGAGGCGCGAGCAGCATGCCCAGGGCGCGCGGCCAGACCGGAGCGCCCCCGGCGGGGTGGTCGGGGGAGGGGACGGGGGCGTACGCGCCCAGGTGCGCGCCCGGAGCGGGCGTCGCGCTCCGGGCAGGCCCGGATGGAGCAGTGCGCCGCTCTCGTACGAGGGACGCCAGGGCCGCCGCCCACACCGCCGCGCCCACCGCGAGCCCCACGGGCCGGGTCAGCCCCGCGCACAGGGCCAGCGCGCCCGCGGTCACCCAGCGCCCGCTGAGCACCGCGTACAGCGCCCACGCGGCCAGCGCGGTGAACAGCGACTCGCTGTACGCCATCGACTGCACGATCCCCACCGGCAGCACCGCCCACAGCAGCACCGCACAGACCCCGGCTCGGCGTCCGTGCACCAGGTCGACGACCGCGAAGATCCCCCACGCCGCCGCCACCGAACCGCATGCGGCGACCACGAACCCGGCGTCCGCGTACGAGAGCCCGGCCACCGCGCGCAGCCCCCGCTCCAGCCACGGCAGCAGTGGGAAGAAGGCCAGGTCGGAGTGGACGTCGCCGTTCGGCAGCCGCACCTCGTGGCCGTACCCCCGCTCGGCGATCCGGGCGTACCAGAGGGCGTCCCAGCGGGCGGTCAGCAGGGTGTACGCGCTCTTGTCCCGCGCGGCGCTCCACCCCGCCAGCGTCAGCAGCACCAGCACGCGGACGGCCGCGTACCCGAGCAGGGCGGGGGCCGCCCGGCGCAGGGCCGGGACGCGGGAGCTGCGCGTTCCAAGATCGGTCACGGGCTCGATTATCGGCGGCGCCCGGGCGCGGACCGCCGGACCGGGCCCCGGTCGTGACGTACGGCGACCGGCGGTGCGTGGCGTACGCCACACGGGTTGCCCGGAGGTGTGAGAGGTCCGCCACTCGACCCCCGTGCGAACTCGCGTACGCTGACGTGTCACTCGCCATTCGTTGCGCGGGCCGGAGACCTCCGCTCCTCTCCGGCCGAGTCACGAGGGAGTCCCCACCCCCGTGAGCCCGCCGAACGCGAGAACATCTGGGAGGTACGTACATGTCCGGGACGACCACGGCCGCCGTCGGGCTGCGCCGTCGGGCGGCCGGGGCCGGTGCCAACCGCTGGGTCGTCCTCGTGGTCCTCTGCGTCAGCCTGCTGCTGGTCGCCGTCGACGCGACCGTGCTGCACGTCGCGGTGCCCGCCGTCACCGAGGACCTCCGGCCCAGCGCGATAGAGCTGCTCTGGATCGTCGACGTCTATCCGCTCGTCTGCGCCTCGCTCCTGATCCTCTTCGGCACCCTCGGCGACCGCGTGGGCCGCAGACGGGTCCTGCTCCTCGGCTACGCCCTCTTCGGCGTCGCCTCCGCCCTCGCGGCCTTCGCCGACACCGCGCAGGTGCTCGTCGCGGCGCGGGCGCTGCTCGGCGTCGGCGGCGCGATGATCATGCCCGCGACGCTCTCGATCCTGCGCCAGGTCTTCCCCGACCGGCGCGAACGGGCGCTCGCGATCGGCGTCTGGAGCGCGGTGGCCGCGGTCGGCGCCGCGGTCGGGCCGCTGCTCGGCGGCTTTTTGCTGGAGCACTTCCAGTGGGGCACGGTCTTCCTCGTCAACATCCCGCTGATGCTGGTCAGCCTGCCGGTCGGCCGTCTGCTGCTGCCCGAGTCCAAGGGCGAGGGCGACGGCCCCTGGGACGTGGTCGGCGCGCTGCTGGCGGCCGTCGGACTGTTCGGCGTGGTCCTCGGCGTCAAGCGGCTGGGCGCCGGCGAACCTGCGCTCGGCCCGCTCACGCTGGTCCCGCTGCTCGTGGGCGCGGTGCTGCTGGTGCTGTTCGTGCGCAGGCAGCGGCGGCGCCGGCATCCGCTGGTCGACCTGCGGATGTTCGCTCGGCCGACGTTCAGCGTCTCCGTCGGGTGCATCGTGCTCGCGATGCTCGCCCTGGTCGGCCTGGAGCTGATCGCCGCCCAGTACCTCCAGCTGGTCCTCGGGCTCTCGCCGCTGGAGACGGGGCTGCGGCTGCTGCCGCTGACGGTGGCCGCGATGGCGGCGGGACTGGCCGGGGCGCGGATGCTGCGCCGGTTCGGGCCGCGCCGGATGGTGTGCACCGGGTTCTGTCTGACGGCCGCGGCGGTCGTGCTGCTCACGGCGATGGGCGGGCAGGACGATCCCGCGCTGATGCTCTCCGGGTTCGTGCTGCTCGGCTTCGGCCTGGAGACGACCCTGTTCGGGGCGTACGAGTGCATGCTGAGCGAGGCCCCGCCGGAGCAGGCGGGCGGCGCGGCCGCGATCGGCGAGACCTCCTACCAGCTCGGCGCGGGCATCGGCATCGCCCTGCTCGGCAGCGTGATGAACGCGGCGTACGCCCCCGGACTCTCCTCCGTGCCGGGCGTCCCGGCGTCCGCGACCGAGGCGGCCGGGCACTCGCTCGGCGAGGCCTACCATGTCGCCGGCCGCCTCGGAGGGTCCGCCGGGGAGGCCCTGCGCAGCGCCGCGAGGGACTGCTTCGTGCACGGCCTGCACGTCACGCTCCTGGTCAGCGCGGGCCTGCTGCTCCTCGGCGCGGCGATGGCACTGCGGCTGCCCCGCGCGATGCACTGCGAGGCGCCGCCGCTGCACATGCCCGCACCACGCGAGTCCGGCCAGGGCGGGCGGGCCGGGCAGGGTGTGCCGGGCGCGTCGGCCGCGCCCGCCGGGGGGACGGCGAAGGCCGGGAAGACCGTGGAAGCCGGGAAGACGGCTGAGGCCGGGAAGACGGCGGAGGTCGCGGGCTCGCGCGTTTCGGCGTGATGCCCACTCCGGAAGCCGCCGCACGGGGTGCGGCTCACCGTGGCGTGGCCGGATGCCGGGGCTGGGCGAGGGACCGCGAGGTCCCGAAGGACAGCGCTCCCGCCGCTCCCGCGGCTCCCGCGGCTCCCGCGGCTCCCGCGGCTCCCGCGGCTCCCGCGGCTCCCGCGGCTCCCGCGGCTCCCGCGGCTCCCGCGGCTCCCGCGGCTCCC